>JAKFEZ010000176.1:0-3110 GCA_036675435.1 Ramlibacter sp. | reverse complement strand
CGCCGATGGCATTGGCCTGGTCACCTTCGACCAGCCCGGCCGCGCCATGAACGTGCTCAATCCCGACCTGATCCTGCCCTTCGCCGCCGTCGTCGAGCGACTGGAGACGGAAGAGGGCATCAAGGGCCTCGTACTCGTTTCAGGCAAGCCAACCTTCATCGTCGGCGCCGACATCGACCAGCTCACAAGGATCGAAACCGCCGAAGAGGCCTTCAAGCTCTGCGAAGAGATGAAGCTGCTGCTGCGCCGGATCGAAAAGTGCGGCAAGCCGGTGGTGGCCGCGCTCAACGGCACCGCATTGGGCGGTGGTCTGGAAGTCGCGCTGGCCTGCCATGCGCGCTTCGCCCTGGACGATCCCGCGCTCAAGCTGGGCCTGCCCGAGGTCAAGCTCGGCCTGTTGCCCGGCGGCGGCGGCACCCAGCGCCTGCCGCGCATGATCGGCATCCAGAAGGGTTTCGAACTGATCACCCAGGGCACCGAACTGCGCGCCACCGAGGCCAAGGGCCTGGGCCTGGTCAACGACCTCGCCGCCAGTCGCGAAGAACTGCTGCAGAAATCGCGCGCGTGGTGCCTGGCCAATCCGCGGCCGGTGCAGCCCTGGGACAAGCCGGGGTTCCGCATCCCCGGCGGCGACAGCAAGCATCCGGGCGTGGTCCAGCTGCTGGCGATCGCGCCTTCCATCGCCAACACCAAGGCGCACGGCAACTACCCCGCGGTCACCCACATCATGTCCTGCCTGTTCGAAGGCGGCCTGCTGGATTTCGACGCCGCCTCGCAGGTCGAGTCGCGCTACTTCGCCGCCTGCGCGGTTTCGCAGGAATCGAAGAACATGATCGGCACACTCTGGCACCAGCTCAATTCGATCAAGAAGGGCCAGTCGCGTCCGGGCGGCGTGCCCGCGGGCAAGGTCAGGAAGGTCGGCATCCTCGGCGCCGGCATGATGGGCGCGGGCATCGCCTACGTATCGGCCAAGGCCGGCATCGAGGTGGTGTTGCTCGACACCACGATCGAGAACGCGGAGCGGGGCAAGGCGTATTCACAAGGCCTGCTCGACAAGGCCGTGTCGCGCGGCAAGAGCACGGCCGACAAGCGCGACGCGCTGCTGGCGCGGATCACGCCGACCACCCGCTACGAAGACCTGCAAGGCTGCGACCTGGTGGTCGAGGCGGTGTTCGAGGACCGCGAGATCAAGGCCGCGTGCACGCAGAACGCCGAAGCGGTGATCGCCGCCGACGCCGTGTACGCCTCCAACACTTCCACCCTGCCGATCACCGGCCTGGCCAGGGCCAGCGCGCGCCCGGCGAATTTCATCGGGCTGCATTTCTTCTCGCCGGTGGACAGGATGCCGCTGGTCGAGATCATCGTCGGCGCACAGACCTCGGACGAGACCCTGGCGCGCGGTTTCGACTACGTGCTGCAGATCGGCAAGACCCCGATCGTGGTCAACGACAGCCGCGGCTTCTACACCTCGCGGGTGTTCGCCACCTACGTGATGGAAGCCATGGCCATGCTCGGCGAAGGCGTGCATCCGCGTTCGATCGAGGTGGCCGGAATCAAGGCCGGCATGCCGATGCCGCCGCTGGCGCTGCAGGACGAGGTCTCGCTGAGCCTGTCGCTGCACATCAGCGAACAGACCCGCAAGGATCTCGCCGCCGAGGGCAAGTCCTCGCCCCCGCATCCGGGTGAAGCGGTGCTGCATATGGTGGGCGGTACCCATGGCCGCATCGGCAAGAAGATCGGCAAGGGTCTGTACGACTACGATGGCAAGGACAAGACCTTGTGGCCGGAACTGACCAAGCTCTATCCGACCGCAGCCACGCAGCCGGTGCAGCAGGAACTGATCGATCGCCTGATGTTCGTGCAGGCCAATGAGGCCGCGCGCTGCTTCGAGGAGAACGTGCTGCGCTCGGTGGCCGACGGCAACATCGGTTCGATCTTCGGCTGGGGCTTCGCGCCCTTCCACGGCGGCGCGCTGCAGTTCATCAACGCCATGGGCGCGGCGCGCTTCGTCGAGCGTTCGCGTGAGCTGGCCGAACGCTATGGCGCCCGCTTCGCGCCCGCGGCGATCGTGGTCAGACAGGCGGCCGAAGGCGGGCGTTTCGAGGGCGCTGCGTGAGCACTGCGATCGGCGCTCGCAACTCGCTGGGCGGATTGCTTGCCGGCCTGCGTGTGATCGATCTCACCCGCAACCTGCCGGGCCCCTTCTGCACGCGGATGCTGGCCGATCTAGGTGCAGAGATCGTCAAGGTCGAACCGCCGGAAGGCGATCCCACCCGGCCGCTCGGGCCTTTGTTCGATGCACTCAACCACGGCAAGGAAAGCCGCCGCATCGACTTCCGTCAGCCTGCGGACCTGGACCGTTTGCGTGGCTGGCTGGCCGAGGCCGAGGTCATGGTCGACAGCTTCCGTCCCGGCATCCTGCGCTCGCTAAGCCTGGACTTCGACCGCCTCAAGGCGATCAATCCGAAGCTGGTGATGGTATCGATCACCGGCTACGGCCAGCACGGTGCGTGGTCGCTGCGGGCAGGGCACGACCTGAATTTCATGGCCATGTCCGGCGCGCTCGACCAGATGCGCGCGCCCACCGGCGAACTGGCCCTGTCCAACGTGCAATGGGGCGACATGGCCGGCGGCAGTTCGATGGCCTGCGTTGCGCTCCTCGCCGCGGTGTTCGACGCACAGCGTCGCGGCCAAGGTCGCCACATCGACATCAGCATGACCCATGGCGTGCACGCGCACCTGGCCCTGCCCAAGGCGACCTCGGCCCTGCTCGCGCCCGCGCTGGGGCGCGCGCCACGTGCAGGCGAAGACCTGCTCAACGGCGGCCTGCCTTGCTACAACCTCTACGCCACCGCCGATGGCCGTCATCTCGCGGTAGGCGCTCTCGAATTCAAGTTCTGGAAGACCGCATGCGAGGTGTTCGAACGGCCCGCCTGGATCGAGCGTCACTGGCAGCGCGGCCAAACGCCCGGCTCGCCGGAGAACGCCGCCTTGTGCGCCGACGTCGCCGCACTGGTGGCTACGCGACCACTGGCGTACTGGACCGAACGCTTCGAACACGCCGACGCCTGCGTCACCCCCGTGCTGACCCTGGAAGAAGCCCAGGCCCA
>JAKFEZ010000184.1:0-3114 GCA_036675435.1 Ramlibacter sp. | reverse complement strand
AGCTTCTTTGCCCAGGAGCTGCGCACGCCGCAGCCGGTGAGCGTCAAGCGACTGGACAAGGCCTGGACCCAACTGACCCATTGAGCCGGGGGATGTCCGGATGCCTACTTTGGTCTTCGGTAAAAAGCCCATTTGACAGCCGCCGTTCGCGTGGTCTACTTTCCTCACACATGGATCGACGCAGTTTCATCGAATCATGCACGGCCGGCGCGGCGTGCATTACCGCCGCGGCATCGCTGCCGGCGTTCGCCGCCGATGCCAAACCCCGGGCCTATTCGCGCGCGCTCCTGGTGAACGATCTGGGCGACCCGATCAAGGCCTCGGGCCTGAAGCCGCTCACCAACTATGTCTTTCACTACCCGTACGAGGCGACGCCGGTGTTCCTGCTGGACCTCGGCAAGCGGGCCGAGCCCCAGGCGCTCAGCACCCGCAGCCGCGATGCCTATGCGTGGCCGGGCGGGGTGGGCGCGCGTCGCAGCGTGGTGGCGTATTCGGCCATCTGTGCACATCAGCTGGTCTATCCCACGCGTGAGGTGAGCTTCATCAGTTTCCGCAAGACCCGGGCCCAGCGCGGCGTGCAGGATGAGCTGATCCACTGCTGCGCCGACCACAGCCAATATGACCCCGCGCGCGGCGCCGAGGTTTTATCCGGGCCGGCGCCGCAGCCCTTGTGCGCGATATTGCTGACGCATGACCCCGCCGCCGATACGCTGACGGCCTACGCCACGCTGGGGGGTGAGCTGTTCGACGACTTTTTCAAGAAGTACGAGATGAAGCTGAGCCTGGAAGTCGGCCCGAAGGCGAGGGATGCAGTGGCCGGCAGGGCCGTGGTGCGGGAACTCGCGAAATTCTGCAAGAACTCGATCCAATGCTGACACGCTGCGGACGGGGTGGGGCACGGCGGTAGTGCCCCGCGCTCACAGTTTGGCCAAGCGATCGAGCGCCGTATTGAGCGTCTCGTCCTTCTTGGCATAGCAGAATCGCACCACCCGCTGGTCGAACCCGTTGCCGTAGAACGCCGACAGCGGGATGGCCGCCACACCGATCTCGCTGGTGAGCCATTGGCAGAACTCGGACTCGCCCAGGTCGCTGACACTTTCGATGCCGACGCACTGGAAGTAGGTCCCCTCGCCGGGCATCACTCGCAAGCGTGTGCGCTTGAGCCCTTCGCGGAACAGATCGCGCTTGCGCTGGTAGAACGCGGACAACTGCAGGTGCGGTTGCGGGTCGGCCATGTAGCGGGCCAGGCCATGCTGCACCGGGGTGTTCACCGTGAACACGTTGAACTGATGCACTTTGCGAAACTCGGCCGAGAGCGACGCCGGCGCCGCCACATAGCCGACTTTCCAGCCGGTGACGTGATACGTCTTGCCGAAGCTGGAGACGATGAACGCCCGCGCTGCCAGCCCCGGAAAGCGCGCCGCGCTCTGGTGCTGCTGGCCGTCGAACACCATGTGCTCGTACACCTCGTCGCTGATCAGCAGCACGTCGGTGGGCGCCAGCAGCTCCTGCAGCGCCAGCATGTCGGCCTGCGACCAGACTGTCCCGCTGGGGTTGTGCGGGCTGTTGATCACCAGGGCCCGCGTCTTGCCGTTGATGGCGGCGGCGATCTTGCCGAAGTCCGGCCGAAAGCTGCCGGGCACGAGCGGCACGCGCACCACGGTGCCGCCGGCCAGCTCGATATTGGGAACGTAGCTGTCATAGCAAGGTTCCAGGACGATGACTTCGTCGCCGGGCCGCACCACTGCCAGAATGGCCGTGATGATGGCCTGGGTGGCGCCGGCCGTGATGGTGATCTCCGAAGCCGGGTCGTAGCGGCGCCCGTACAAGGCCTCGATCTTCGCGGCCACGGCGTCCCGCAGCGATGGGATGCCGGGCATCGGCGGGTACTGGTTCAGGCCGGCGGCCATGGCTTCGGTCACCGCCCCCACCAGGCGCGGATCGCAGTCGAAATCGGGATAGCCCTGGCCCAGGTTCACCGCGCCTTTTTCCGCGGCGAGGGCGGACATGACGGTGAAGATGGTGGTGCCGACGGCGGGCAGTTTGGTCTGGATTGCGGGCGTGCGCTCGGTGCTCATGCGGATTCCCTGGTCAGTTGGGGACAGAGCTGAAGATCTGTCCCGCAAGTTTTCATAACTCGTAGTCACTGGCGTGGCCGCTCATGGCCTTGGCGATCAGGTTGCGGTCGAGCCGATCGGACAGCAGCTCGGCGAATTTGTACACGAAATTGCGCAGGTAGGCGCTGCGCTTGAAGGCGACGCGGGCCACGTTCTGGCCAAACAGCAGGCCCAGCGGGCGAACGGCCAGGTCACTGTTGGTGCCGTCGTCGCGCATGGCCATCTCGGCGACGATCCCGATGCCCAGGCCCAGGCGCACATAGGTCTTGATCACGTCCGAATCGATCGCCTCCAGGGCCACGCGCGGCTGCAGCTTGCGCTGTGCAAACGCGCTGTCGATGCGGGTGCGGCCCGTGAATGACGGGTGGTAGGTGATGATGGGCTCGCCGGCCAGGTCTTCCAGGGTGATGCGCTCCTTCTTGACCAGCGGGTGATCCGTCGGCAGCACCAGCACATGCTGCCACTCGTAGCAGGGCAGGGTGACCAGTTCCTGGTAGTCCGAGAGCGACTCGGTGGCGATGCCGATCTCGGCAACCTCGTCGATCACCATCCGCGCCACCTGGTCGGGCGAACCCTGGTGCAGACTGACGTTGACCTTGGGATAGGCCTCGCGCAGCCGGGCCACCGACACCGGCAGCACGTAGCGCGCCTGCGTGTGGGTGGTGGCTATCGACAGGGTGCCGCTGTCCTGGGCGCTGAACTGCTCGCCGATTCGCTTGAGGTTGCCGACCTCGCGCATGATCAGCTCGATGCTCTTGAGGACGTGCTGGCCGGGTTCGGTGACGCGCTTGAGCCGCTTGCCGTGGCGCGCGAAGATCTCCACGCCCAGCTCTTCCTCGAGCTCGATGATGGCCTTGGACACCCCCGGCTGGGACGTGTGGAGCGACTTCGCCGCCTCGGTCAGGTTCAGGTTGCGCCGCACGGCTTCCTGCACGAATCGGAACTGATGGAGGTTCATGCCGAATTTCTTCTAAGAGAGAAATTCATTATGCCCGAT
>JAKFEZ010000282.1:0-3118 GCA_036675435.1 Ramlibacter sp. | reverse complement strand
TTGCCCTGCGCAAAATCCATGATGCGCTGGGCCACGTTGATGCCGTCGCCCACCACGTTGACCCGATCGTTGATATCCGCCACCACCCGCACCGGGCCCATGTGCAGGCCGATGCGCACCGACATCAGGCCGCGCCGCTGCCCCAGTAGGTCGCGCAGCAGCATCGCGGAATCGAGCGCTTCCTCGGGATCGCCCATGAAGCAGATGGCCGCGCCGTCGCCGGTATCGATGGCGATACGGGTGTCATCGGCCACGCCCCTGAGCGCTTTGGCCAGCAGTTCGTTGAACAGCTTCTTGATGGCCACCTGATCGTCGACCGAGCGCACCGAATAGCCGACCAAGTCGAGGAACATGATGGTGCACAGCAGGTTGCGCCGCGCGCCGCCAGACGCGCCCGAGCCGGGTGAGCCGGGTGCCGAGGGCGCAAAGGCGGCAGCAGCGATGGCCGGGCGGTCGGGTGTGAGGTCGACGTCCACCTGGCCGGGTTCGGCCTTCTCGGAGCCCTGGATGGCAGACCGCAGCAGCGCCACCGTCTGCGGCCGGCGGCCTTCATCGGGGTGCATGGCCCATTGGATGGCGTCCAGCAGCGGCGCGCCATAGATGCTGACCTCGGCCAGGCTGGAGGCCGGCAGCATGGTGTCGCTCTTGACCCGCGCCGCCGACTCGATCGGCTTCTTGCCGGTGGTCATCCAGTACATCACGGCGCCCAGCGAATAGATGTCGGTCCAGGGCCCCTGGTTGCCCTGCGAATGGTATTGCTCGAACGGAGCGAAGCCGGGGCTGACGATGTTGGTCATGTCCCGGTTGGCGGTGACCCGGCGCGCCGCGCCGAAGTCCAGCAGCACCGGCGTGCCGTCGGCGCGCACGTAGATGTTGTCGGGCTTGATGTCGCGGTGCAGGAAACCGGTCTGGTGCACGGCCTCCAGCCCGTCGAGCAGCGGGTAGACGATGGACAGCAGCGCCCGCTGCGACAGCGGCGCGTGGTACGGCACCCAGCGCTTGAGCGACTGGCCCGACTCGTATTCCATGACGATGTAGGCCGTGCCGTGTTCGCGGAAGTAGCGCAGCACCCGCACGATGTTGGGGTGGCGGAAGGTGGCCAGTGCGCGCGCTTCGTCCAGAAAGCGCTCCAGCCCCCAGTCGTACTGCTCCTGCTGTTCGGGGTTGCCGCCGCGCACCTGCACCGTCTGGTCGGCCGAGCGCGTCACCAGGTCGCTGGGGAAGTATTCCTTGATAGCGACGGGCAGTTGAAGGTTGCTGTCGCGCGCCAGGTAGGTGATGCCGAAGCCACCGCCGCCCAGGGTGCGCTCGATGCTGTATTCGTTCAGGCGGCAGCCCGCGGGCAGCGATGCCGCATCCCCCGGCGTGGCCGGAGGTGATGACGGTGCGGCTGCTTCTTCGATGGACATCCTTGGTGCGGCGAGAACCTTATTGGTCACCGATCATTTGCATCGCCTTTTCGAGGCTGCGGCGCATGCGATTGAACGAGCTGCCCAGCACGGCCACTTCGTCCTTGCCCTTTTCGTTGAACTCGGGCTCGCCGAACTCGCCGGTGCTGATCTTGTTGGCCGACTCGGACATCTTGCGGATGGGGCGCACGATCAGCCACGACAGCATGACGTTCAGCACGATGAACACGGCGATGAACACCGCCGCCAGCGAGGCCATGAAGGTGGTGAACGCGCGCTCGGCCTTGCGCAGCGGCACCTCCATGGGCACGGTGACGACCTGGGCGCCGACGATCTCGTTGTGCTTCCAGCCGAAGCCGTTGGCCTCGCCGTAAACCTTGAGCATGGAGGGCGGCGCAGCCGCGGGCGTGCTGTGGCACTGCAGGCAGGCCGGGTTGCCGATCTGGATGGGGTGGGCGATGAACAGCGAGCGCCCGGTGGACGAGACGCGCTCTGACACGATTTCCTTGATGTCGGTGTGCTGGCGGAAGCGGTTTACCAGGTCGGCCTCCCAGTCGAGCGTGCGGTTGCGCGGGTTGGTCGGGTTGAGGGTGGCCTCCTTGTAGCTGTATTCTTTGTACTTCTTGCGCAGGTGGTTGGTGGCCTCGGTGGCGGCAAAGGCGGGCACGGTCTGCGGCAGGAACACCTCGTCCATCACTTTGATCAGGTGCGGGCGGACCTGTTCGACGGTGTAGGTGCGCACCGAAAGCGCCGCTTCCAGCATCAGCCGGGCATCGCGAATGACTTCTTCGCGGGCGTTTTCCTGGAGCAACTGGCGCGACACGGCCCCGGCCGCGACAAAACCTGCCAGAAAGACGACGATCAGCACCAGATTGAACTTGAGCCGGAGTCCCATGCCTCTTCTCCTTGTAATGTGGTCCATTTTATACAGTGGTAGCACGCAGGACCACGGGATAATCCTGTGATGTCCTCCGCTAAAGTACTTTTTGGTTTCCACGCCGTTGGCGTCCGGCTCAAGACAGCCCCCCGCAGCATCATCGAGATTTACGTCGATCCCACCCGCAAGGACGCCCGCATGCGGCAGTTCGTCGAGCGGGCCCACGAGGCCGGCGCCCGGGTGATCGACGCCGACGGCATGCGCCTGGCCAAGCTGGCCGGCGGCCATGGGCACCAGGGCGTGGCCGCCCGGGTCGAGGCGCTGCCCACCTCGAATTCGCTGGACGACTTGCTGGACCAGGTGCAAGGACCGCCCTTGCTGCTGGTGCTGGACGGCATTACCGACCCCCACAACCTGGGGGCCTGCCTGCGGGTGGCCGACGGCGCCGGCGCCCACGCCGTGATCGCCCCCCGCGACCATGCGGCCGGCATCAACGCCACTGTCGCCAAGGTGGCAAGCGGCGCGGCGGAAACCATGCCTTATTTCATGGTGACCAACCTGGCGCGAACCCTCGGCGAACTCAAGGAGCGCAGCATCTGGTGCATCGGCACCAGCGAGGATGCGCCCAAGACGATCTACCAGTCCGACCTGAAGGCGCCGGTGGCGCTGGTGCTGGGCGCCGAGGGCTCGGGCATGCGCCAGCTGACGCGCAAGACCTGCGACGAACTGGTGAACATCCCCATGCGCGGCGCCGTCGAAAGCCTGAACGTGTCGGTGGCCAGCGGCGTGTGCCTGTACGAGGCGCTGCGGCAAAGAACATGATCGGGCAGGT
>JAKFEZ010000112.1:0-16706 GCA_036675435.1 Ramlibacter sp. | reverse complement strand
GACACGGCCGCGTTGCCGCTGGAAGCCAGCACGACCGACGATGCGCCCGCCTCCAGGGCGCGGGTCACGGCTTGCGCCGACATCCTGTCCTTGTGGGAACCGGTGGGATTCATCCCCTCGTGCTTGGCGCTCAATCGGGACAGCCCGAGCTCGCGCGCGAGCCGCGGCAGGTCCAGGCAAGGCGTTTCGCCTTCGCCCAGGGAGATGCCGTCGAGGTAGGGCAGCCAGTGGCCCCAGGTATAACCCGTCTTGGAGGGAGCCAGCGCTGAGGGAAGTTCCCGGTACGCACCGGCCAGGCTCGAGGGCTGCCCGGCAGCCGCGCACGCTGGACACCCGGCGGGCAGGTCCATCACCTCGTATTCACTGTCGCAGTTGATGCATTTCAGGTGGGACAGGCAGGGGTTTCGCATGGGACTGATGGTAGGCGTGGCAGGGCGCCGGAGGGCTGCGGCGATCTACAATAGAATTAAGCAAAACTTATAGGTAAGCCGCATGCCCGAGCCCAGCGCGCGTCAGATCGAGGTGTTCCGCATGGTGATGCGCCTGGGCAGCGCCAACCGCGCGGCGTCCGCCCTGCACATCAGCCAGCCGGCTGTCACCCAACTGCTGCAGCAGATGGAGGAGCGGGCGGGGCTTCGGCTGTTCGGCCGCACCGCCGGCAGGCTCATGCCGACGCCGGAGGCCCATGCGCTGATGGAGGAAGTCGAGCGCGTCTATGAGGGGCTGGATGCCGTACAGCGCAAGATCGTGGCGCTGCAGTCGCATGAAGACCAGGTATTGCGGATCGGCTCCTTGCACGCCATGGCATCGAGCATCATGCCGCTGGCCGTTGCCCAGTTTCAGCGCAGCTATCCGCGCATGCGCTTTCTGCTGAGCGTGGACAGTTCCACGTCGCTGCGTGATGCGCTGTTCAAGGGGGCGCTCGACCTGGCTTTCCTGGGCGACGAGGCAGACATCAGCGGCGTGGACGCTTCGGTGTTCTACGAGGTCGATGCGGTGTGCGCCGTCCCGGCCTCGCACCCGCTGACGCGCAAGGCGCGGGTTTCGCTGCGTGATCTGCAGGATGCACCGCTGATCGGCCTGTCGGCCAATGACCCGGCGCAGCGCCGGCTGGAGGCCGCATTGCGCCAGGCCAAGGTGGTGCCGCGCACGGTCATCGAAACACCCTACAGCGCGACGCAATGCTCGCTGGTGCTGGCGGGCGCCGGGCTGGCGGTCACCAACCCGCTGGTGGCACGCGCCTTCGCGCCGCTGGGCCTGCGCTGCCTGGCGCTCGATTCCCCGCTGGTTTTTCGCGCGATGCTGGGGTTTCGGCCACAGCAAGCCCAGTCGCGTTCCGTGCAGGAATTCGTGGCGGTATGCCGGCGCGTGCTGCAGGGCAATCTGCCGTAGTCACGCTGGGCCAATTGGCGGTTTTTCAAGAAAAGGTTTGACAACGGTCGCAGCTGCAGTACATTTAACACTGTTTATTTAACGGTGTTTATTAAATGTTCCCCGTACTGACCGACAACGAGAACCGCCAGCGATGTCGCGCAGTGCGCGCATTGAAAGGCAAGCCGTGAGCACCCACAGCAGTCCAGCATGGGCGAGCCTCTGGGCACCCTTCGCGGCGGCTCATGCGCGCTACGCCGGGCTTGCGCGCCGGCCGCAGCCGGCCGTTCCCAGGGAGTCTGTGCTTGCCCTGGCGCCATGCGTACTGAGCGCCTTCGCCGCGACTCTCCTGGGTTCGCTCGATTGGTGCTTCGGCGCAGTTCGGGTCACGCTCGCCATTTGCCTTTGCGGCGCCGGAATCTCGGGTACGCTGCTGCTCTGCTGGAACCTGCCTTCGGCGAACGTGAGGCGTTCGGCGGCTATTGCGGTTCTGGGCGGGCTGGGCGCCGCTGCGCCGCTGCTCCTGTCGTGACCTTCAATTTGCCTTTCGCGCATAGGCGCCAACCAGCCCCTTACGGCGATGCACCGGCGCGTGCTGCAGTCAATTCGACGGGATTGATCCCGAACATTCTCTTGAAGGTGCGGGTGAAGTGCGCTGAATCGGCGAAGCCCGCTTCGTGCGCGGCATCGGTCCATGAAGCGCCCGCCATGGCGGTTTCGATCGCCACGTTCAGCCGCAGCCACAGCAGGTACGCGCGGAATGGCGTGCCGGTTTCCTGCACGAACAAATGGCGAAAGCGCCCGGGCGACAGCGCCGCGATCGAGGCGGCGTCGCCCAGCGACACCGGTGTGCGGACGTGGGCGCCGGCGTACTCGATGGCCTTGATCACCCGTTGATCGACCGACACCCCCGCGGCAATGGCGCCGGTCAGCACCGCCAGCGTCGCCCTGGCGCTGGCCACCAGTGCATCGCCGGTCTGGCCGGCCTGCTCGGCCGTGACAAGCATCGCGGCCATACGGCGGCATTCGACTTCGGGCAAGGGTGAGATGCCGGCCCCGGCCAGGTAGCGGCCGAGCGCGCGTCCTTGCGGTGTCTCGGGTTCCACGAAGAGATGGGCGATCACCCCCTCGTATTCGAACTGGTGTTGGCGCTGCGAGGGAATGATGGCGCCGGCAAAGCTCGACCAGCCGTCCTCCTCCCGGCTGCGGAACAGGCAGCGGCCGGCCAGCGAAATGGCCACCTGATGCGCGTGGTGCGCGTGCCAGTCCGACAGGCCCTGGCCGCGGCCCATCCACAGGCTGCCGCCTTGCCAGAAGGCTATGTGGCCGCCGGTGACCATTTTTTGCTGCAAGTCAGCCCTTTCGTTCAAGCCCCGATCGCAAGGGCTGGACAGAATCGCCTCGCATGGACACATCACTCTACACGGGTCGCCAGCCGATCCTCTCAACGCTGCGGGCACTCTCCCTGTTGACCCTGCTCGCCGTCGGTGGCTGCATGACACCCCCGGCCGACCTCGACGTTTCACTCAAGCGCTCCACCGAGCAGGGCAAGTACGTGGTGACCTTGCAGCCGCCCCAGGCCACGCCGGCCATCAACCAGATCCATTCGTGGCAGATCCTGGTGGCCTCGCCCACCGGGGCGCCGGTGAGTGAGGCCCGCATCCTGGTGGACGGCGGCATGCCGCAGCACGGCCATGGCCTGCCGACCAAGCCGTTGGTGCGGCGCGAAGTGGCGCAAGGCACCTACCTGCTGGAAGGCATGAAGTTCAGCATGACGGGCTGGTGGGAAATCAAGCTCGCGCTGCAGACGCCGCAGGGCCCCGACAAGGTCACCTTCAACGTGGTCGTGCACGAGCCCGCCAAGCAGACCTTAAGCGCCACCGAGGTGCAGACCGTCGCCTCGCTGAGCATGAGCAAGCTGGCGCCGGCGCCGGCCGACCCGTCGAACGCGGTGGAGCAACTGCCGGCGGCGCAAGCGCTGGGCAAGCGGCTGTTCAATGACACGCGCCTCAGCAGCAACGGCGCCGTTTCGTGCGCAAGCTGCCACGCGCCCGACAAGCAGTTCCAGGACGGGCTTGCGGTGAGCAAGGGCATCGGCACCGGCGCACGGCGCGCCATGCCCATCGTCGGCGCCGGCCACAGCCCGTGGATGTTCTGGGACGGCCGCAAGGACAGCGTCTGGTCGCAGGCGCTCGGCCCGCTGGAGGACGGCGTGGAGCACGGTGGCAATCGCACGCGTTTCGCCCGTGTGCTGGCAACCCACTACCGCATCGAGTACGAAGCGCTGTTCGGCAAGGTGCCGGAACTGGCAGGCTTGCCGCAAGACGCCGGCCCACTCGGCAATGCCACGGAGAAGGCGGCCTGGAATTCGCTGCCCGCCGGCCGGCGCACCGATGTCAGCCGCGTGTTCGCCAACATGGGCAAGGCGATCGCCGCCTACGAGAAGACGCTGGCCTATGGCCCTGCGCGGTTCGACCGCTACGCAGACGCCCTGGCCGCCAAGGACCCGGCCGCGCGCGACATCCTGAATTCGCGGGAGATCAACGGCCTGCGGCTATTCATCGGCAAGGGCCAGTGCGTGACCTGCCACAACGGCCCGCTGCTGACCGACCAGCACTTCCACAACACCGGTGTGCCGCCGCGCAACCCGAAACGCCCGGACCGGGGCCGCGCCGCGGCGCTGGCCAAAGTGCAGCAGGACGAGTTCAATTGCCTGGGCCCATTCAGCGATGCCAAGCCTGATGCGTGCCAGGAGCTGGCCTACATGGTGACCGACCCGGCGGGCCTGGAAGCCGCGTTCAAGACGCCGAGCCTGCGCAACGTGGCCCTGCGCCCGCCCTACATGCACGCGGGCCAGTTCGCAAGCCTGGAGGAGGTGGTCGGCCACTACGCCAGGTCGCCGGCAGCGGCGATCGGGCACTCGGAGCTGGCGCATGGCGACAGTGCGCACAAGGAAAGGAAGCCGATCGTGCTGTCGGAGCAGGAGATCAGGGACGTGGCGGCGTTCCTGGGCACGCTGAACGGCGAAATCGTGGAGCGAGCGAGGCCGTGAAGCCCACCTCAATAGACCGGCTGATGCGCGCGAACGGCTTCGATGACCTTGTCGCTCAGCTCGAAGCCGGCCCCATACTTGCGCGCCAGCTGCGCGGACTTCGCGCAGAACGCATCGATGCCCATGCCGTAGATGAACTGCAGCGCGCCGCCGGTCCAGGCCGGAAAGCCGATGCCGAAGATCGAGCCGATGTTGGCGTCGTGCACTGTGGTCAAAACGTTCTCTGACAGGCAGCGCGCCGTCTCGACGGCTTGGCGATACAGCAGGCGATCCTTCAAATCCTGCATGTCCCAGGCCGCGTCCGGCCGCTCGAACAGCGTCTTCAGTTCGGGCCACAGGAATTTCTTCGCGCCTTTCTGCTCGGGGTACTCATAGAAGCCGCCGCCCGCGGCGCGGCCGTTGCGGTCGAACTCCTTGACCATGCGCTCCACCAGCAGTTCGCCCGGCGTGGCGATGTAGGTGCCGCCCTCGGCCCGCAGGTCGGCTCGGGTCTGGTCCAGCACATGCACCGATAGCGACAAGGCGGTTTCGTCGAGCACGGCCAGCGGTCCCACCGGCATGCCGGCCTGGATCCCGGCCTGTTCCACCACCGCCGCAGGAATCCCTTCGTCCAGCATCGCGGCGCCTTCCATCACGAAGGTGCCGAAGACACGCGAGGTGAAAAAGCCGCGCGAGTCGTTGACCACGATCGGGATCTTGCCGATGGCCTGCACATAGTCGAAAGCGCGAGCCACGGTCTCGTCGCTGGTCTGCTCGCCCCGGATGATCTCTACCAGCTTCATCTTGTCGACCGGGCTGAAGAAATGAATGCCGACGAAAGCCTTCGGATGGCTGCTGGCCCGGGCCAGCCCGGTGATGGGCAGCGTCGAGGTGTTGCTTGCGAAAAAGCCCCCTGCGCCCAGCATCGGCTCGGCCTCCTGGGTGACGCGGGCCTTGAGTTCGCGGTTCTCGAACACGGCTTCGATGATCAGGTCGCAGCCCTGCAGGGCCTGCGCTGAATCGGTGGGCGTGATGCGCGACAGCAAGGCCGTTTGGTCGTGGGGACTCATGCGGCCCTTGTCGACTCGCGCCTGGGTCAGCCTGGTGCTGTAGTTGCGGCCGGCCTCGGCCTTTTCCGCGGTCACGTCCTTCAGCACGGTGGCGACGCCGCGGCTGGCCTGCACGTAGGCGATGCCGCCGCCCATCATGCCGGCGCCCAGGATGCCGACCTTCTGCGGCGTGTAGCGCGGCACGTTCTTCGGCCGCGACTGGCCCGACTTGATCGCGTTCATGTTGAAGAAGAACGTGCTGATCATGTTCTTCGCCACCGGGCTCACGATCAGCTTGGCCAGGTAACGCGACTCGATGCGCAGCGCCGTGTCGAAGTCGACTTGGGCGCCCTCGACCATCGCCGCCAGCGCGTATTCGGGGGCGGGGTAGAGGCCGCGCGTCTTTTGCTTGAGCACGGCGGGCGCCACGCTCAGCATGCCGGCAATCTTGGGGTTGGCCGGGGTGCCGCCGGGCATCTTGTAATTCTTGTCGTCCCAGGGATGGCGGGCGGGCGCGTCGGCGCTGCCATGCCGGTCGATCCAGGCCAGGGCGGCGGGGCGCAGCGCCGCGGCGTCGGGCACCAGCTCATGCACCAGGCCCAGCTCCAGCGCCTCACGCGGCGCAAACAGCTTGCTCTCCAGGATGTACGGCTGCGCGCCCACCAATCCGAGCAGGCGCGTCATCTTGGTGATGCCGGAGGCACCGGGGATCAGGCCGAGCGTGATTTCCGGCAGGCCGAACTGGATCTTCGGGTTGTCGACGGCGACACGGTAGTGGCCCACCAGCGCCACCTCCCAGCCGCCGCCCAGGGCCGTGCCGTTGAGGCAGCTCACCACCGGCTTGCCCAGCGTCTCGAGCGTGCGGAAGTTCTTCTTGGTCTGCTCGATCTCGCGGAACACGGCCGGCGCGTCGGTGGGCTGAAGGCGCATGGTGCCCTTGAGGTCGGCGCCGGCAAAGAAGGTCGATTTGTTCGAGGCCAATACGATGCCGCGTATCGCGTCCTTGTCCTTGACCACCTGGGCCGTC
Source organism: Ramlibacter sp. (assembly GCA_036675435.1). Taxonomy (GTDB): domain Bacteria; phylum Pseudomonadota; class Gammaproteobacteria; order Burkholderiales; family Burkholderiaceae_C; genus Ramlibacter. Next base: position 10,228 of record JAKFEZ010000112.1, on the reverse strand, counting down.
GCCGCCGTGAGGTCTTCCTGCCACTGGGCGCACATGGTGTTGACGGGCGAGCCCTCCTCGTCGAAGGTGAGGGTGGCGATGCCGTCGTTCAGTTCGTACTGGATGGTTTTCATGGTTCCTAGATCCGTTCCACGATCGTAGCGATGCCCATGCCGCCGCCAACGCACAACGTCGCCAGGCCGTAGCGCAGCTTGCGGCGGTGCAGCTCGTCGATGAGGGTGTTGAGGATCATCGCGCCGGTCGCACCCAGCGGGTGGCCCATGGCAATGGCGCCGCCGTTGACGTTGACCTTGTCGTGCGGCACGCCCATTTCCCGCATGAACTTCATCGGCACGGCAGCAAAGGCTTCGTTGACTTCGAACAGGTCGATCTGGTCGATGGTCAGGCCGGCCTTGGCCAGCGCCTTGCGCGCTGCCGGCATCGGGCCGGTAAGCATGATGGTCGGGTCGGCGCCGGACAGGGCTGCCGCGACGATGCGGGCACGCGGGGTGAAGCCGTGCGCCTTGCCGGCCGCCTCGCTGCCGACCAGGACAGCGGCCGCGCCATCGACGATGCCCGACGAATTGCCGGCGTGGTGAACGTGGTTGATGCGCTCCACTTGCGGATAGCGGCTGATCGCCACGTCGTCGAAGCCCATGGCGCCGAGCTGGTCGAAGGCCGCCTTGAGCGAGGCCAGGCCCTGCATCGTGGTGTGCGGCTTGATGAACTCGTCGTGCGCCAGGATGGTCTGGCCCAGGAAGTCCTTGACCGGCACTACCGAGCCGGCGAAGAAGCCGCCTTCGCGCGCCCGCGCTGCACGCTGCTGGCTCTCCATGGCGAACGCGTCGACGTCGTCTCGCGTGAAACCCTCGAGCGTGGCGATGAGGTCGGCGCCGATGCCCTGCGGCACGAAGGCAGTGGCCGAATTGGTTTCCGGGTCTTGCGCCCAGGCGCCACCGTCCGAGCCGATCGGCACGCGGCTCATGCTCTCGACGCCGCCGGCCACGACCAGGTCTTCCCAGCCCGAGCGGACCTTTTGCGCCGCCATGTTGACCGCTTCCAGGCCCGAGGCGCAGAAGCGGTTGAGCTGGACGCCGGAGCAGCGGAAATCCCAGCCGGCCTTGAGCGCCGCCACCTTGGCAATCACCGAGCCCTGTTCGCCGATGGGGGAGACCACGCCCATCACCACGTCGTCGACCTGGCCGGTATCGAAATCATTGCGCCGCTGCAGTTCGCTGAGCACGCCGGCCAGCAGATTCACCGGCTTCACCTCATGCAGGCTGCCGTCTTTCTTGCCCTTGCCACGCGGCGTGCGGATGGCGTCGTATACGTAGGCTTCGGTCATGACCATTCTCCAACTAATTCATCTCCCGCCGGCGCAGGGCAGGGCGGGGCACGGGGCCGTGGGCCATGTGCAGTATATTCATTTCACCAAGCACATGCTCTGTAAAAATGGCGACAGCCAGGAGTCCCCGATGATCGAACGCACCCTCTTCAACGCCGACCACGAAGCCTTCCGCGACAGCTTTCGCCGTTTCATCGACAGGGAAATCGCGCCCCTTCACGAAGCCTGGGAAGAACAGGGCTACGTCGATCGGGCGGTGTGGAACAAGGCGGGCGAAAACGGCTTCCTGTGCGCCACGCTGCCCGAGGAATACGGCGGCTCGGGCGCCGACAAGCTGTACTCGGTGGTGCAGATGGAAGAGCTGGCGCGCGGCGGCTACAGCGGCATCGGCTACGGATTGCACAGCGAGATCGTCGCGCCCTACCTCTTGCACTACGGCACGCCGGAGCAAAAGACCAGATTCCTGCCGCGATTGGCCAGCGGCGAGATGATCGGCGCCATCGCAATGAGCGAGCCGGCCGCCGGCAGCGACCTGCAGGGCGTCAAGAGCACGGCCCAGAAGCAGGCCGACGGCAGCTACCTGCTGAACGGCAGCAAGACCTTCATCACCAATGGCTGGCATGCCGATCTGGTGATCGTGGTCGCCAAGACCAACCCGCAAGCCGGTGCCAAGGGCACCAGCCTGCTGCTGGTGGAGCGCGGCATGCCTGGCTTCGCGGCGGGCAAACGGCTGAAGAAGCTGGGCCTGAAGGCGCAGGACACGTCGGAGCTGTTCTTCGACAATGTGGTCGTGCCGGCCGACAACCTGCTGGGCGGCGAAGCCCTGGAGAACAAAGGCTTCATCTGCCTGATGGAACAGCTGCCATGGGAGCGCCTGCAGATCGCCGTCACCGCGGTAGCCTCGGCCCAGGCCGCGATCGACTGGACGGTGCAGTACACCAAGGACCGCAAGGTGTTCGGCCAGCCAGTGGCCGCCTTCCAGAACACCCGCTTCACCCTGGCCGAGTTGCAAACTGAAGTGCAAGTGGCGCGCGTGTTCGTCGACAAGTGCCTGGAGCTGGTCTGCCAGGGCAAGCTGGACACGGCCACCGCCAGCATGGCCAAGTACTGGACGAGCGACCTGCAGTGCAAGGTGATGGACGAGTGCGTGCAGCTGCACGGCGGCTATGGCTACATGTGGGAATACCCCATCACCCGGGCGTATGCCGATGCCCGGGTGCAGCGCATCTACGGCGGCACCAACGAGATCATGAAAGAGGTGATCACGCGGGCGATGGGGCTGGGCGGCCGCTAGGCGCCCGGCGCCGTCATTCCGCCGTGGCGGCGTCGATCACGGTGCTGACTTTGGCAACGCTGTTGGCTGGGAAGCCACCTCTGCGCGCGTGCTCGCGCACCTCTTCCTCGCTGTCGGCGATATAGACGCAGTAGATCTTGTCGTCGGTCACGTAGCTCTGCTGCCAGGTGACCGTGGGACCCATTTCCCGCAGCACATCGCACGATTTCTGCGCGATCCCCTTCAGGTCGGAACCCGACAGCTTGCCGGCGCCAGGCAGTTCCCGCTCGATCACGAATTTGGGCATACCGATCTCCTTGGTTGCACAGGCAACGCAAGCAACTATGGATCAAAAATCCAGCAAAGCAAATGGACGCTGCCGGATGGATAGGCGAAGCGGCAAGGCGGCGACATCCCGGCGCCGCTCAGCGCGACAGATGCCGTCAGCGCGCGCCGCTGCGACGCATCGACTGGCGCCCCTCGGGCGGACGACCCGAAGTCGGGAAGGGCGTTCGCATCTGCTTTTGCCGATAGTTGTCGTAGAGCTTTTTGGCCAGGCCTGACGTGATGGCCAGCATGATGAGCTTGCGCAACATGGTGATCTCCTTGAATGAAAAAGTGCAGCTCAGGCTAGCGCCTGCTGGCCGGGCGCGCTGGCGGCGGGCGGCGCTTGGCGACGTCAGCCGGCCCTTACGCCGCTTCGACAGCGCGGCCATGCTTTCATGTCGTACCCTATGGAATCTCCTGGAGCCTTCGACATGCTGCGAACCTTGAAAGATCTCTTCGATTCGGTGCTCGCCAATCCAGCGCAGGACGCTGGCCACAACGAACATGCCCTGCAACTCGCCACGGCCGTCCTGCTGGTCGAGGTGATGCGCGCCGAGCCCGAACTGGGCACGCAGGAGCGCCTGGCCGTGGTCAATGCACTGCGGCAGAAATTTGCCCTGGAGCCGGACGAGCTGGCGAAGCTGGTCGAACTGGCCGAGCAGAAGGCACGGCAAGCGTCGGATTTCCACCAGTTCACCTCGGTCATCAACGACGGGTTCTCGCAGGAACAGAAGATCCGCATCGTGGAGTTCATGTGGCAGGTGGCCTACGCGGACGGCCATCTCGATGCGCATGAGAGCCACCTGATCTCCAAGGTGGCGGGTCTGCTGCATGTGACGCACGGCGAGTACATCGGCGCCAAGCTGCGGGCCAAGGAATCGGCGGGCTGACCCGCAACAACCATGAGCGCGGCTGGACGGCCTCGTTCGCCAGGCTCGACCTGTTGCTTTCGGGCTGATCCACCGCGACAGCGGTAAACCCCGGCGGACAAGCTCGGCAGTCACGCTTGGCAACTACTGATGCGCTTGTATCAGCGCGGCTACAAATGGTTGTGGCAATCTTGGCGGGGTCCACTTACCGCAGAGCTTCATGAACCTAGTAGTTGCCTCCCGTCACGACGATCTGCATATGCGCTTCGAGGTAGAAGGGCGCTGGCGCAGCGGTGATGCCCTGAAGCTCGCCTACATGGTGAAAGCCGCCGTGGCGCGACTGCGCCAGGACCATGTCCTGATCGACCTGCGCCGGGTCGATACGCCGCCCGACGCAGAGGGCAAATTCCTGATCTGCGATCGCCTGCGCCGGGCGTTGACGCCGAACACCCGGGTGGTGCTGGTCGGCCCGTCCGAGCTGGTGGACACCGACGTCGTCCCGGCTGGCTTGGCGCAATGCCCCGACATCGCCTTGTTCGACGCCGAGCCCGACGCGCTGAACTGGCTCAGCCTTCACTGACCGCGCTCTGGCGCGGGCGAAAAAATCCCCCGGTTTTTTGGACCGAGGGATTGAAGAGCCGGGGGAAGAAACTTGAAGAAAACCCGGCTGCTGGTTGGAGTCCCAATCGGCGCGCGGGTTCCTGCGATGTTCTAAAAACCAGGCGAGCGAGGCCGTCGCGCGCAGCCCGGATCGAGCGCACGTGAATATGTCACGCGCCAGTGGTCCAGTTGCTTATTCGATACCCTTAGCGCTGGCTTCCCTGACCGCAAATCTGTAGGATTGCGCTGACAAGAGGCTCAAGCCCGGTTCTTCGCGATATCTGAGCGGCAAGACCAAAAACACCCAGCCGCGGCGACTTGCCGGACGAGCTCCCCCATAGCACCAAGCAACTCATGCACGCCCTGCGGGAGCGTGCCACCGCGCATAGCGCCAGGAAGTACCGACATGTCCGATTTGTCAGGAAGCCCCCAGAACACCGCCGAGGCTGGCCCTGCGGCCGAGCGAACCACGCTGGGCGCGTGGCTCGCCCTCAAGAAATTCGCCAGCCGCATTCAGGACTGGTTCGTCATCCAGTCCATGGCCGTCAAGATCATGGTGGTAGCCGTGATGCTGATGATTCCGGCCACCGGCATCTACTCCTTCGCGCTCATGCAAAAGCAGGCCGCCATGGCCGAGCAGGTCAAGAGCATGTCGATCGGCGGCGAGGGCGCCGCCCAGTGGAGCATCGACCAGAAGCTGCCGGTGGTATTCGGCACCGGCTCCGTGCTGAGCTTCCTGGAAGGCAAGACCGTGGACCGCATCACGGTGATCTTCAAGCCGCTGATGTGGAACGTCTCGGAGCGCTTCGTCCTGATCGAATCGCAGGGCAAGCAATACGCCTTCTACCCGAGCGACATGGAAACCAAGATATTCGCCGACAAGGCCGTCAACGCGCCCTGGAGCGGCAAGCTGAGTTTCGTGCCGCGGGCCGACCTGGACGCGGCTAGCGTCCAGATGCTGGAGCGCCTGGACAGCCGTTTTGCCGGCGCGCGCCCGCAATCCGAGAAGGATGGCTGGAAGGCCGGCGTCAGCGGCGTTCTGTCGGCCGCTCTCACGATCGGGCTGCTGGGCTTCCTGGCCTTTCACCTCAAGGGCCAGTTCAAGTCGCTGAAGTTCCTGGAGCCCGGGCAGGTTTTCGGCAGCATCGACGACCTGGTGGGCATGGACGACATCAAGGCCGAAGTCGCGCAGATCAAGGACCAGTACCAGCGGCGGGCTGAATATGCCGAGTACGGCATCAGCAAGCCGTTCAACGTGATGTTCAGCGGCCCGGCCGGCACCGGCAAGACCAAGCTGGCCAGCTACCTGGCCAAGGAGCTGAACCTGCCGATCCTGTTCCATTCCGCCGCCAACCTGGAAACCGGCTATGTGGCCGGCGGCTCCAACACGCTGGGACGCATCGTGAGCATGGCCAAGCGGCGCAAGCGCTGCATCGTGTTCCTGGACGAGGCGCAAGACCTGTTCATGAAGCGCGGCGGCCACCGCAAGTTCGACGACGACACCCAGAACACCCTGCTGGCGGTGCTGGACGGCGTGCGCAGCAAGAACGAGGCCGAGATCATCTGGATCGTCGCCAGCAACTTCAACAGCGACTCGATGCCGATGGACGAGGCCATGCTGCGCCGCTTCCAGATGAAGGTCGATTTCCGCATGCCCAACAAGGAAGAGCGGCTGGCCATCATCGACCACTATCTGGACCAGCGGGCCGAGAAGGTGCTGCCCGACCTGGACCTGCGCCATCTGGTCGAAGTGACCGAGGGCCGCAGCCCGGCCGACCTGGAAACCATCGTCAACCAGGCCGGAATCACCGCGGTGCAGGCAGGCGGCATGATCGGGGCCGACACGCTGATGAAGGCGGCCGAGCGCGTGATGGTGGGCAACGTCAACGCCAACACCACGAAGGAGCGCGAGCGCGACCGCCGGGTCATCGCCATTCACGAGTGGGGCCACTTCCTGGTCGATTTCGAGCTGGAGCGCAGACAGGCGGGCGGCAACTGGGAAGCCATTCAGACCGACATGAAGACCATCAAGATCTCGCTGAAGGCCAACCCCCGCAACAACGCCCTGGGATTCGTCTTTCACAAGCAGGCCGCCAACCTGCTCAAGACCAAGGGCGACATCGAGCACGACGTGCGGGTGCTGCTGGGCGGCATGGCTAACGAGGAACTGTTCTTCGGCGAGGAGGGCACCACCAACGGCGCCCACAATGACATCACCCGCGTCACCAAGCTGCTGCACCATGCCGTGGCCGAGATGGGCATGTACCGCAAGACCCGGCTGAATTTCGGCGCGCTGTCCAGTGGCGACGGCCAGAACCTGGACGAGGAAACGCGCAGCATCATGGAAGCGCAGAGCGAGCGGCTCTATAGCGAAACCAAGGCCCTGCTGGCGCGACTGAAGCCGCTGACCGAGCACCTGGCCGGCAAGCTGATGGACAAGGGCGAGATGAGCCTGCAGGAGGCCCTGTTCGAGATTCGCAGCTTCGAGGCGGCCTGCTACGAGTTCAGCAGCCGCGCCGGCCTGGCCAGCGCCAGCTGACCCGCAGCCCAGGGTCTCCTGGGCTGCAGTCAAAACCGGCTACTTGGCCGCGGGCTTGGCGGCGGGCCCCGCCGGGCGCGCCGCCGGTCCGGCGCCGTTGGCCTGCGGGGCCGCAGTAACGCCGAGCCGCTTGGCCACCGTCTGCTCCAGCGTGCGCACTTTGGGCTCGATGGTGCCGCGGGTGTCGCTCACCAGCTTCTCCACCAACGACTTCTGCATATCGTCGCCCAGCCCCTGGAACTTGGCGTAGACCGGGGACTCGATGATGGCGACCACCTGCTTGAGCTCCTCTTCGCTGAACTTCTGTTCGAGCAAGGTCCCGATGGTCGTGGGGGCGAGCTTCACCGCCCGCGCCTGCACGATGGGCACGGCTTCATCCAGGTACTTGCGCACGTCCGCCTGGATTTCCTTGGCCACCGCATCCTGCTTGTCCTTGGCCACGCGCGCGGGCAGGGCGTTGCCGGCATTGCCCAGCAACTCGGCAGCCGGCTGCTCGACCAGGCCGCGCGCCATGGATTCGATGCCGGGTTGCTGCAACTTGAGGATGCGCCCAACCAGTTCTTTTTTGGCGGGCGAGCCGGCGGCCGGGGAAGTGGCCGGCGTTTGAGCCTGCGCGGCGAGGGCGGCCGCGAGGATGGAAAGGGAAAATACAGTCTTTTTGAGCATCAGGCATCTTAAACCGGCCCGCGCAGCTCAGCAGTGTCCGCTACGGGCAGGAAGGGTGCCTGAAACCCAAAGGTACGGCAGTTACTGCCGTACCTTCGGCAGGTCAGTTGCGCCGCGGATTATTGGGGTGCGAGTCGCGCCGGTTGCGCACACCGTCGCCGTCTCGGTCGCGGTCCGCCCGATTGGCAATGCCGTCGCCATCCCGGTCTCGATAGCCGCGATGGTGGCCCCCGTAGTAGCCCCGGCGGTAGATCGGCTGCTCGATTACATAGGGAACGCTGCCGCCGTAGTACGAGCCGTAGTAGGGAGAGGTGCTGTAGTGCACCTCGGCCGAGCCATAAGGTGCGCCGTAAGCCACGCAACCGGTAAGGCCGGCGGTGGCCAGAAGGGCAAGAAGCAACTTCATACGAATCTCCTTGGCGGGCAAAAACCTTTGCCCGGATGTGTCCATTGGACCGGAGAGCCGTATCGAGGCTATGTCTGTATGTACAGCAGCAGTGTCGGAACGTTACTGGATGTGGTTCAGCCGCCCTTGTGCGGCCGCTTGCCCGGGTTCTTCTTGCTGCGCGTGGCCGTGCCGCGCTCCAGGCTGACCTTTTGGCCGCGGCCCGTGCGCTGGACGGTATAGCCTTCCATCGGAGTGGGTGCGGGGGTGCGTTTGCGGTCGGCTTCGGTGGTGATCTTATTGCCCATGGGATGCTCCGGGAGGTGGGTGATAGAGGGGTTTTGAATTGCGCCGCGGCCGCTGGGTGCCGGCCGCGAAACCCTGCAATGGTACCGGGTGCCGGCCCCGGCTTCCTCAAGGGCAGTTCACAACCCCGCCCTGCAAGGTGCAAAGGCCGCCCGGCCCCATCAGTTGCGGGCCAATGTGGTTCAGCCGCCGGCCTTCGCTGTCCCAGCAGCCGGACGCGTCACAGCTGGCGACGAAGGCCGGACGAGGAATCGTCAACGCGGGCCTGGGCAGCGCGACCCGCGGTACTGGGGTGGCGCCTGGCGCAATGCTCGGCGGCGCAACGCTTTGCACCGGGGGAGCCGCGCGCGAGTGGGGTGACCGTGGCTGGACATCGGCTCCGCGGCCCAGGCACACCTGGGCGGCTTTCCTCTGCGCTTGCCTCAAACGCTCGGCCCGCATGGGTTGACCGGCGTGCGCATCGGCCAACGCCGCCTCCAGGATGTCGCGCGCTGCCTTGCATTCATCGGTAGCCAGAGGATCGGTTTGGGCACGCGCCGAAAGCAACAGGGCGGCCGCGGACAAAGTGCAGAGAAAGCGCAACCAGGCCATTGACGCTGGGAGGCCGGCCGGGCCCGCGGTTGTCGCGGCCTTGTCCGACAGGTCGCGTACGCGGGTCTGCCTAACCTCGAGGCATGCCACGGTGTTATGGCTTGGTTGCGTCCTTGTCCTTGACAAAGCCGGCGGCGTTGATGTCCTTGCCGGGCTTGGCCTCGTCCGGGCGGGGCCGGCGCGATGCCTCGTCGCTCGTGCGCTGGCGCTCGGCGGCCTGGCCGGCTCGACCGCGTGGCCTGGCATGGGCCCCAGCCTGGGGCGTTCCCTCGGGCGCGCTGGTCTCGGCATCGTCGCCGATGACATCGGCATTGGCGGCTTCGGTGCTGAATCGGATAGGCATGATGGTCTTTCGAAAAATTGCAGGGAACGGGCGCGCGCTCCGTTGCCGAGCGCGCGTGGCGGCTCCTGGCTCACTGGCACTATGCGCCGCAGGTATGTCCCCGACTGTAGGACGGCGCCTCTTGCGCCACGATGAGCCATGAAGATCGCCACTTTCAACGTCAACGGCATCAAGGCGCGGCTGCCCAACCTGCTGCAGTGGCTGGAGCGCGAGCAGCCCGACGTGGCCTGCCTGCAGGAGCTGAAAGCGCTCGACGACGCTTTCCCCCATGCAGCGCTGCAGGCAGCCGGCTATCACGCGCTGTGGAAGGGTCAGCGCTCGTGGAATGGCGTGGCCATCCTGGCGCGGGGCACTGCACCGCTGGAGATCCGGCGCGAGCTTCCCGGCAACGGGGCCGACGACCACAGCCGTTACCTGGAGGCCGCTGTCGACGGTGTGATCGTGGCCTGTCTGTATCTTCCGAACGGCAATCCGCAGCCGGGGCCGAAGTTCGACTACAAGCTCGCCTGGTTCGAGCGGTTGATCGCGCACGCCGCCGGCCTGTACGGTTCGGGCCATCCGGTGGTGCTGGCCGGCGATTTCAATGTGGTGCCCACCGACTTCGACATCTACAACCCGCGCTCGTGGCAAAAAGATGCGCTGCTTCAGCCGGAAAGCCGTGAGTGCTACCAGCGATTGCTGAAGCAAGGCTGGACGGATTCGATCCGCCACCTTCATCCCGACGAAGCGGTGTTCACCTTCTGGGACTATTTTCGCAAGCACTGGGAGCGCAATGCGGGCCTGCGCATCGATCACCTGCTGCTCAACGGGCCGCTGGCACCTTGCCTGGTGGAAGCCGGCGTGGACTCCTGGGTGCGCGGGCAGGAGCACGCCAGCGATCACGCGCCGGCGTGGGTCAGGCTGGATCTGTCGAAACCGGGCAAGGCCAGACCCGCGGCCAGGCGCAAGGGGGGCTGACAGCCCGAGCAGGACGCGCAGGCCGCGCAGGCCGCGCAGGCCGCGCAG
>JAKFEZ010000251.1:0-3138 GCA_036675435.1 Ramlibacter sp. | reverse complement strand
GCTGCGTGCGACGAGCTCGGGGTCGATCTCGACGCCCACGCCTGTCGCGCTGAAGCGTTTGGCGGCGAGGATCACGATGCGCCCGTCGCCGGAGCCCAGGTCGATCACATGGTCGGAGGCGCGTACATCGGCCATGCGCAACATCTCCAGGGTCACGTTGTCGGGCGAGGTGATGAACGGCACTTCTTCGCCGCCGGCAGATTGTCCCGCCGCGGGCAAGCAGGCTAACAGGGTAAAAGTCAGGGTCGCGGAACAGCCGAGCAGCAGGCGAGAAAACATTTGCATCATCATTCGAAAATGCACCCCACAGCACTTCAGTGGCCCAGCTGCAGGTACTGGTGCGTAAACGCGATGGCCATGCTGCCTTCACCCACCGCCGACGCCACGCGCTTGACCGGGCTCAAGCGCACGTCGCCGCAGGCGAAGACGCCCGGTACGCTGGTTTCCAGCAGGAAGGGGTCGCGCTGCTGCTGCGGCCACCGCCCGGCCTTCACAACATCGGTACCCGTGAGAACATAGCCGCGCTGGTCGCGCGCGATCTGCTCGGGCAGCCACTCGGTCTGCGCGTCGGCGCCGATGAAGACGAACAGGCCGCCACAGTCCACCCGCCGCACTTCGCCGCTCTTGCGATCCGCGAGGTCGATCGCCGTGAGGTGATCCGTGCCATGCACCCCCAGCACCTCGCTGTGCAGGGCGATGGCCACGTTGGACTTGTTGCGCAACTGCTCGATGAGGTAGCGCGACATGCTCTTTTCCAGCGAGTCGCCGCGCACCAGGAGCGTCACGTTGCGCGCATGGTTGGCGAAGAACAGCGCGGCCTGCCCGGCCGAGTTGCCCGCGCCGATCAGGTGCACGTCCAGTCCCTGCGTGGAGCCTGCTTCGCTGCGGGCCGCGCCGTAATAAATGCCCTTGCCGATCAGCCGGTCGAAGCCCTCGATCTGCAGGCGCCGCCAGCTGACGCCGGTGGCCAGGATGAGCGACCGGGCCTGCACCACGTCGCCGCCATCCATGTGGATGCAGCGGGTGTCCAGGTCGATTCGGTCGATGTTGCGCGTGACGAGGATCTCCGCACCCAGGCGCCTGGCTTGCTGCAGCGCGCGGCTGGCCAGCTCGTCGCCTGAAACGCCGTGCGGGAAGCCGAGGTAGTTCTCGATGCGCGAGGAGGTGCCGGCCTGCCCGCCGGGCGCCTCGCGTTCCACCACCAGGGTGCGCAGTCCCTCCGACGCGCCGTACACCGCCGCGGCCAGTCCGGCGGGGCCGCCGCCGATGATGACCGTGTCGTACTGGCCGTGCAGGGCATGGGTCTGCAGGCCCAGGCGGCGCGCCAGTTCGCGGGTGGCGGGCTTGACCATTACCGTCCCGTCCGCCAGGCGCACCGCGGGCCAGTCGGATTCGCGGAGCATCGGGCCCTTCCAGCGGGTGGCGAGATCCGGCGCGTCGGGCGTGGCCCAGTCGAAGGCGATCTGGTTGCGCGCCAGGAAGCGGCGCAGGTCGTTGCAGGCCGCGTCCCAGCGGTGGCCCAGCATCACGACCTTGGCCGTGGGTGCTTCGGTGGCCAGGCCCTGCAGGCCCCCCATGCGCTCGCGCGCCTTCTCGTTGACCTTTTGCGCCACCGACGGGCAGGCCGCCGCCAGCTCGTAGTACTGGCGCGGCTCTATCCGCATCACGCGGGAAGGCTCGACGGCGCGCCCGCCTCCGAGAAAGGGCGTGCCCATCGTCATCGGCACCTCGCCGAGCAACTGGCCCGGCGCGCGCTTGCCGATGACCCGCGGCACGCCGTCCATCAGCTTGACGACTTCGAGCAGGCCCGACAGGACGATGTAGAGGGCCCGGTCCTCGCCCTCGTGCATTGCGTATTCGCCCGCAGTCAGGTGGATGTCCGGGCAGCTTGCGGCCAGCCGCTCGATCTGATCGGGCGGCACATCGGCAAAGAGCGGGATCTGGGCAAGATCGTCAGCAGTCAGCATATCGTTCCCCCGGGAGCGATTTACTCTAAATCAAGAAGCCCGCGCGGCCAAGCCGCCGGTCGGCTCCTACTTCGACGCAGCCGAGATGACACCGCCGCCCAGGCACACCTCGCCGTCGTAGAGCACGGCGGATTGGCCCGGGGTCACCGCCCATTGGGGCTGGGGAAAGTCGAGGTGAAAAGCGCCGCCCGCGCCGGGCGACAGGCGGCACGGCGCATCGGACTGGCGATAGCGCGTCTTCGATCCGTAGGTGCCGGGCGGCGGCGCCTCGCCCGCGACCCAGCTCGCGTCGTCCGCATCCAGCCCCGACGACAGCAGCCAGGGATGGTCATGCCCTTGCACCACCCACAGCGTGTTCTTGTCCATGTCCTTGCGCGCGACGAACCAGGGCGCGTGCTCGCCACCGCCGCGCTGCGCGCCCTTTTCCTTGATGCCGCCGATGCCCAGGCCCTGCCGCTGCCCGAGGGTGTAGAAAGACAGGCCCTGGTGCTGGCCGATCACGCGGCCGCGCTCGTCCTTGATCGGGCCCGGCTCCTTGCTGATGTAGCGGTTGAGGAACTCGCGAAACGGCCGCTCGCCGATGAAGCAGATGCCGGTCGAATCCTTCTTCTTCGCGTTGGGCAGCCGGATCTCCTCCGCCACGCGGCGCACTTCCGTCTTGCGCAGCTCACCGACCGGAAACAGCGTCTTGCCCAGCTGTGCCTGGTTCAGGCGGTGCAGGAAGTAGCTCTGGTCCTTGGTGTCGTCCAGGCCCTTGAGGAGCTGGAATCGGCCCTCGCGTTCACGAACGCGTGCGTAATGGCCCGTCGCGATCTTCTCCGCTCCTAGCCGCATCGCATGGTCGAGGAAGGCCTTGAACTTGATCTCCGCGTTGCACAGCACGTCGGGGTTGGGCGTGCGGCCGGCCTGATACTCGCGCAGGAACTCGGCGAAGACGCGGTCCTTGTAGTCGGCCGCGAAGTTGACGTGCTCGATCTCGATGCCGATCACGTCGGCCACGGCGGCGGCGTCCACGAAGTCGACGTTCGACGAGCAGTATTCGCTGTCATCGTCGTCTTCCCAGTTCTTCATGAAGATGCCGATGACTTCGTACCCCTGCTGTTTCAACAGGTACGCGCTCACCGCGGAGTCCACGCCCCCGCTCAGACCGACAACAACGCGTGGCTTGCGA
>JAKFEZ010000099.1:0-16966 GCA_036675435.1 Ramlibacter sp. | reverse complement strand
ATCATGCTCGGCCTCGGCCGCGCCTTGGGAGAGACCATGGCCGTCACGTTCGTCATCGGCAACTTCAACCAGCTCGACTCGCTTTCGCTGTTTCAGGCGGCCAACAGCATCACTTCGGCGTTGGCCAATGAATTCGCGGAGGCCGCCGGCGGCCTGCACCAGGCGGCGCTGATCTACCTGGGGCTGGTGCTTTTCTTCATCACCTTCGTGGTGCTGGCGCTGTCCAAGCTGCTGTTGGTGCGGCTGAAGAAAAATGAAGGGGCCAAGGCATGAACCACGTCGCCGGAACAGGTGAACGGCTGGTGCGTGCGGCCGATGCGGCGCGGGAGCGCGAGCGAATGTTCGCACGGCGCAAGCGAGTCAACCAGGTCGCGCTCGCCTTGTCCCTGGCAGCGATGGCCTTCGGCCTGGTCTGGCTGATCTGGATCCTGTGGGACACGGTGCGGCTGGGCATCGGCGGGCTGACCTGGACCGCGGTGACTCAAATGACGCCGCCCCCGAACGAAGTCGGTGGCATCGCCAACGCCATCTATGGCTCGTTCCTGATGGTGCTCGCGGCCACCTTGGTGGCCACGCCGGTCGGCATCATGGCCGGCATTTACCTGGCCGAGTACGACGTAAAAGGCTGGCTGGGCTCGACGACCCGCTTCGTGAACGACATCTTGTTGTCAGCGCCATCCATCGTGATCGGCCTGTTCGTCTACGCCGTGGTGGTCGCGCGCTTCAAGAGCTTCTCCGGCTGGGCCGGCGCGATGGCGCTGGCGCTGATCGTGATCCCGGTGGTCATCCGCACCACCGAGAACATGCTGATGCTGGTGCCCGCCGGGCTGCGCGAGGCGGCTTATGCGCTGGGCGCGCCGAAGTGGAAGGTGATCCTGAGCATCACCCTGCGGGCGGCGCGGGCTGGCGTGGTCACCGGCATCTTGCTGGCTGTGGCCCGGATCTCCGGCGAAACCGCGCCGCTGCTGTTCACGGCGCTCAACAACCAGTTCTGGACTTCCAGCATGTCCGAGCCCATGGCCAGTCTGCCGGTAACGATCTTCAAGTTCGCCATGAGCCCCTACGAGAACTGGCAGCAACTCGCCTGGACGGGCGTCTTCCTGATCACCGCCGCCGTGCTGGGCCTGAACATCCTGGCCCGGGTCCTGACGCGCAACAAGATTTGACTGCAGCTCACATGAATACCCTCACCAGCCGCAGCGCGGCCTCCAAGATTTCGGTCAAGAACCTGAACTTCTATTACGGCAAGTTCCACGCCCTGAAGGGCATCAACCTGGAAATCCCGGAGAACAAGGTCACGGCTTTCATCGGGCCCTCGGGCTGCGGCAAGTCCACGCTGCTGCGCACTTTCAACCGCATGTACGCGCTGTACCCTGACCAGCGCGCCGAAGGCCAGATCATGCTGGACGGTGAGAATCTGCTGACCAGCAAACAGGACGTGGCGCTGATCCGCGCCAAGGTCGGCATGGTGTTCCAGAAGCCCACCCCGTTCCCGATGTCGATCTACGACAACATCGCCTTCGGCGTGCGCCTGTTCGAAAGCCTCAACGCCGCCGACATGGACGACCGGGTCGAATGGGCCTTGCGCAAGGCGGCGCTCTGGGGCGAAGTCAAGGACAAGCTCAACCAGAGCGGCGCCGGCTTGTCGGGCGGCCAGCAGCAGCGCCTGTGCATCGCGCGCGGCATCGCCATCAAGCCGGAGATTCTGCTGCTGGACGAGCCGTGTTCCGCGCTGGACCCGATCTCCACCGCGAAGATCGAGGAGCTGATCGCCGAGCTGAAGAACGACTACACCGTGGTCATCGTCACGCACAACATGCAGCAGGCCGCGCGCTGCAGCGACTACACGGCCTATATGTACCTGGGCGACCTGATCGAGGTGGGCGATACCGAACAGATCTTCTTCAAGCCGACCCGCAAGGAAACGGAAGATTACATCACCGGGCGGTTCGGGTGATGATGCGGAATCGCAAGAAATACGCAGGAGAAGCGCATGCCTGAGAAACACCTTTCCACCCAGTTCGACAGCGAACTCAATGCCGTCTCCTCGAGGGTGATGGAACTTGGCGGCCTGGTCGAGTCGCAGATCCGCAAGGCCATCTATGCCTTGCAGCAGTTCAACGGCGAGGCGGCAGCCGAAGTGATGGCCACGGAAGTCCGGGTGAACGCCATGGAGGTGGAGATCGACCGGGAGCTGTCTTCCATCATCGCGCGGCGGCAGCCCACGGCGCGCGACCTTCGCCTGTTGATCGCCATCCTCAAGACCACGGCGAACCTCGAGCGCGTTGGCGACGAGGCGGACAAGATCGCGCGCATGGTCAAGTCCATCATCGACAGCGGGGCGGCCCGCAAGCTGCCTTCTTCCGAGCTGCGCGTCGCGGCCGACATGGCTTCAGGACTGTTGCGCAAGGCGCTGGACGCCTTCGCGCGCCTGGACACGGCCACCGCGGTGGCGATCCTGAAAGAGGATGACCTGATCGACCAGGAGTTCGACGGGTTCGTGCGCAAGCTCATCACCTACATGGTGGAAGACCCGCGCACCATTTCGGCCAGCCTGGACCTGCTGTTCCTGGCCAAGGCGATCGAACGCATCGGCGACCACGCCAAGAACATCGCCGAGTTCATCATCTACATCGTCAAAGGCGCCGACGTGCGCCACACGACGATGGAGCAGATCGAATCCGCAGTGAAGTGAGTGCATGAAACACCAGCCCCGTGTCCTGATCGTCGAAGATGAACCCTCCATCGCCGAGCTGATCGCCGTCAACCTGCGTCACAACGGCTTTCAGCCGATCTGGGCCGAGGATGGCGAGGCGGCGCAGCGCGAGCTGGAGGCAGTCCTGCCCGACGTGATCCTGCTCGACTGGATGCTGCCCGGCCAAAGCGGCCTGGCACTGGCGCGCAAGTGGCGCGCCGACGCGCGGGTGAAGCCGGTGCCGATCCTGATGCTCACGGCGCGTGGCGACGAACCGGACAAGGTGGCCGGGTTGGATGCCGGTGCCGACGACTACATCACCAAGCCCTTTTCCACCCAGGAAATGCTGGCGCGCATCCGTGCGGTACTGCGCCGCCGCGCGCCGGAACAGGTCAGCGATTCGGTGAACATCGGGGAGTTGTCGCTGGATGGCGCCACTCACCGCGTCAGCTGGCAGGGACGGCCCCTGAAAGTCGGTCCCACCGAATTCAAGTTGCTGCAGTACTTCATGAAGCATCCCGAGCGCGTTCACAGTCGCTCGCAGCTGCTCGACAAGGTGTGGGGCGACCATGTCTTCATCGAGGAACGCACGGTGGACGTTCACGTCAAGCGCCTGCGCGAGGCCCTGGGGTCGGCCGGCGCGATGATAGAGACGGTGCGGGGCGCAGGCTATCGCCTGGCCGCCGAGCCTCCCGTGACGTCCCAAGAGGCCGCCTGAGCCTGTGCCGCCGGCCTCGGCGAGTCTCAATTGCCCTTGTTCCCATGCTGATGCGCTTGACCCTGTTTCTGCTGTCCCAGCTGGCCGGCGCCCTGGCCGGATGGTGGAGCGCAGGCGTCTACGGCGCGCTGGGGGGTGTGGCGATCGCTGGCCTCGCGTGGTTCGCGGTCGATTCTTTTCGCGCCGCGCGCATGCTGCGCTGGCTGCGCCGGCCCGATGCCGCCAGCGCGCCGTCGTTGTCCGGCATGTGGGGCGAGGTGGCCGATCGCACCCGGCGGGCGCTTCGCGCCCGAGAAGAGGCGACCGGCGATGCCCAGCAGCGCTTGCAGGAGTTCCTGGCCGCCATCCAGGCCTCGCCCAACGGCGTGGTGCTGTTGGACGCCGGTGGCCGCATCGAGTGGTGCAACCAGACGGCCGCGGCGCACTTCGGCTTCGACGCCCAGCGCGATCTGCTCCAGCTCATCGGCAACCTGGTGCGCGATCCCGCCTTCACCGCTTACTACGCCGGCCATGACTACACCCACGAAGCCATGGTGCAGGGCCGCGACAGCGGACCGGCGCGCCCGGTCAAGCTATCGGTTCACCTCCATCCTTACGGGCGGGGACGCAAGCTGCTGCTTTCGCGCGACGTGACGGGGCTGGAGCAGGCCGAGGCCATGCGCCGCGATTTTGTCGCCAACGTCTCGCACGAGATCCGCACGCCGCTGACGGTGCTGATGGGATTCGTGGAAACGCTGCAAAACCTTCCCCTGAACGATCAGGAGCGCTCGCGGTACCTGGCGCTCATGGCCCAGCAGGCGCAGCGCATGCAGACGCTCGTGAGCGACTTGCTGACCTTGTCGCGGCTGGAAGGCAGCCCCTTGCCGGGCGCTGGCGAATGGACCGCGATCGCCACCTTGATGGCGCAATGCGAGCAGGAAGCCCAGGCGCTGTCGGCGGTGCTCGGAAAGGCGCACGATTTACGCTTCGAGGAACCGCCGGAGATGGAGCTGGCCGGTGTTTCCAGCGAGCTGCTCAGCGCCCTGGCCAATCTGGTGAGCAATGCCGTTCGCTACACGCCGACCGGTGGCGCGGTCATGGTGCGTTGGCGCCTCCTGCCGGACGGGCGCGCCGAGTTTTCGGTGCGCGATTCAGGTCCCGGCATCGCGCCCGAACACCTCTCGCGCCTGACCGAGCGGTTCTACCGGGTGGACCGCAGCCGCTCGCGCGAGACCGGCGGCACCGGCCTGGGTCTGGCCATCGTCAAGCATGTGGTGCAGCGCCACGGCTCGGAGCTGAAGATCGAGAGCACGCCGGGCGCGGGGTCGACGTTCTCGATCGTGTTTCCCACCCAACGCACGCGCGCCCGCGTCAGGCTCGGTGCGAACGAACAGCTCGCCACAGAATGACCGGCAGGATGGTGCTGAGCAGTGCCAGCGCCACGGCGCCCGCGGCCCAGAAGACGGCCGGTGTGTGCTGCGCTGTCCACGGGCCAAGGCCGCGGTAGGCCAGGGCGTAGCCTCCGGCCAAGCCCACGCCCCAGAGCAGCACGCAGTAGGCGACCAGCGGCGCCACCGCGACCCGGTAGCAGCGCAGCACGAACACGCACAGGACCTGGGCCGAATCGCCGATGTGGTAGACCGCGAGCCAGGCCAGCAAGCCGGCTGCCACCGCGACCACATCGGCATCGCCCGAATAGACAGCTGCAATGTGCCATCGCCCGAGCGCCACGGTGACGGCCAGGGCGAGCGCGAGCGCGAGGCCTAGCTTGAAGCCAGTGCGTATGGCCAACCGGGCGCGCCTCGCGTCGCCGCCGCCCAGCCAGTAACTGACGCGGGCGCTGGTGGCAATGGCCAGGGAGAGCGGCACCATGTAGATGACGGCCGCCATGTTGGCGGTGATCTGATGCGCGGCGGAAGCCAGAGTGCCCTGGCGGGCGATGAACAGCGCCATCAGCGTGAACGACGTGACCTCGACCATCACGGCCAGGCCACCCGGCACACCCAGGCGCGCAAACGCGCCGATCGCGCGCCAGTCGGGCGCTTCGATGCGGCGCCAGAGCGCATACGGGCGATACAGCGGCTGCGTCCGCAGCAGCCACACGGCAGCGCCCAGGAAGAGGTAGTTCACCAGCACCGTGGCCCAGGCGCAACCCACCGCGCCGCCCGCGGGCAGACCGGCGCCGCCGAACGCGAACCAGATGGTCAATGGGACCTTGACGGCCAGCGACAACGCTTGCAGCCAGGTCACCAGCAGCGGCTTGCCCAGGCTTTGATTGAGTGTGCTGTACATGCGAAAGAGCAGGGCCGGCGGCAGCGCGAGCGCCAGCACCGCCAGGTACTGTTCCACCTCGCCCCGCAATGCGGCCGGCACTTCGGTCCAGCGCAGCAGCGCGCCGGGAAACAGCAGCGCCGCGCCGCCGGCCAGCATGCCGAAGCCGCCCAGGTACAAGGCCTGCCGCACCGACCGGCCGAGGTCCTCCTGGCGCTCGGCCCCGTGCAGCTCGGCCCAGGTCGGCAGCAGCGCCTGTAGCACGCCCATCAGGGCGACGAACACGCTGATGTAGACGGCGCTGCCTACCGACAGGGCAGCCAGGGCCTCTTCCGAGTAGCGCCCGGCGACGATGGTATCGGTCACGCCGAAAGCCATCACGGCGAGTTGGCCGACCAGCACCGTGCCGGCGTGCCGGGCGATGGTGCGCAGCTCGGTCAACGCACCTTCCGGTACAGCACCACGTTGTCGTCGGCGTCGGCCGGCCGCCGCACGGTGGCCACCGCTTTCCATGCTTTCATGTCCAGTGCGAGCGGCGCGACCGGCTGCATCTGGGCAGGCATCAGCAACCAGGCACAGGTTGCCTGGGGGCCGGCGGGTTTGAGCTCCATGGACCCGTGGTACTGGAAGGCCGCGACCTGGCCACGGTTCATGCCGAAGACCTCGACACAACCCGGGCCGTCCATGTGGCGCATGACGCCCCGCACGACCGGGCCATAGCTGCGCGCGTAGTCCAGCACGGGCAGCCACAGCGTCATCAGCAAAAGCCAGCACAGCACGGCGCCGCCCGCCGGCAGGACAAGGCTTTTCCAGATCGCGACGCGGTGCCGGCCGATGCGCCACCGCACCAGCCAGGCCCAGGCCAGCGTGCCCGCCAAGGCGGCCGCGAAGGCCAGCAGCGAGAAGCTGGGTTCATAGCCTGGAGCGAGCTTGGCCACGTTGGCCGCGGGCTTTGCCGGCACGCCCGTCTGAAGCGAAATCCAGACTACCCAGATCACGACTGCGCAGCCGCTGAAGAAAAGCAGGGTGAACCAGTCGATCAGCGCCGCGACGCTGCGGCTCAGGGTGGGCAGCGCGAAGGCCGCCAGCGTGGCCAGCGCAGGCAGCGCCAGCAACAGCGAACGCTCGGAGGAGGGCGTCATCCAGGTGGTGACCACTGCCACTCCGATGAACCAGAGCGGCAGCGCGACGTGTCCGCTGGTGAGTTGCCGCCGCCAGCGCCACAGCGTCCATAGGGCCAGCGGCCAGGCCGGCCAGGTGAACCACAGCATCAGGCGGCCGAGCGAACGCCAGTCGCGCGCCAGGCCGGTCTCGCTGATGCGCCAGCGCCACAGGTCCAGCCCACTGGCCAGGGCCGCGGTGATCAGCAGCGCGGCGGCCAGCAAGGCGACCGGCTTCCAGGTCTGGGTGCCCGCATCGTCCGGCCCGCCATCGCGATCGAGCAGCCGGATCAGCACACCGCCGGCGCCGAACAGCACCGCCATCGACGGCGCGCCGCTGAGCGCCAGGCCTGCCATGCCGGCGATGAGGCTCGGCGCGGCAATCCATGGCCGCCGGGCCAGCGCAGCCATCGCAAAGAATGTCAGCGCGGTGAAGGCGACCTGCGCCAGCGCCGGGGTGGTTTCGTGCGACAGCTGCGCCAGGCCCAGGCAGGCGACGAGCGCCAGCAGGCCGCCGTCGGCCATGGCGCGGGCATAGTCGGTGGGTTTTGCCTCGCCGCCGAATGCGAATGCCACGGGCTGGGCCTGCGGCCGGCGCGCCAGCGAATAGACCGCGTACCAGGTGGCCAGCAGCGTCAGCGCCAGCAGCAGTGCAAAGGGGACGCGGGCCGCGAAATCCACGGCTATCCAGGAGGGAGCCAGTTGCACCGCCCAGGCACCCAGCCAGTAGGGCAGCAGCGCATCGAACTCGGGCGGCTGCCCCATCAGCATGGGCGCCAGCCACGAGGTATTGCCCCGGGCCAGCTCGAACATGTGGCCGAAGCCCGCGATATCGGCGTTCTTCCACGGCTCGCGGCCGACGAAGCCGGGCACCACGTAAGCCAGGCAAAGCAGCAGCAGCGCGAGGCGCGGCAGGCGGCGCACGGCGTCCTGCGTGACGATGGCGGGGGTGGGCTGGTTCAAGCGTTCGAGTTTGTCATAGCGGCCTGCGGGCCGCAAAAAGGGCAGCGCGGTTACCCGGGCTGCCCTTGGATTGGCGCGCTGGAGCGCGGCTTACTCGGCGGCGGTCTTCTCGGCTTCTTCGGCCTTGGTGCCGGCCGGCTTGCCGAACTTCTTGAAGAACTTGTCGACGCGGCCGCCCATGTCGTTCACCGACTTCTGGGTGCCGGTGTAGAAGGGGTGCGACTCGCTGGACGTGTCCAGCTTGAACAGCGGCAGCTCGCGGCCGTCGTCGGTCTTGCCCATTTCCTTGGTGTTCGCACAGGAACGCGTGACGAATTTGAAACCGTTGGACAGGTCCACGAAGAGGACGTCGCGGTAGTTGGGGTGAATGCCTTCTTTCATGATCTCTTCCTTGGGGTCGTTGCGGGAGCCGCGCCCGGACGATTCCGGGGGTACTTTCCGCGAAAAGCCTGTGATTATAGCGTGGGCGGGATTCCTCAGCCGCCGCGCCGCATCATGTCGAAGAACTCGACGTTGGACTTGGTCGCCTTCATGCTCTTCAAGACCATCTCCATCGCCTCGATCTCGTCCATGTTGTACATGAACTGGCGCAGGATGCGGGTCTTTTGCAGGATTTCGGGGGCCAGCAGCAGTTCTTCGCGGCGGGTGCCGCTGCGGTTGAGCTGGATCGAGGGGAACACGCGCTTTTCGTACAGGCGCCGATCCAGGTGGATTTCGCTGTTGCCGGTGCCCTTGAACTCTTCGAAGATCACTTCGTCCATGCGGCTGCCGGTGTCGACCAGCGCGGTGGCGATGATGGTGAGCGAGCCGCCTTCCTCGACGTTGCGGGCGGCGCCCAGGAAGCGCTTGGGGCGCTGCAGCGCGTTGGAATCGACACCGCCGGTCAGCACCTTGCCCGACGAGGGCACGACGTTGTTGTAGGCGCGGGCCAGGCGGGTGATCGAGTCCAGCAGGATCACCACGTCTTTTTTCAGCTCGACCAGGCGCTTGGCGCGCTCGATCACCATTTCAGCCACGTGCACGTGGCGCGCGGCGGGCTCGTCGAAGGTGGAGGCGATGACCTCGCCCTTCACCGAGCGCTGCATTTCGGTCACTTCCTCGGGCCGCTCGTCGACCAGCAGCACCATCATGTGGCTGTCGGGGTAGTTGGCCGCGATGGCGTGCGCCATGTGCTGCATCATCACCGTCTTGCCGCTCTTGGGCGGCGCCACCAGCAGGGCGCGCTGGCCCTTGCCGATCGGGGCAATGATGTCGATGATGCGGCCGGTGACGTTCTCTTCGCCCTTGAAATTCTCGCGCTCGAGCTTCATTTGCTCCTTGGGGAACAACGGCGTCAGGTTCTCGAACATCACCTTGTGCTTGTTCTGCTCCGGCGGGCCGTCGTTGACCTTGTCGAGCTTGGTCAGCGCGAAGTAGCGCTCGCCGTCCTTCGGCGTGCGAACTTCACCTTCGATCATGTCACCGGTGTGCAGGTTGAAGCGGCGCACCTGGCTGGGCGAAATGTAGATGTCGTCGGTGCTGGCCGTGAAGCTGGTGTCGGGGCTGCGCAGGAAGCCGAAGCCATCGGGCAGGATCTCCAGCACGCCATCGGCGAACACCTGCTCGCCGGCGCGGGCCCGCTTCTTGATGATGGCGAACATCAGCTCCTGCTTGCGCATGCGGCCGGTGTTTTCGATCTCAAGCTCTTCGGCTTGCTTGAGGACTTCGGACACGTGCAGTGCCTTGAGTTCGTTCAGGTGCATGGAGTTACCCCTTGCGGAGTTCTTGTTGGATCTGGGGGAGGGTGTCTGCGAGGCGAGAAAAGATGCCTCACGAACCGGGAACTCGAACTGGCCGCCTGCAAGTGGCGGATCAGTGAACTGGGGGAATTATGCCGGAAAAAACGGGGCCAGGGGCCGGGAGCCCCTGGCAGGCGCTACGCAAGCTGTTGATCGATAAAGGCCGTCAGCTGCGCCTTGCTCATGGCGCCGACCTTGGTGGCGGCGAGCTGGCCGTCCTTGAACAGCATCAGGGTGGGAATGCCGCGGATGCCGAACTTGGCCGGAATGTCGCGGTTTTCGTCGACGTTCATCTTGGCGATCTGCAGCTTGTCCTGGTAGGTGGCCGACACTTCATCGAGGATGGGCGCGATCATCTTGCAGGGGCCGCACCATTCGGCCCAATAGTCCACCAGCACCGGCTTGTCGGCTTTCAGGACGTCGGCTTCGAAGGACGCGTCGGAAACGTGCTTGATCAGGTCGCTGGCCATGGTCTTTTTTCCTTTGGGCAATTGGCGATACCGCTACAGTGAGGGGAATTGTGACAGAAACCAAGTCCCCGCGTCGGGTATGGACGCCGCCCCGAGTGCTATGGATGCAATAGCACAAACCCATCACGCCGCAGTGGCACTGCACGCCTTGATGAGCCAGGTGCGGCAGCACATGGCCGAGCGAGGCGCGCATGCGGCCCGCACCGTCGTGCTGGTGCCGTACGCGCAATTGATGCCGCTGGTGCGCCAGGTCTGGGCCCAGCAGGTGCCCGATGGCTTCGCGCCGCGCGTCGAGACCACGATGAACTGGTCGGCCGCCGGGGGCTTTGCGCCGGCGCCCGACGATCTCTCGTTCGACATGGGCCGCGACCTTCTCACCGCGCGAACCTGGCTGGAGCGCGCGGGCCTCGCGGCGCAAGCCGATCTGCTGGCGGGCCGGCTGGTGGAAGCCGCGTGGCAACTGGCGGGCGCCGTCGCCGCCATCGCACCGCCGCGGCGCGAAGCCTGGGCGGCGCAGGCCCGCGCCATCGTCGCCGGCGGGCTCGACGCGCCGGTGCTCGCCATCGAATCCGCGGTCGCCCGCATCGCGCTGGAGTGGGCCGCCGCCTCGGCTTATGCCGGGGATGCGCTGTTGCAGGGCAGCGCCACCACGCAGCTCGACCTGCTGGTCGTGCTCGAAGGCCTGCGCGCCGAGCCGCTGGCCGAAGCGCTCAAGCAACTGTTCGCGGACAAGATGGTTTCGCTGTCGCTGGATGTCGTCGCCGCTCCGGGCGAGATTCGGCTGCACCCCGCCGACGGGCCTTCCGACGAGGCCGAGCGGGCGGCTGCCTGCGTGCTCCGCCATGTCGAGGCCGGCAGGGTGCCCGTCGCCTTGGGCGCGGTCGATCGCGTGCTCACCCGCAGCATCCGGGCGATGCTCGACGCACGCGGCATCGGCATTCGCGATGAGACCGGCTGGAAATTGTCCACCACCCGCGCCGCCGCCAATGTCATGCTGGCGCTGCGCGGCTGCGCCTGGAACGCCAGTGGCGATGCGGTGATCGACTGGCTGAAGAACACGCCTGCCGCGCCGTCTTTCAC
Organism: Ramlibacter sp.; assembly: GCA_036675435.1. Taxonomy (GTDB): domain Bacteria; phylum Pseudomonadota; class Gammaproteobacteria; order Burkholderiales; family Burkholderiaceae_C; genus Ramlibacter. Next base: position 5,852 of record JAKFEZ010000099.1, on the reverse strand, counting down.
GGTGCTGGCGCTGGAGCGTCGCATCCGGCGTGCCGGGCTGCGCGACTGGGCTGCGGTGAAGGTGTCCGACCTCGGCGACGGCGAAGCCGTGCGGGGAATGGTGGAACAGGTGAATGCATGGCGCCAGGATCTGCAGCGGCCCCGGCCCTTGCCGCAATGGCTGTCGGCGCTGCGCGATTTGCTGCAGTCCACCGACTACTGGTTGCGGCTGCAGCGCGACGCCGCCGGCATGAAAATCATCGCGGCGCTGCGGCTCGAGGACGAGGCGCAGGCCGAATTGGCGCTGTTGCCGCAGGCGGCGCGGCCCTTCAGCCTGGCCGAATTCACCGTCTGGGTTAACGACTCGCTCGAGGCCGCCAGCTTCGTGCCCGAGCCGGCGCCCCACGAACAGGTCGTCATCCTGCCGTTCAATCAATTGCTGGGCCGTCCCTTCGCGGCGCTGGTGCTGGCCGGCTGCGATGAGATGCGGCTCTCGCCCGCGCCCGAGCCGGCGGGCCTGTGGAGCGCGGAACAGCGCCGCGGCCTGGGCCTGCCCTCGCGCGAGGCCCTGGAGGTCGAAGTGCGCGCCGGCTGGCGGCACGCCTTGCAGACACCATGGTGCGACGTACTCTGGCGTCGCAGCGACGACAGTGGCGAGCCGTTGTTGCCTAGCGCGCTGGTTCAGGCGCTGCAGCTCGAAGCCGGGGCGACCGACGCGCCAGACCCGCGCATGACCCGGCAAGTCGAGGCGCGGCCCACCGCCAAGCCGTCCGCTGTCGGCCAGCGCCTGCCCATCGAGCAACTGTCGGCCAGCAGCTACGAAGACCTGCGCCGTTGCCCGTACCGGTTCTTCGCGCTGCGCCAGCTGGGCCTGCAGGAAGCCGACGAGATCGACACCGAGCTGGACAAGCGCGACTTCGGCAACTGGCTGCACAAGGTGCTGAGCGCATTTCATGAGTCGCTGCATGCGAACTGGGAGCCGGCAGGGCCGGCGCGCACCCGGCTGCTGGACCGCACGGCGGATGAAGTGACGCGTGAGCAACGGCTGGATGAAGGCGAGTTTCTGCCATTCGCCGCGGCTTGGCCGCAGGTGCGTGATGGCTACCTGGAATGGCTGGGCAGCCACGAAAAGGGGGAAGGCGCGGCCTTCGCGGAAGCCGAGGGCGACCACGAGATGCAGCTGGGCCCGGTCAAGCTGTTCGGGCGCATCGACCGCATCGACCGGCTGGCGGGCGGCGGCGTGATGGTGATGGACTACAAGACCGAGGCGCGCGCCACCAGCGTCGACCGAACGCGCCATCCCGGCGAAGACACGCAACTGGCGTTTTATGCCGCGCTGCTGAGCGAAGATACCTTGCGCGCGGCCTATGTGAACGTCGGCGAACGCGGCAAGACGGAAACCGTGGAGCAGCTGTCGGTGGTCGAGGCGCGCGACCTGCTGGTGCAGGGCATCCTGGACGACCTGGCGCGCATCGAAGGCGGCGCCCCGCTGCCGGCGCTGGGCGAAGGCAAGGTGTGCGATTTCTGTTCCGCGCGCGGCCTGTGCCGCAAGGATTCCTGGGTATGACCGGACTTGAGCCCCCACGCTTGCCCGCAGAGCGGGCTGCGCTGCCCCCCGAGGAGGCCTTCGCGTCTAGGGGCGGCCCGTCGCCGCTCATGCTCGCCTACGAGCACAACGGCGAGCGCGTCAGCCGCGAGCGCTTCTACGCGGTTGCCTGCGATCCGCGACGCAGCGTCGCGGTGGAAGCCTGCGCCGGCGCGGGCAAGACCTGGATGCTGGTGTCGCGCGTCCTGCGGGCGCTGCTGGCGGGCGCCAAGCCGCAGGAAATTCTGGCGATCACTTTCACCCGCAAGGCGGCCGGGGAGATGCGCCAGCGCCTGCACGAATGGCTGGCCGAATTCGCGCACGCGAGCCCCGAAGCGCTGATGCAGGCTCTGGTCGCACGCGGCGTTTCATCTCCAGGCGAGCCTGAAGTGCAAGCACTCAGGGGCCTGTACGCCAGCTTGCTGGGCGCGGGCCGGCCGGTCCAGATTCGCACGTTTCACAGCTGGTTCGCGGCGTTGCTGCGGACGGCGCCGATGGCGGTGCTGAGCGAGCTGGGGCTGCCGGCCAATTACGAGCTGCTGGAGAACGACCGGGAAGCAGTCGACATGGTCTGGCGGCGCTTCCACACGGCAGTGGCGGCCGAGCCCGCGGCGCGGTCCGACTTCGAGGCATCGGTTGCTGCGCACGGCCGGTTCCAGACCCAGAAGGCGTTGCTCGCGGCGCTTGCCAAGCGGGTCGAGCTGGAGCGCGCCGATGCCTACGGCGTGATCGAGGCGTCCATCAAGCCGTTTGGCGAGCAGTTTCCCGAATTCGCCGGCTTGGCTGAACCCTGTGATGCGCTGGCAGCGGGTGCTGCCACGCGCCAGCCGTTGGTTGTGGCGGCGCAGGTGCTGGGCCGGGCCGGCGCCCGCACCTTCAGCGCCAAAGGAAGCGAGCTGGAAACGGCGTTGACGGCGGGCGATCTGCCTGCGGCCATCGAGGCGTTGCTTACTCAAAAAGGCGAGCCGCGCAAGTTCAGCGAGAAGCTGGAAGGCCTGGCGCAGATTCGCGCCGCCCAAGAGCTGGCCATGCGCCTGGCGGCGGCGTGCGCGCAGCACGAGGCCTGGCGGCATCACCAACGCATGACGCGGCTCGCGCGCCTGCTGATTGCGCAGTTCAGCGAGCTGAAGCGTGAGCGCGGCTGGGTCGATATGAACGATGTGGAGCGCGCCGCGCTGCGCATGCTGTCCGACCCCGTGTTGTCGGGCTGGGTGCAGGAGCGCCTGGACGCGCGTGTCAAGCACCTGTTGATCGACGAATTCCAGGACACCAATCCGCTGCAGTGGCAGGCCTTGCATTCATGGCTCAGCAGCTACGGCGGCGCAGGCGGCGATGCGCCCAGTGTGTTCCTGGTGGGCGATCCCAAGCAAAGCATCTACCGGTTCCGCCGTGCCGAGCCGCAAGTGTTCCGTGCCGCGCAGCGTTTCGTGGTCGATACCTTCGGCGGTGACCTGCTCAGTTGCGATCACACCCACCGCAATGCGCCCGAGGTGATGGCGGCGGTGAACGAGGTGATGGCCGCGGCCCAGGCCGCCGGCCAGTACCAGGACTTTCGTGTGCACAGCACCGAGTCGCGCCAGAGCGGCATGGTGGGCTTTTTGCCGCAGATCGAGCGTGCGCCGCGCGCGCAAGCCGGTGGCGACGAGCCGCTGGCCTGGCGTGACAGCCTGACCGAGCCGCGCGAACTCCCCGAAGAAAAATTGATCGCCCTGGAGTGCCGGCAGGCGGCGGCATGGATTGCGGGGCAGATCGCGGCCGGCGTCGAGCCCGGCCAGATCATGGTGCTGGCGCGCAAGCGTGATCGCCTGGCGGTGATGGAGGACGAGTTGCGGCAGCGGCGCATTCCCGCGCAGCAGCCCGAGAAGACCGACCTGGGCGATGCGCCGGAAGTGCAGGACATCGTCGCCCTGCTCGATGCGCTGGTGTCGCCGGCGCATGATTTGTCGCTGGCCCGCGCCCTGAAGTCGCCGCTGTTCGGCGTGTCCGACGATGCGCTGGTGGCGCTGGCGATTGCGGCGCGCGAGGCCCGCGATGCCAAACAGCCGACATCGTGGTTCGAGTTGCTGCAGCAGGGCAACGAGCTGGCGCCTGGACTGAACGCTGTCGCCGCCCGCCTGCGCGACTGGAAAGCCTTGGTCGACCGGCTACCGCCGCACGACGCGCTGGACGCGATCTACCGACAGGGCGACGTGCTGGCGCGGTTCGCCGCCGCGGCGCCCGCCGCGCTGCGCGGCCAGGTGCTGGCGCGTCTGCGAGCGCTGCTGGGTGCGGCCTTGCAGGTGGACGGCGCGCGCTACATCACGCCCTATCGCTTCGTCCGCGCTCTCAAGGCGGGTGGTATCCAGGCGCCCGCTCTGGCGCAGAGCCAGGCCGTGCGACTGCTTACGGTGCATGGCGCAAAGGGACTCGAGGCCTCGGTGGTGCTGCTGCTGGACACCGATGGTCTGCCGCCGCGCGCCGAGAGCATGGGCGTGGTGGTCGAGTGGCCAGGCGAGGCGCCGGCGCCCTGGCGCTTTGCTTTCATCGCCAGCGAGACGCACCCGCCGGCCTGCAGCGCTGAAGCCATCGAGGTCGAGAAGGCCGCTCGTCAGCGCGAGGAGCTGAACGCACTCTACGTGGCCATGACCCGGGCGCGCCACCTGCTTGTGATTTCGTCGGTGCAACCGCATGTGGCCACTGAGCATGAAAGCTGGTGGCAGCGCCTGCTGCCCCAGTGCAGCCCGTTGAAAGTTCCGGGTGCCGGCGAAGCGCATGGGCTGGGTGAGGAAATCGCCGACGCGACCTTCGACCTCATGCAACTGCCAGAGGTCAGCATGACGCTGCCGCCACAAAGCGCCGGCAACAACGCCAGGGCGCAGGACTCGCCTGAGTCTCGTTTCGGCTCCGCGGTGCACCGTTTCCTGGAGCACTGGGCCGGCCCCGATGTCGGCGCGCCCCAACTGCGGCGCATAGCGCGCGAATTCGCATTGACCGAGGCGCAGGCCAGGGAAGCCGCCGCGATGGCGCAACGCATCGTGGCGGGCGAAGGCGCGTGGGCCTGGGACGCGAGCCATATCGACTGGCACGCCAACGAAGTGCCGCTGCACCATGAGGGGCAGTTGCTGGTGCTCGATCGCATCGTGCGCCGTGCCGGCTCCGGCGAGTGGTGGGTGCTGGATTACAAGGCAGCGGCCCGGCCCGAACTGCAGCAGGAGCTGGTCGAAAAGATGCGCCTGTACCGCGCCGCAGTGCAGCTGGCCTACCCGGGCGAGCCTGTGCAGGCGGCTTTCCTCACGGGGCAGGGCAGGTTGGTGGTGGTGCCATGACACAGAAACTTTCCGTGGCCGTGATCGGCGCCGGGCCGGCCGGCCTGATGGCGGCCGAAATCCTGTCCCAGTCCGGGCGCAGCGTGCAGGTGTTCGATGCCATGCCTTCAGCCGGGCGCAAGTTCCTGCTGGCCGGCAAAGGCGGGCTCAACCTGACGCACTCGGAACCGCTCGCGTCGTTCGTCTCCCGCTTTGGCGCGCGCCAGGCCGAGGTCGGTGCTTGGCTCAACGATTTCGGTCCGCAAGCGCTGCGCGAGTGGGCCGAGCAACTGGGCGTGAAGACGTTCGTCGGCAGCTCGGGGCGGGTGTTTCCGACCGACATGAAAGCCGCGCCGCTACTGCGCGCGTGGCTGCAGCGGCTGCGCGCGGCCGGCGTTCAGTTCCACATGCGGCATCGTTTTACTGGCTGGGCCGTGGATGGTGGCTTGCGTTTCGATTCGCCCCAGGGTGAACAGGTTTACCATGCCGGGGCTGTGGTCCTGGCCCTGGGCGGTAAGAGTTGGGCGCGGCTGGGATCGGATGGCGCCTGGGCGCCGCTGCTGGCGCAGCGAGGCGTGGCCGTAGCGCCGCTGCTGCCTTCCAATTGCGGCTTCGACGTGCGCGGCGGCTGGAGCGAGTATTTTGCGACCCGGTTCGCCGGCAAGCCTTTCAAATCGGTGGCCATCCGCATCGGCGAGTTCCATCGCCAAGGGGAATTCGTCGCGACCGCCGGCGGCGTCGAGGGCAGCCTGATCTATGCCGCCTCGTCCTTGCTGCGCGACGAGATCGCCGCTCGCGGCAGTGCGACTTTCCAGCTCGACCTGTTGCCGGCAAGGACAGCGCAGCAGGTGCTGGCCGAAGTCGCGCATCCGCGCGGCTCACGCTCGCTGGCCAATCATCTCAAGAGCCGGTTGGGGTTGGACGGCATCAAGCTGGCGTTGTTGCACGAGCTGTTGCCCAAGCCAGATCTGCATGACGCGGGCCGCCTGGCCGCCGCCATCAAA
>JAKFEZ010000032.1:0-3194 GCA_036675435.1 Ramlibacter sp. | reverse complement strand
CCGGAATGATGGTGTGGAAGGGGCGCTTGCCCGGGGCGACCTGGTTGGGGCCGGGCTCGAGGCTGAAACCGTGGCCGCGGTTTTGCAGGCTGATGCCGAAGGCGGGCTCCACGCAGCCGGAGCCGAAGCCCATGTAGTTGCTCTGGATGAAGCTCACCATCATGCCGTTCTCGTCAGCGGCGGTGAGGTAGATGGTGCCGCCCTTGGCCGGGTTGCCGGGGCCGAAGTCCTGCGCCCGCTTGACGTCGATCAGCTTGGCCCGGCTGGCCAGGTAGGCATCGTCCAGCATCTGTTCGGCCGTGACGTCCATGCTGCCCGGCTCGGCCACGTACTTGTAGGTATCGGCAAAGGCCAGCTTCATCGCCTCGATCTGCAGGTGCTGCGCATCGGCGCCGTCCACGGGCAGGCTGGCCAGGTCGAACTTCTCCAGGATGCCCAGCGCCATCAGCGCCGCGATGCCCTGCCCGCTCGGCGGAATCTCGTGCAGCGTGTGGCCTCGATAGTCTCTGCCGATCGGCTCGACCCATTCCGGCTGGTAGGCAGCAAAGTCGCGCGCGGTGAGGCTGCCGCCGTTGGCCGCCGAAAACTTCTCGATGGCCTGCGCAATCTCGCCGCCATAGAAAGCCTGGCCCTTGGAATCGGCGATGGCCCTGAGCCCGCGGGCGGCAGCCTTGAACTGGAACAGCTCACCGACGTTGGGCGCCCGGCCCCAGGGCAGAAAAGCCTCCGTGAAGCCGGGTAGTGAGCGCAACAGCGGCGTGGCCGCGGCCCACTTCTGCTGCACCACCACCGGCACCAGGTAGCCGCGCTCGGCGATCTCGATGGCGGGCTCCATCAGGTCGGCGAAGGGCAGCTTGCCGAAACGCTCGCTCATGGTCACCCAGCCGGCTACCGCGCCCGGCACCGTGACGGCGTCGATGCCGCGCGTCGGCGGCGACTTGGCATCGGCGCCGTACTTGCGCTTGAAGTAGTCGGGCGTCCAGGTCGCGGGCGCGCGGCCGGAGGCATTCAGGCCATGCAGCTTGCCGCCGTCCCAGATGATGGCAAAGGCATCGCTGCCCAGGCCGTTGCTGACCGGCTCGCACAGGGTCATGACGGCGGCGGCGGCAATCGCGGCATCCACCGCGTTGCCGCCCTTCCACAGCATGCGCAGGCCCGCTTGCGCGCCCAGCGGATGCGAGGTGCTCACGACATTGCGCGCGAAGACGGGCAGGCGCGTGGTGGGATAGGGATTGCGGAAATCGAAATTCATGTGTTCTGGTTCACTCGATGGCGATCTTGCGATCGACGATGATCTTCTTCCACTTGGCGCGATCGGCGTCGGCCATGGCGGCGAACTGCTGCGGCGTGCCGCCGGCCGGCTCGATGCCCAGGCGCGCCAGCCTGTCCTTCACATCGGCCTCTTGCAGCGCCTGGTTCAGCCCGGCGTTGACGCGGGCCACCAGGTCGGCGGGCATGCCCTTGGGGCCGTACAGGCCGAACCAGGTCACCGACTCGTAGCCGGGCACGGTTTCGGAGATGGCGGGCAGTTCGGGCAGCAGCGGCGAGCGCTTGAGCGAGGTCATGCCCAGGGCGCGCAGGCGCCCCTCTTTCACGTGCGGCAGTCCGCTGGGCAGCGAGTCGAACAGCACGTCGACCTTGCCGCTGACCAGGTCGGGGATCGACAGCGCCGTGCCGCGGTAGGGGATGTGCACCAGGAACAGGCCCGCTTGCGCCTTGAAGTACTCGGACGTGAGATGAACCACCGTGCCGTTGCCGCTGCTGGCGTAGTTGAGCTTGCCGGGATTCTTCTTTGCGTAGTCGATCCACTCCTTCACTGTCTTGGCCGGTGAACTGTTGGGCACCAGCATGATGCTGGGCGCGTTGCCCACGTGCGCGACCGGCGTGAAGTCGGCCACGGCATCGTAGGGCAGCTTGCCGCCGAAGCTGGGGCCGATCGAATGGGTGCTGCTGGTGGCCAGCAGCAGCGTGTAGCCGTCGGCCGGCGCCTTGGCCACCAGGTCTGAGCCGATGGTGCCGCCCGCCCCCGGCTTGTTGTCGACGACGACGTTGGCGCCCAGCTTTTCGCCGAGCTTCTGCGAAACCGCGCGGGCAAAGATGTCGGTGGCGCCGCCGGCCGGGAACGGCACCACCAGGCGGATCGGCTTGTTGGGATAAGCCTGTGCTTGGGCCGCGGGGCCCGACAGCGCGGCCGCGGCCAGCAGGAAGGCGGGGAGCAGTTTCATCATGGTCGGCCTCGGTGGTGAAGCGGCCATTATCGGAGCGGCAAGGCAAAGCAGGTTTGAATAATGCTTTACTCACGCTAAAGAATATCTTTAACATTCCGGCATGAGCAGCATCCGTGTCTTGAGGACCTTCATCGCCGTGGCCACCGAAGGCTCGTTCGCCGCCGCGGCCCACCGGGTCGCGCTCACGCAGGCGGCTGTGGGCCAGCAGATGCGCGCGCTCGAGGCCGACTTGCGCCGGCCGCTGTTCGAGCGGCAGGGCAAGTCGGTGGTGCTGAACGACGCCGGGCGCGAGCTGCTGCCCTCGATGCGCAAGCTGGTTGCGTTGTACGAGCAGATGCCGGCGAGCGCGGCTTCGACCGAGCCGATGACCGGCACGGTGCACCTGGGTGCTGTCGTGTCGGCCGTGCGGCCGCTGATACAAGCCACGCTGTCCTTGAAGGCGCGCCATCCGGGCCTGGAGTTGCACGTCTCGGCCGCCAAGTCGATGGAACTGGTGGCCCGCGTCGAAGCCGGCGAACTGGATGCGGCCATTGCGGTGCGCGAACCGGGCTTGCCGCAGCGCGGCCTGGCCTGGACGGCGCTCTACGCCGAGCCCATGGTGTTGCTGGCCGCACGCGCCTTGCCTGGCGCGCCTTTGCGGTCCCTGTTGCAACGCCATCCTTTCATCCGGTTCGATCGCGGCCAGCACACCGGCCTGCTGGTGGAGCGCACGCTGAAGCGCCTCAAGGCCAGGCCGCAGGAATTCCTGGAGCTCAACGCGATCGAGAGCATCGTCGATCTGGTCCGTTCAGGGCTGGGCATCACGATCGTCCCGATGCTGCACGGCGCCCGCTGGCAGGCCGACACCCGGCTGCGCGTGGTGGAGATTCCGCAGGCGGAGGTGCGGCACATCGCCGTGGTGCAGCAGCGCGCGGCGGCGAACGCGGCGGTGGTGGGGGCGTTGGTGCGGGAGTTGAGGCAGGCGCC
>JAKFEZ010000128.1:0-68398 GCA_036675435.1 Ramlibacter sp. | reverse complement strand
TCACCATCGAGGTGACGCCCAGGCAGGACGACGAGTTCACCTGCACCTCTTGCTTCCTCGTCCAGCACTCGTCTCGACGCTCCTCTCCGTCCGCCGACCTGTGTCGAGACTGCGCCTGACGGCTCACGCAGGAAGGTGACGACGCGCTTTGAGTTGGCGGGCAGGTCGAATTTCGCAAACGGATCGGCGTCGAGCAGCTTCTGCAACGCATCCACTCGCCGCACGATCGTGAAGAACGTGCGGCCCAGGTGCTCTTCCATCGCGGCCTCGGCCTTGCGTTCCACCGCGCTTTCCGAAGTGGAGCGGCTGTCGAAGACGACATTGCCGCTCGACAGCAGTGTCTTCACGTTGGTGAAACCTGCGGCCTCGAAGCAAGCCTTCAACTGCGGCATCTTCGCGTTCATCGGGCTCACGCCGCGAAGGAAGGCTACGAAACGGGGCATATACGGCGGAAAGAAGGTTGCACAACGCGTTCTGTCATTGCGGACAAGCATTTGCACCGGACGTTGTCCGGTCGTGTCCGCCATCCATGGCAGCGATGGATCCCGGATCAAGTCCGGGATGACAGCCGAACATCAGAACGGAATATCGTCGTCCATGTCGTCAAAGCCCGTCGAAGGCTTCGAGGCCGGCCGGCTGGCTGCCGGTGCGGGACGCGCGGCGGGCGCGGGGCGGCGCTGCTGGCCGCCGCCTTCGTCGTCGCCGCCGCCGGATGGGCCGCCCATGCCTTCACGGCCGCCGAGCAATTGCATCTCGGTTGCGATGATGTCGCAGGTGTTCTGCTCCACGCCGTCCTTGTTGGTGAACTTGCCGTACTTCAGGCGGCCTTCGACGTAGATGGGACGGCCCTTCTTCACGTACTCGCCGGCGATCTCGGCCAGGCGGTCGAAGAAAGTGACGCGGTGCCACTGGGTCTCCTCGACCGATTCGCCGCTGGTTTTGTCCTTGCGCCGGCTGGTCGTGGCGACGCTCACGTTGGCCACGGCGGAGCCCGAAGGCAGGTAGCGGATTTCGGGGTCGCGGCCGCAGTTGCCGACCAGGATGACCTTGTTGACGGATGCCATAGGGAATGTTCCTCCTAATTGGTTGATTATGTCGCCTGGGCTTCGTCGGCCAACGCTTCTTCGGCCGAGTTCCGGGCCCGGGGCGCCCTCATGGGCCACGCCACGGCCAGCCAGAACAGCATCAGCACGGCACAAGCGGCAAACAACCCCTGTGTACCAACGTTCTTCACCAGCCAGCCGCCGACCGCCCCGCCTACGAAGAAACCCAGGGATTGCAGGGTGTTGTACACACCCAGCGCGGCGCCGCGCGCCTGTGCCGGCGCCAGCCGCGACGCCATGCTGGGCTGGCTGGCTTCCAGCACGTTGAAGCCGCAGAAGAAAACGAACAACAGCACGCCCAGGGCCCATACGCTGGGCTGCCCGGCCATCAGCCACAGGCCCGCCTGGACCAGCGTGATCAGCCCCACCGAGGCCAGGAAGACGGCCCTCAGGTAGCCCCGGCGCTCCAGCGGGAACAGCGTCATGGCCATCACCACGAAGGAGGCCAGCACCGCCGGCAGGTAGACATGCCAGTGCTGCGCCTTGGGCAGCCCCGCCTGCACCAGCAGGGCCGGTACGGCAACCCACATCGCCAGCTGGACCGCATGCAGCACGAACACGCCCACGTCCAGGCGCAGCAGCCCACTGTGGGCGAGCACGTCGGACAGCTTGCCGCGCGGGCTGTCCTTGTGTTGCGCCGGCTCGGGCGGGGTCCACCAGGCCACCACGGCGATGCAGCCCAGCGCCAGGGCGCCGGTCACCGCGAACAGCCCGCCCAGGCCGATCCAGGCGGCCAGCGACGGCGCCGCCACCAGCGAGAGCGCGAACATCAGACCGATGCTGGCCCCCACCAGCGCCATCGACTTGGTGCGCACCTCGTCGCGGGTCTGATCGGCCAGCAGGGCCGTGACCGCGGCTGACACGGCGCCGGCGCCTTGCAGTGCGCGCCCGGCGATGAGCCAGGTGAGGCTGTCCGCCGCGGCGGAGACGAAGCTGCCGGCCGCGAACACCAGCAGGCCGAAGACGATCACCCGTTTGCGGCCCAGGCGGTCGGAGGCCATGCCGAACGGAATCTGCAGGAGGCCCTGGGTCAGGCCGTAAATGCCCATCGCCAGGCCGACCTGCGCCGGGTCGCTGCCGCCCGGATACCTGGCGGCTTCCAGCACGAAGACCGGCAGCACCAGGAACAGGCCCAGCATGCGGGCGGCGAAGACGGTGGCCAGCGAACTGCTGGCGCGGCGCTCGGTGGCTGTCATGCGGACAGCGCCGTTCGAAACAGGGGATGGATTCACGAGGCGATCAGGTGCGGAGCCGGGCCGACGGGGCGCCCGGCAAACCGTCGATTGTCGGGCATTCGCGCCCGGCTGGGCTGCGCGCCGCCGGTGGCCGGGCTATCATCTTGGGTTTTCCCGGGCGCACCTCGACTTTGAACTCTTCGACCGATGGCAAGTACCTGGGCGCCCTGGCGGCCCAACGGATCAGCATCCGCGGGGCGCGTACCCACAACCTGAAAAACATCGACCTGGACATTCCGCGCAACCAGCTGGTGGTGATCACCGGGTTGTCGGGTTCAGGCAAGTCGTCGCTGGCATTCGACACCTTGTACGCCGAGGGCCAGCGCCGCTACGTCGAGAGCCTGTCGGCCTATGCGCGGCAGTTCCTGCAGCTCATGGACAAGCCCGACGTGGACATGATCGAGGGCCTGTCGCCGGCGATCTCGATCGAGCAGAAGGCCACCTCACACAACCCGCGCTCCACGGTGGGCACCGTGACCGAGATCCACGACTACCTGCGCCTGCTGTTCGCCCGCGCCGGCACGCCGTATTGCCCCAACCACGACATCCCGCTGCAGTCGCAGACGGTCTCGCAGATGGTCGACGCGGTGCTGGCGCTGCGCGAGGAGTCGCGCCTGATGATCCTGGCGCCGGTGGCGCGCGAGCGCAAGGGCGAGTTCGTCGACGTGTTCGCGGAAATGCAGGCGCGCGGCTATGTGCGGTTCCGGGTAGACGGCGTGGCCTATGAATTCGATGCGCTGCCCAAGCTGAAGAAGACCGAGAAGCACGACATCGACGTGGTGATCGATCGTCTCAAGGTTCGCCCCGACGTGCAGCAGCGCCTGGCGGAAAGTTTTGAGGCGGCGCTGCGGCTGGCCGATGGCCGTGCCATCGCGGTGGAGATGGACGGCGCCGGGACGCAGGCGCCGGGCGAGCCGGCTGCCCACGAGCATTGGTTCAACGCCAAGTTCGCCTGCCCCATCTGCAACTATTCGATCAGCGAGCTCGAGCCGCGCCTGTTCTCGTTCAACTCGCCGGTGGGCGCCTGCCCCTCTTGCGACGGGCTCGGCCATCGCGAATTCTTCGATCCGGCGCGGGTGGTAGCCTTCCCCACCTTGTCGCTGGCCAGCGGCGCGGTGAAGGGTTGGGACCGCCGCAACGGATACTACTTCGCGCTGCTGGAAAGCCTGGCCAAGCACTACAAGGTCAGCGTCGATGCGCCGTTCGAGGAACTGCCCGAACAGGTGCGGCACGCGGTGCTGCACGGCTCGGGCGAAGAAGAGATCCGGTTCAGCTACACGATGGAGTCGGGCAATTCCGCTGGTCGCAAGGTGAGCAAGAAGCATCCCTTCGAGGGCATCCTGCCGAACATGGAGCGGCGCTACCGCGAAACCGACTCGGTGGCGGTGCGCGAGGAACTGGCGCGCTACCGCAGCATGCAGCCCTGTCCGGAGTGTCATGGCACGCGCCTGCGCAGCGAGGCGCGGCATGTCAAAGTGGGCGAAGGCGCGCAGGCGCGCGCCATCTACGAGATCGGCCATGCCACCCTGCGCGAGAGCTTCGCGTATTTCGACGGCCTGAAACTGCATGGCGCCAAGGCCGAGATTGCCGAGAAGGTGATCCGCGAGATCGGCCTGCGGCTGAAATTCCTCAACGACGTGGGGCTGAACTACCTCAGCCTCGACCGCAGCGCCGAGACGCTCTCGGGCGGCGAGGCCCAGCGCATCCGCCTGGCCTCGCAGATCGGCTCCGGGTTGACCGGCGTCATGTACGTGCTGGACGAACCGAGCATCGGGCTGCACCAGCGCGACAACGACCGGCTGATCGGCACGCTGCGCCATCTGCGCGACATCGGCAACAGCGTGATCGTGGTCGAGCACGACGAGGACATGATCCGGGCGGCCGATCACCTGATCGACATGGGGCCGGGCGCCGGCATCCACGGCGGCCGGGTGATGGCGCAGGGCAGCTACGAAGACGTGAAGGCGACGCCCGCGTCGCTCACCGGCCAGTACCTGTCGGGCGCCAAGGCCATCGCCGTGCCGCGGCGCCGCACGGCCTGGCTGCCGGTGCTCGAACAGGCAGCCGCCGAAAGAAAGACGTCGCGCTTTCCGCCCAGCGACGCCGCTGTGCGGCGCGCCGCGCGCGAGGCGGCCCACATCGCCAGCCTCGGCGCGGTGCAGGAAATCCGCGTGCTCGGCGCCACCGGCAACAACCTGAAGAACGTCAGCGTGGCCTTCCCGGTCGGCCTGCTCACCTGCGTCACCGGCGTCTCGGGTTCGGGCAAGTCGACGCTGGTCAACGACACCCTGTACGCCGCGGTGGCGCGCACCCTGTACCGCGCCCATGAAGAGCCGGCGCCGCACGAAGCGGTGGAGGGCATCGAGCATTTCGACAAGGTGATCAACGTCGACCAGTCGCCCATCGGCCGCACGCCGCGCAGCAACCCGGCCACCTACACCGGCCTGTTCACGCCCATTCGCGAGCTGATGGCCGAGGTGCCGATGGCCAAGGAGCGCGGCTACGGCCCGGGCCGCTTCTCCTTCAACGTGGCCGGCGGGCGCTGCGAAGCCTGCCAGGGCGACGGCGTGGTGAAGGTGGAGATGCACTTCCTGCCCGACGTGTACGTGCCGTGCGACGTATGCCACGGCCAGCGCTACAACCGCGAGACCCTGGAAGTGCAATGGAAGGGCCGCAACATCGCCCAGCTGCTGGACATGACGGTGGAAGACGCGCACCTGTTCCTGAAGGCGGTGCCCACCATCTCGCGCAAGCTGCAGACCTTGCTGGACGTGGGCCTGTCGTACGTCAAGCTCGGGCAGGCCGCCACCACGCTGTCGGGCGGCGAGGCGCAGCGGGTCAAGCTGGCGCTGGAGCTGTCCAAGCGCGACACCGGCCGCACGCTCTACATCCTGGACGAGCCGACCACCGGCCTGCATTTCGCCGACATCGACCTGCTGCTGAAAGTGCTGCACCAGTTGCGCGACGCCGGCAACACCATCGTCGTGATCGAGCACAACCTCGATGTGATCAAGACCGCCGACTGGCTGATCGACATGGGGCCCGAGGGCGGCGCCGGCGGCGGTGAAGTGGTGGGTGTCGGCACGCCGGAGGACATCGCGGCCAACGAAGCCAGCCACACCGGGCGCTACTTGAAGCGGCTGCTCTGAACCGGCAACATCAGCGTTTCGCGGCTTCCAGCAGGTCGCGCGTGCGCCGCGCCTCGCGCCGGGCCGCTTCGGCGAAGCCCTCGCCGTCCGATGCGTAGAGAATCGCCCGCGACGAATTGACGACGATCGGCGCGTCACTGCGCCAGCCGGCCTTGACCGTGGCCACCGCGTCGCCGCCCTGTGCGCCGACGCCGGGAATCAGCAGCGGCAGCGTCGGCGCGACTTGCCGCACCCGCTCGATCTCCGCGGGGTAAGTTGCGCCCACCACCAGCCCCAGCTGCCCATTGGTGTTCCAGGGGCCCTGTGCCAGCCGCGCCACGTGCTCGTACAGCAGCGGCGCGCCATCGATCGACGACAGCCGCTGGTTCTGCAGATCGTCGCCGCCGGGATTGGAAGTGCGGCACAGCAGGAAAGCGCCCTTGCCTTCGTGCTTGAGGTAGGGCTGCACCGAATCGAACCCCATGAACGGCGACAGGGTCACGGCGTCGGCCCCATAGCGCTCGAACGCCTCCTTGGCGTATTGCTCCGCCGTTGAGCCGATGTCGCCGCGCTTGGCGTCCAGAATGACGGGCACGCCCGGCGCGTTGCGGCGCAGGTGCTCCATCAGCTGTTCGAGCTGGGCTTCGGCGCGGTGCGCCGCGAAATAGGCGATCTGCGGCTTGAAGGCGATCACCAGGTCGGCGGTGGCATCGACGATGCGGGCACAGAACTCGAAGATGCGGCCGGCATCGCCCTGCATTCCGGCCGGGAAGCGGGTGGGCTCCGGGTCCAGCCCGACGCACAGCATGGAGCCGTTGCGGCGCTGCGCCTGCTGCAGCATCTCGATGAAAGTCATGGCGCGATTGTAGTGAGCGGGAGGCCGTGAGCGCGCTCGCGCGGATCAGTCCACAATCGCCAGCCTATGCAGCGCCTGTCCGCAAGACAACTCACCACCCTCGTCTTTCTCACCTTGATCTGGGGCCTGAACTGGCCGGTCATGAAACTGGGCGTCACCGACTTTCCGCCCCTGAGCTTTCGGGCCTTGTCGGTCGTGCTGGGGCTGCCGGTGCTCGGGCTGGTGCTGCTGGCGCTGCGGGTGCCGTTCCAGCTGCCCAGGCGCCATTGGCGCGAGGTGGGCTGGCTCACTCTCACCAACATGCTGGTGTGGCACGTGTGCATCATCTTTGCCGTCAAGAACCTGTCCAGCGGGCGGGCGGCGATCCTGGGCTACACCATGCCGATCTTCTCGGCCGTGATCGGCGCCCTGGTGTTCTCCGCTTTGATGAGCCGGCGCGCCTGGCTCGGCGTGGGGGCTGCTGCCGTGGGCGTGAGCCTGCTGCTATGGCATGAGTTCACCGGCCTGGCGGGCCGGCCGGCGGGCGTGGCGCTGGCCTTGTTTGCAGCCCTGGTCTGGGCTTTCGGCACGCAGATGCTCCGGCGCAGCAAGGTCGACGTGCACATCCTGACCCTCTCGTTCTGGATGACGGTCATCTCCGCGGTCGTCATGAGTATCCTGGCTGCGGTGTTCGAGCGCGGCCAGTGGCAGGCACCGAGCGCGCCGACGGCCTGGGCAGTCGCCTACAACGCCGTGCTGATCTTCGGCTACGCCAACACCGCCTGGTTCTACCTGGCCCGCTCGCTGCCGCCGGTGGCTTCGACCTTGAGCGTGATGTTCATCCCGGTGCTGGGCGTCTTCAGCGGCGCGGTGTGGCTGGGCGAGGTGCTGCACTGGCAGGACTGGGCAGCGGTCGTGCTGATGATGCTGGCCATCGCCTCGGTGCTGTGGCCGGCCCGTCCGGTCCAGGCCGTGGAAGTCGCGCCGGCGCGCTGAAGCGTCCGTCCCCGCCGTCAACCATCTGCAACAAGCTGCTGCCCGGGGAAACCGCGGGCCCGCCGGGCGCTCCAAGCAGGCATGGATCGCTCACGGCTGGGTGGGTTGGCGGCACGCCTTCTGATACTGCTGGCTTCGACCGGCTGGCCGGCCCACGCGGAACCGACCGTGGCCTGGCAGGAGAGCCTGGACATTGCGCGCGGCGGCGGCGAGCGCGGGCCGTGGCGGCAGAACGATTCGCGCTACGACTTCGTCGACGACCCGTCCGTGGCCATCGACGACAGCGGCAACGTCGCCGTGGTCTGGGTCGATCAGGCCGCCAAGGATGTGTTTTTCGCGCAGGTGGCGGCCGGCGCGCGCCGGCCCGAAGCCGAACCGATCAACGTCTCGCGCAGTCCCGCCACGTTCTCCTGGTTGCCCCGGGTGGCGCTGGACCCACGCTCACCGCGGCGGGTGTACCTGCTCTGGCAGGAGATCATATTTTCCGGCGGCTCGCACGGCGGCGACATCCTGTTCGCCCGCTCGGACGACGGCGGCCGCTCTTTCACGCCCGCCTTGAACCTGTCGCGCTCCATCGGCGGCGACGGCAAGGGCCGCATCAATCGGGATGTCTGGCACAACGGCAGCCTCGACCTGGTCTGCGGCACGGACGGCGCGCTGTACGCCGCTTGGTCCGAATACGACGGGCCGCTCTGGTTCAGCCGCTCCAGTGACGGCGGCAAGAGCTTCTCGCCGCCGCTGCAGGTCGCCGGCGGCGGGCAAGCCCTCCCGGCCCGCGCTCCCGCGTTGGCGGCCGCCCCGGACGGCGCGATCTACCTGGCCTGGAGCGTGGGCGAAACCGCGGCGGGCGATATCCAGCTGGCGAGGTCCGGCGATGGCGGCGCCAGCTTCGACCCGCCGCGGACCGTGGCCGCCACCCCGCACTACTCGGACGCGCCCAAGCTGGCCGTGGACGTCGATGGCGTGCTGCATCTGGCGTATGCCGAAAGTTCAGCCGGCCCGTTCGCTTCGTACCGCATCCGCTATCTGCGTTCGCGCGACGGCGCGCGCAGCTTCGAGCCTTCGCGCGAGTTGCCGGGCACTGCCGGCGGCTCGGCTTTTCCAGCGCTGAGTGTTCCCGGCGGCGGCCAGGTGCATCTGGTGTGGGAGTTGCAGCCTGCGGCCGGGCAGGCGTCGCGCGGCCTGGGCCTGGCGATGTCCGGCGATAGCGGCCAGCGCTTCGCCAGCCCCGGCCAGGTGCCGCAGAGCGCCGACGCCGCCGGCGGCGTCAACGGCAGCAGCCAGGGCCTGCTGATGAAGAAGCTGGCGTCCAACCGCGCCGGCGCGCTGGCGATCGTCAACAGCAGCCTGCGCGCGGGTGAGCACAGCCGGGTCTGGCTGATGCGAGGGCAGGTCCGAAGCCGGTAGGCGTTGACCCTGGGCTGCGCGGCCCCAGTCGATGCGCCCTGCTGCGTCGCCCTACATGAATCTACCCATGCCGGTTAGGGAGAACTCCCCCTGCCTGTTAGGCACGCGCCCTAACCCGACTGCGCTTTGCCCTAAGGGCACACCGACGTTTCACCTAAGGCGCCGCTGCCCGCAGGCTGTCTCATCGATCCATGCCTCGACGCATGGTGTTTCGAGGCGCAGCGACAGGGAAATCGACGATGTTCACCGACCTCACCGCCAGCCCGGCAAGCGCCCTCGACAACACCAGCACGTCGACGCTGATCTCGGGCAGCCAGTGGACCGGGCGCGATGCCTCCGGCAAGACCGTCATCACCTATTCGTTCGCCAACGCGGCCTCTCAGTTCTCGGCCGAGTCGGCCAATTTCTGCGCGACGATCTCCGAGTTCTCGGCCGCCGACCGGGCCTTGACCCGGGCCGTGCTGGACAGCATCTCGGCCGTGTGCAACGTGGCCTTCGTGGAAGTCGCCGACACCGGCGCCTCCTGCGGCCTGGTGCGCTACGCCTACTCGCAGGCGCCCAACAACATGGGCTACGCCGGGTTCGCCTACTTTCCTTCGGCCCATGCCATTGGCGGCGACGTCTGGATCGGCGGCGCCCAGGCGGGGGCGCAGTGGGACTTCTACCGTCCTAACCTGGTGCTGCACGAGACCCTGCATGCGATCGGCCTGAAGCACCCGTTCGAGGGCGGCGCCACGCTGGACGGGCGCAGCGACATCATCGCCAACACGGTCATGAGCTATTCGCCGATCGCCGGCAGCACGAACGGCTACCTGTCCAAGTACCCGGCCGAGCCGATGGCACTGGACGTTGCTGCCCTGCAGGCGCTGTACGGCGCTGCCAGCCACAACGCCGGCGACACGGCGTACGACCTGTCGCAAGCCAGCTTCCAGGCCTTTCGCACGCTCTGGGATTCCTCCGGCGTGGACCTGCTCGACGCCAGCCGTATGGGCAAGGGCGTGACCCTGGATCTCCAGGATGGCGCGCTCAGCGACATCGGCGCCAGCGTGCGCGCGGCCGCGTATTTCGGCGACACCGTGCGCAACATGGACTACACCTTCACGCTGTCGATCGCCCGGGGCGCCCACATCGAAAATGCGACGGGCTCGGCGTTCGACGACGTGCTGCTCGGCAACGCGTTCGACAACGTGCTGGCCGGCGGCAGAGGCGCCGATGTGCTGCGAGGCGGCGGCGGCAGCAACCAGCTGTTCGGCGGCGACGGTGCCGACCGCTTCATCGTCGGCGCCGGGTACGACCGGGTGGACGGCGGCGAGGGCGAAGACGTCGCGACCTTCGCCGGCCAGCGCGACGCCTACGTGATCACCGAAGCGCCCGGCACCATCACCGTCAGCCGCGCCGCCGATCACGCGACCGTGGCGACGCTGATGAACGTGGAGCGCCTGGAGTTCTCGGACGGCGTGATGGCCCTGCTGCAAGCCGACCGCCCGCTGACACAGGTCGCGGGCTACGGCGGCCAGGCCCTGCGTCTCTACAAGGCGGCACTCGACCGGCTGCCCGACAGCGAAGGCCTCACCTTCCATACCCAGTCGCTGCAAAGCGGGATGAGCCTGATCGACGTGGCGTCGCATTTCATGGACAGCCCGGAATTCAACGCCAACTATGGCCGCCTGGACGACGAGAACTTCGTCGAGCTGCTGTACCAGAACGTGCTGGACCGCGAGGCCGAGTCCGAAGGCCTGGCCTTTCACCTGGACAGGCTGGACAGCGGCGCCTCACGTGAGGAAATCCTGATCGGCTTTTCGGAGTCTCCCGAGAACCAGGCCGCCCTGATCGGCCTCGGCCAGGTGCCCGTGCTGTACATGCTCTGAGGGTCTAGCGGCGGGCGATCGCCTGCTGGTACAGGCCGCGCACCCGCGGCACGTTCTCGCGCAGCCGCTCGATGCGGTCGGGGCCGCTCGGGTGGGTCGACAAAAAGCCGGGGCCTTCCTTCGCCCCTTGTGCCCGTCCCATCTTTTCCCACAGGCTGATCGCCGCTTCGGGATTGAAGGCGGCCCGCGCGGCCAGCTCCAGCCCCACCAGGTCGGCGTCGATTTCATCTTCGCGGCTGAAGCGCAAGGTGAGCAGCTGGGTGCCGATGTTGGCCGCCACGTCGCCCAGCTGGCCCAGCCCCAGCAGTTGCGCGCCCAGCGACAGCAGCGTTCCGGTACCCTGGCTCTTGGCAATGCGGGCACGGGCGTGTTCGCGCAGGGCGTGCGCCATCTCATGGCCCACCACCATCGCTGTTTCGTCCTCGCTCAGCCGCAGCTGGTCCAGCAGTCCGGTGAATACGGCGATTTTGCCGCCGGGCATGCAGAAAGCGTTGACCTGCTTGCCGCCGATCAGGTTGACCTCCCAGCGCCACTGCCGCGCGCGATCGTTCCACTTGGCGCTATGGGCGATCAGCCGCGAGGCGATGGCGCGCAGCCGCTGGAGCTGCGGATGGCTCTCCGGCGCCAGCGCCTTCTGGCCGCGGGCCTTTTCGATGAGTTCAGCATATTGCTGGGTGGCGGCGGCCTCGAGTTTCTCGGCCGGCACCAGGCTGCGCATGCGCGATGCATCGCCCACGTCGACCTGCGCCCAGGCCGGAACGGCCACCGCGGCGCCGGCTGCAAGCAGGAACCCACGGCGCGCCATCCACGGCGATGAGTTCCCATAGCAAAGCTGGCACATGAAGCCATCATAATGAGGCCCTCTCCCGCTCATGTCAGACAAGACCACAACCGCACCTCGGACCGAACGCCCCAGCTGGGGCGAAACCTTGCGGGTTTACCGGGAGCCCGCCACCCTGCGCATGCTGTTCCTGGGCTTTTCGGCCGGGCTGCCGCTGCTGCTGGTGCTCGGCACACTGAGCTTCTGGCTGCGCGAGGCGGGCATCGACCGCACCACCATCGGTTATCTGTCCTGGGTCGGCCTGGCCTACGCCTTCAAGTGGGCCTGGGCGCCGCTGGTCGACCGCCTGCCCATTCCCTTCCTGTCGCGGCTGCTCGGCCGGCGCCGGGCCTGGCTGCTGCTGGCCCAGGCGCTCATCGTGGCCGGCATCCTGGGCATGGCCCTCGGCGATCCCAAGCAGTCGCTGGAGACCGTGGTCTGGTGCGCCTTGCTGGTGGCGTTCGGCTCGGCCACTCAGGACATCGCGCTGGACGCGTTCCGGATCGAATCGGCGGACATCGAGCGGCAGGGCGCACTGGCGGCGTCCTACCAGACCGGCTACCGGCTGGCCATGATCTGGGCCGGCGCCGGAGTGCTGTGGATCGCCGCGCGCGCGGAAGTCGCCGGCGCTGTCGGCTACCAGCAGGCGGCCTGGCAGACCGCTTACTTCGTGATGGCCGCTTCGATGGCGGTGGGCGTGCTCACGGTGTTGCTGTCGCCCGAACCGGTGCGCCGCCCCATGCCGCCGGCGCGCAACGCGGCCGCCTGGCTGCGCGAAGTGCTGGTGGAGCCGTTCGCGGATTTCCTGCGCCGCTACGGCTGGCAGGCCGGGCTGATCCTGGCGCTGATCGCCGTGTACCGCATCAGCGACGTGGTGATGGGCATCATGGCCAACCCGTTCTATGTCGACATGGGCTACACCAAGGACGAGGTCGCAGCAGTGACCAAAATCTACGGCGTCGTCATGACGCTGGCCGGCGCCTTCCTGGGCGGCGCGCTGGCGGTGCGCTTCGGCGTGATGCGGGTGCTGATGCTGGGCGCGGTGCTGAGCGCGGCCAGCAACCTGCTGTTCGCCTGGCTGGCTGCACGCGGCCACGACGTGCAGTCGCTGATCTTCGTGATCTCGGCCGACAACCTGTCCAGCGGCATCGCCTCGGCGGCCTTCATCGCCTACCTGTCGGGCCTGACCAACGTCAACTATTCGGCCACGCAATACGCGCTGTTCAGCTCGATGATGCTGCTGCTGCCGAAATGGCTGGCCGGCTTCTCGGGCAAGTTCGTCGATGCCTTCGGCTACGGCAGCTTCTTCACCACCACCGCCTGCCTGGGGGTGCCGGTGCTGGTGCTGGTATGGCTGGCCTCTCGACTGCAGCAGCCCGGCTCAGGCGGCGAGCCCGCCGCCGCGCCCGATGGCCGCCAGCCTGCCTGAAGCAAGAGGGCGGCATAGGAGCGCTCCTACCTGCGCAACGCCGGGGTCCCTACAGGCCAATGTCGGGCAGCGACGTAGATTTTGGTTTTGCAGCCGATGTAAAGCAGGACCGATTTTGACCAAGCACGCCACCAAGCAAAAGGCACAG
Source organism: Ramlibacter sp. (assembly GCA_036675435.1). GTDB lineage: Bacteria > Pseudomonadota > Gammaproteobacteria > Burkholderiales > Burkholderiaceae_C > Ramlibacter. Next base: position 55,429 of record JAKFEZ010000128.1, on the reverse strand, counting down.
CCTCCCCCGGCGAGCGAAGGGCCGCCGCGCGAGGAACGCCGGGCGAGCCACCGGGTCGAGGACGATCAGCAGTCCGGCCAGGGCTCGCTCAGCGCCTTGTCAAAGCTCAAGATGATCGAGCGCAAGCGGGCGGCGCTGCGGCCCAGGGGGGATGGCCCGCCCAGCGCCAAATAGCCCGGGCTGAACCAACTCCCCAACGCCAACCGGCGCTATTCGGCTCACCCAGGGTGGCCTTGGGGCGCAACACCTGCGGATCCGTCGCCCTGCGCCCATCGCACCAGCGCCTGCCGCTGCACTTTGCCCAAAGCGGTCTTCGGCAATTCGGCCGGCCAGTACCAGCGGCGCGGCCATTTGTAGCGGGCCAGTTGCCCCGCGAGATGGGCGCGGCCCTCCACCTCGCTGAGGGTCTGTCCCGGCTTGAGCACCACCGCGACGGCGACGACCTCGCCCCATTGCGGGTCGGCCAACCCGAATGCCGCGCATTCCGCGATGGCCGGGTGCCCGGCCAGCACGGCTTCGATCTCGGCCGGATGGATGTTCTCGCCACCCGAAATGATCAAGTCGCGGGCGCGGCCGACCACCGTGTAGCTGCCGTCGCCGGCACGCACCGCCATATCGCCGGTATGGAACCAGCCGTCGGCGTCACAGGCCGGCTGGTCGGGCCAATAGCGCGCTACGACATTGGGTCCGCGCACCAGCAGTTCGCCGGCGCCGGCCGCATCACTCGATGCCAGCCGGGCCTCCACCTCGGGCGCCGGCCACCCGCAAGAGCCCGGATGGCTGTGGACGTGCCCGGGCGGCAGCGCGATCGAGAACGGGCCGGTCTCGGTGGCGCCGTAGACATTGCACACCGGCAGCCCGCGCGCCTCGAACGCGTCCACCAGCGCCTGCGGCAGCAGGCTGGAGCCTGCCCAGACCGCGCGCAGACTCGACAAGTCGGCGCCCGGCCAGCGTGGATGCTCGACCAGCGCCTTCATCGTCGCCGGGACCTGCAGGGTGAGCGTCGGGCGCTGGGCCTCGAAGCAGTCCAGGGCGGCATCGGCCGAAAAGCGCTCGTGCAGGATGACTTGTGCGCCCGCGTAAAGCGCCGGGAGGGTCTGGATGCACAGGCCGCCCACATGAAACAGCGGCAGCATGGTGGCCACCACGTCGTGCGGCTCGATCTGCTGCACCGCGGCGGCAATGCGCATGTTGGCAAGCAGGCTGGCTTGTGTGTGCACGGCCGCCTTGGCGCGGCGAGTGGTGCCCGAGGTGTAGACCAGCAGCACCGGCGAAGCAGCCTCCCCGACTTGGGGCGGCTGCCGGCTGGCCGGCGTACCGAGCTCCCCGGCCGGGTGCGTCGCCAGGCCGTGACGCGCTGCCAGCTCCTGCGCTGCCGCGGCCCAGGCTCCATCGTGCACCAGATGGCCGGGAGTGCAGTCGGCCACGAGCGCGTCCCATTCGCCTGGGGCCAGCCGAAAATTCAGCGGCAGCAGCAGGGCGCCGATGCGCGCGAGCGCGAATAGCAGGATGAGCTGGGCCGGGTGGTTGGCGCCCAGCCAGGCCACGCGGTCGCCGGCGCGAACACCCCAGCCATGCCACAGCTGCGCGGCCACGTCGTCGCAGCGGCGCGCCAGTTCGGCGTAGTCGAGAACTTCGGCCCCGAAGCGCAGGGCCGGCGCCTGCGGGCGTGATTGCGCGCGCGCGCCGGGCAGATCGGCCAGCGACGAAAAAGGAGGCGGGGTCATTTACCTAACTTTACCGCCGCTTCAATCTCAGGCGAAGCGAGTCACCCAAGATGAGACATCAGGCCTCCGCCCACACCGCCCGCCCCGCCGGACGCCGAAGTCATTACCATCCGCACATGCAGCAACTCCTGATGATCGAAGACGACGCCCGCCTCGCGCAGATGGTGGGCGAGTACCTGGGGCGTTCCGGCTTCGGCGTGACCCATGCCATCGATGCGAAGGCGGGGCTGGCGCTGTTGCAGGACCCGCCGGCGGGCGCGGGCCCCGACCTGCTGATCCTCGATCTGATGCTGCCCGACATGGACGGCCTCGAAGTGTGCCGCCGGGTCCGGGCCTTGCCCGGCGAGGCCGGCCAGGTGCCGGTGCTGATGCTCACGGCCAAGGGCGACCCGATGGACCGCATCGTCGGCCTGGAGCTGGGCGCCGACGACTACCTGCCCAAGCCCTTCGAGCCGCGCGAACTGCTGGCCCGCATCCGCGCCATCCTGCGCCGGCGCGGCGAAGGCGCGCAGCCGGCGGCGAAGGTGCTGCGATTCGGCTCGCTCGAGATCGATCGCGACGCGCGCACCGTCACCGTGGGCGGCAAGGCCTGCGAGCTGACGTCCTACCAGTTCGACCTGCTGATCACCCTGGCCGAGCGAGCCGGCCGGGTGCTGACCCGCGACCAGATCATGGAGGCGGTGCGCGGGCGCGAGCTGGAGGCGTTCGACCGCTCGATCGACGTTCACATGGGGCGCATCCGCGCCGCCATCGAGGAAGACGCCAAGAACCCGAAGCGCATCCTCACCGTGCGCGGCGTCGGCTACGTTTTCGCCAAGCAGCAGGACTGAAAAGAGCGCGCCCTTCATGCAAGCCTGGCGCGCGCGCTTTCGCGTTCCCCTCTACCTTCGCATCTGGCTGGCCGTGGTCGTGGCCGTCGCGGTGCTGACCCTGGCGTTCGGCTGGCTCTGGCAGCTGAACGCCGAGCAGGCGCCGGAGCGCGAAGTGATCATCCGCAACGAGGCCGGCGACATCCTGGGTCAGGCCCGCACCCGCGCGGTCCGGGAGCCAGGCCAGGGCCGCGAATACCAGGTCCCGATGAAGGACGGCAGTTCGGTCGTGGTGCAATTCCCGCCCCGGGTGCGCGCGCCGGGCGAGGGCCCGCCCAGGCGCCCGTGGTGGGGACGCGGGCCGGGCGGCCTGCTGTGGATCCTGGGGATCGTCGCCCTGGCCGTCGCCGTGGGCAGCTATCCCATCGTTCGCCGGCTGACCCAGCGGCTGGACGACCTGCGGCTGGGCGTGGAGCGCTGGGGCGAGGGTGACCTGTCGGCGCGGATCGAGGAATCGGGCTCGGACGAGCTGGCCTTCCTGGCGCAGCGCTTCAACCATGCAGCCGAGCGGGTCGAAAGCCTGCTGCAATCGCACAAGTCGCTGCTGGCCAATGCCTCGCACGAGCTGCGCTCGCCCCTCGCCCGCATCCGCATGGGCCTGGAGCTGATGGACCCGGCCGTGTCGCCGGCCTCGCGCGAGGAGATCCAGCGCAACATCGCCGAGCTCGACCAGCTGATCGACGAGATCCTGCTGGCCAGCCGGCTCGACGCCAAGGAAACCGATATCGGCACCTTCGAACCGGTCGACCTCACCGGCCTGGCAGCCGAGGAATGCGCACGCGCCGAAGCCGAGCTGGTGCCCGCCGCGGACGGCCGGCCGCTGGTGGTGGAGGGCGTGTCGCGGCTGCTCCGCCGGGCCATGCGTAACCTGTTGGAAAATGCCCGTCGCTACAGCAGCGGCCCGGTGTCGGTAGAGCTGCAACGGGAAGGGGGCGAGGCCGTGATCCGGGTGCGCGACCGTGGTCCGGGCGTGCCGGTGGCCGAGCGCGAGCGAATTTTCGAGCCGTTCTATCGCCTCGCCGGCGCCAGTGAGCGATTCGGCGGCGTCGGGCTGGGCCTGGCCCTGGTGCGCTCGATCGCCCTGCGCCATCGTGGCTCGGTGCACTGCGAAGACCAGGCGGGCGGCGGCGCCTGCTTCGTGCTGCGCGTGCCGATGTCACAAAGTGTTTAGCTGTGTAAAAATTTCGAACAGCACCCTGAGTTCGTGAAGAAAGTCACCGGAAAAAACGCGTCCTGGCCATTGCTCCTCCGTTTGGAGGATGGCAAATCCAGCTCCGGCGCTTTAGAGTTGCATCAACGCTGTCACGCGCCCGCCGCCGCCACGAGGCTCAGGCCCACGATTCTTCAGGTCTCCCAACGACGTCCTCCCAAAGGACTTGATACAGCCACCGCAAGGTGGCTGTTTTTTTTGGACCGTGCGGCCGGGATCCTTCTGGTTGACGAATGAATTCAGAGCAAGGCCAGGACCCGGCCGGGCGTGACGTCGTGAAGGCAGCGGGTGTGGCCGAGCGGGCATTCGCGCTGGAAGCACGGCGAACAGTCCAGCGGCGGCTGGTAGGCCGGATCGTCCTTCAGCCAGATCACGCGCGCCCGGTCGTTCAACGGCGGGGTGTGGCGCGGGCTGGAGGAGCCGAACACGGCCACCTGGGCGACGCCAAAAGCGGCCGCCACGTGCATCAGCCCGGAGTCGTTGCTGATCACCGCGCGCGCCGAGGCGATCAGGGCGAAGGCTTCGAACAGGGAGGTCTTGCCTGCCAGCGAAACGCAGCGGCCGGCGCCCGCCGCCGCCGCGATCTCCTCGCACAGTCCGGCCTCCTTGGCCGACCCGAGCAGGATGGCCGATGCATCCAGTTCCCTGGCCAGTTCCGAGAAGTGGCTGGCGGGCCAGCGCTTGGCGGGGCCGTATTCCGCGCCGGGGGCGAACACGTAATAGGCGCCGGCTTGCAGGCCCTGCGCGGCCAGTGCGGTCGCCACTTGGGCAGGCTCGATCTGCAGGCGCGGCCGGTCGTTCTCCAGCCCCTCGCGCTCGCCGCTGAGCGCGGAATAGAAGGCCACCATCGGCGGCTTGTCCCTGGGGTTTTTCAACCGGTGCGTGAGCAGGCCGACCCGGGCTTCGCCGAAATAGCCGACCCGCCGCGGGATGCTCGCCAGGAACGGCAGCAGCGCGCTCTTGAGGGAATTAGGCAGCACGTAGGCGGTGTCGAACCGCCCCTCGACCTGACGAGCGAGCTTGCGCCGGGCCTGAAACTGCAGGCCGCCGTGCTGGAAGGGAAACTCGATCACCTCATCGACCTGCGGCATGGCCCGGTAGACCGGCGCCACCCAGGGCAGCGCCCCGACCGCCAGCCGTTCGCCCCGCGCATGCAGCCGCCGCAGCAGCGGCTCGGTCATCACCGCGTCGCCGATCCACTGCGGGGCAATGACCAGCGCGCGGGACAAATTGGAATCCGACCCCAATGAAGGTGCCAACTAGTGGTGGGCGCCGCCGAAGTGCTCGCCCGCCTTGAGCCGGTAGACGGTGCCGCAGTACGCGCACTTGGCCTCGCCCGAGGCGGCCACGTCCAGGTAGATGCGCGGATGGCTGTTCCACAGCTTCATGTCGGCCAGCGGGCTCGGGCAGAACACCCCGCCGTTGGCATTGAGGTCCGTGGCCAGCAGCTCGACCACGGCTTCCTTGCGCGTGGAAGCGTTGTTCATACTTTGGTGAGCCAGTGGGCGTACTTGGGGTTGCGGCCGTTGACGATGTCGAAGAAGGCGCTCTGGATCTTTTCGGTGACCGGGCCGCGTGAGCCGGCGCCGATCTCGATGCGGTCGAGCTCGCGGATGGGCGTGACTTCGGCGGCGGTGCCGGTGAAGAAAGCCTCGTCGGCGATGTAGACCTCGTCGCGCGTGATGCGCTTTTGCACGATCTCGATCCCGAGGTCCTTGCAGATGTGGAACACCGTGTTGCGGGTGATGCCGTTGAGCGCGCCGGCAGAGAGGTCGGGCGTGTAGATCACGCCGCCCTTGACGACGAATATGTTCTCGCCCGCACCTTCGGAAACGAAGCCCGAGCTGTCCAGCAGCAGCGCCTCGTCGTAGCCATCGTCCAGCGCCTCCATGTTGGCCAGGATCGAGTTGGTGTAGTTGCTCACCGCCTTGGCCTGCGTCATGGTGATGTTGACGTGATGGCGGGTGTAGCTGGAGGTCTTGACGCGGATGCCGCGTTTCATGCCTTCCTCGCCCAGGTAGGCGCCCCAGGCCCAGGCGGCCACCATCAGGTGGATCTGGTTGCCCCGGGGGCTGACGCCCAGCTTTTGCGATCCGATCCAGGTGAGCGGGCGCAGGTAGCAGCTTTCCAGCTTGTTGGCGCGCACCACGTCGCGCTGGACTTCATTGACCTGCTCCTTGGAGAAGGGAATGGTCATGCGCAGGATCTTGGCGCTGTTGAACAGCCGCTCGGTGTGTTCCTGCAGGCGGAAGATGGCCGTGCCGTCGACGGTGTTGTAGGCCCGCACGCCTTCGAAGGCGCCGCAGCCATAGTGAAGGGTGTGGGTCAGCACGTGGATCTTGGCGTCACGCCAATCCACCATCTCGCCGTCCATCCAGATCTTGCCGTCGCGGTCGGCCATCGAAGGTAGTGCACTCATGGAATTCCTATTGGGAGGTGTCGGTTCGCTCGAACCCGACATTTTAGGGCGCGGGCGGCGGCGTGCCCTCGGATGCGGTCTCCGGCGCGGAATCCGGCCGGGACAGCGTCCACTTTGCCAGGCGCCCGCCCGTGAATTCGCAGGTGACGCTGGAGCCGCTGGCGTCGGTCCAGCGAAAGACCTCGGGCTCGACGTCCTTGGGGGAGACCAGTTCGCCCAGGGCCTGGGTCATGGCGATCACGTGCAGCAGGTTGACACCCGGCTTGAGCTTGGCATTGAGCATTACGGCGCTGGCGACGTATCCCACGGGCCGATCGGCCGCGCGTTTGAGCACATGGGTGAGCCGGGTGAAGTGCAGCAGCATCCACATGACCAGGCCGGTCACGACCACCGCCACGCCGGCCCAGCCATAGTTGATCCAGCCCGCCGCGACCAGGAGCACGCCCAGCACGGGCATGAGGATCTTCTGCAGGTTCATTTCGACATTCTCGCGGCGTTGAACGGCAGGCCGGCTGTGGCAAGTGCGTAGTCCGCCACCGTGTGTCTCTGCCGCGATGCCAAGGCCGGCTTCATCCCATGCTCCTGACCACTTCCATGGCTTCCTCGATGCGCTCGACCGGATGGATCGCCAGCCCTTCGATCTCGCGGCTGCCTTTCTTGGGCGCGTTGGCCTTGGGCACCACCGCCACCGAGAAGCCCAGCTTGGCCGCTTCGCGCAGGCGCTCCTGGCCGCGCGGCGCGGGGCGCACCTCGCCGGCCAGGCCGACTTCGCCGAAGGCGATGAAGCCTTTCGGCAAAGCCTTGCCGCGCAGGCTGGAGGTGATGGCCAACATCACCGCCAGGTCGGCGGCCGGCTCGCTGATACGCACGCCGCCCACGGCGTTGACGAACACATCCTGGTCCATGCAGGCGACGCCGGCGTGGCGGTGCAGCACGGCCAGCAGCATCGCCAGCCGGTCGCGGTCCAGGCCGACCGACAGGCGCCGCGGGCTGGGCCCGCCGCTGTCCACCAGCGCCTGGATCTCGACCAGCATCGGCCGGGTGCCTTCCAGCGTGACCAGCACGCAGCTGCCGGGCACCGGCTCGCTGTGCTGCGACAGGAAGATCGCGCTGGGGTTGGTGACGCCCTTGAGGCCCTTTTCGGTCATGGCGAAGACGCCGATTTCGTTGACCGCGCCGAAGCGGTTCTTGATGGCGCGCACCAAGCGGAAACTGGAGTGCGTGTCGCCCTCGAAGTACAGCACCGTGTCGACCATGTGTTCCAGCACGCGCGGCCCGGCCAGGGCGCCCTCCTTGGTGACGTGGCCGACCAGCACGATGCAGGTGCCGCCCGCCTTGGCGGCGCGTGTCAGGTGGGCGGCGCACTCGCGCACCTGCGCCACCGAACCGGGCGCCGAAGTCAGCTGGTCCGAGTAGACGGTCTGGATGGAGTCGATCACGGCCACCGCCGGCTGCGTGGCAGCGATCGTCGCCAGGATCTTTTCGAGCTGAATCTCGGCCAGCACCTTCACCTGGGAATTGTCCAGGCCGAGCCGGCGCGAGCGCAGCGCGACCTGGGCGCCGCTCTCCTCGCCGGTCACATAGAGCGTGGGCACCGACAGGCGCTGCAGCCCGTCCAGCGCCTGCAGCAGCAAGGTGGATTTGCCGATGCCGGGGTCGCCGCCGATCAGCACCACCCCGCCCTCGACGATGCCACCGCCCAGTACCCGGTCGAGCTCGGCGATGCCGGTCGGCGTGCGCTCGATCTCGCTGGCCTCGATGTCGGCCAGCGCCGTCACCTCCGCGGTCTTGGCCAGCGAAGCGAAGCGATTCCTGGCGAAGCCCTGCCCTTCGGCCACGGTTTCGATCAGGGTGTTCCAGGCCTCGCAGTGCGGGCATTTGCCCAGCCAGCGCGGGCTGCTGCCGCCGCATTCGGTGCAGGTGAAGCTGGTTTTTTCCTTGGCCATGGGTGCAAGTGTATTGATGCTCAGCGGGAGCCGAACTCGCGCGCCAGCAAATCGGCGAAAGCGCGCGCCGGCGGCGGCAGCGAGCGGTCCTGCTTGAACACCACCGCGGTGCTGCGCTCTACCGAGGGCCGCGTCAGCGGGCGCGCGGTGAGCTGCGGGTATTGCGCGGGAATCAGGATCGAGGCCGGCACCACGGCCACGCCCAGGCCGCTCGCGGCCATCGCCACGGCGGTGGTCAGCAGCGACACCTCGTGCTCGATGGCCAGCGTCACGCCGGCCTTGTCGGCCGCCCGGTCGATGCGCCGGCGCACACCGTAGCCCGGCCGGACGGTGATCACCGGCAATGCCGCCAGTTGCTTCCAGGTGATCGGCGTGCCGGGCTCGAACCCGGGTCCGGCGATCGCCACCGCGCTGAGACGGTCGTGCACGAACACCTCTTCCTGCAAACCGGCCAGCGGCCCTTCCAGCGTGCCGATGCCCAGGTCGACCCGCTCGCCCAGGATGGTCTCGACGAACTCGCCCGGCGCGCAGTCGTCGATCGTCACCTTGACGCCGGGATGCAGGTCCTGAAAGCGGCGCACCGCCGCGGGCAGCAAGGTCTGCGCGATGGTCGAGGTGGCTGCGATGCGCACGCGGCCGCGCCGGCTGCCCGAAAGTTCCGCCATGCTGGTCCCCAGCGCTTCGAGTTCGGCCAGCGCCCGTTCCGCATAGGCAATGGCTTCGGCGGCGGCGTCGGTGCGCCGCAGGGTGCGGGTGGTGCGGTCGAACAGGCGGACACCCAGCCTGTCTTCGAGCTCGCGCAGCAGCACCGTGACCGCCGGCTGCGACAGCGCCAGCTGCTCGGCTGCCGCCGACACATGGCCGCTGTAGTAGACGGCCACGAAGGCGCGCAACTGCCGCACCGACGGCACGCCTTTCATTGATAGGGGTTTTTTATGGATCGCCATGAAAGTTTCATTGTCCGCCTGAAGTCTTTTTGACTTTAATCAATGTCTTTGGCGTTTCTGGAGGTTGTATGGCAGAAACACTGCAGGCCCGCGTGCTGGTGGTCGGCGCCGGACCGGTCGGCCTGACCCTGGCGATGGACCTGGCGCAGCGCGGCGTCGAGGTGCTGATGGCCGAAGTGCGCGAGCGCGGCGAGCCGCCCAATGTGAAGTGCAATCACGTGTCGGCCCGCTCTATGGAAATCTTCCGCCGCCTGGGCGTCGCCCGGGCGCTGCGCGAGGCCGGGTTGCCGGCGGACTATCCCAACGACGTGGCCTACCGGACCACATTCACGGGTGAGGAGCTGTCGCGCATCCCCATTCCTGCCCGGCAAGACCGCTACACCGCCAGCGTCGGACCGGACACCGGGTGGCCAACTCCCGAGCCGCCCCACCGCATCAACCAGATCTATCTGGAACCGGTGCTGTTCGCCCATGCGGAGCAAACCCCCGGCCTGCGGATTCTCAACCGCACCCGCATCGACGACTTCACCCAGGACGCCGATGGCGTGCGCGCGGTCGGCGTCAACCTGGACAGCGGCAAGGCGGTGGAAATTCGCTGCGACTACCTGATCGGCTGCGACGGCGGGCGCTCGGGCGTTCGCAAGAAGATCGGCGCCAGGCTGTCGGGCACCGACGAGGTTGGCCGGGTCCAGTCCACCTACTTCCGCGCGCCTTCGCTGCTGGGCCTGGCAAAGCAGAAGCCGGCCTGGGCGACTTTCTCGCTCAACCCGCGCCGCTGCGGCAACGTCTATGCCATCGACGGGCGCGAGACCTGGCTGCTGCACAACTACCTGACGGCCGACGAAAGCGACTTCGAGTCGGTCGACCGCGACTGGGCGATCCGCCAGATTCTCGGCGTCGGCGCCGACTTCGAATACGAGATCATCTCCAAGGAAGACTGGGTCGGCCGGCGGCTGGTGGCCGACCGCTTCCGAGACCGGCGCGTGTTCATCTGCGGCGATGCCTCGCACCTGTGGATTCCGATGGCGGGCTATGGCATGAACGCCGGCATCGCCGACGCGATGAACCTGTCCTGGGTGCTGGCCGCCCGGCTGAAGGGCTGGGCGGGCGACGGCGCCCTGGCCGCCTACGAGGCCGAGCGCCAGCCGATCACGGAACAGGTTTCGCGCTTCGCCATGAACCACGCGCTCGCCTTGCAAAAGCAGCGCGAGGGCGTGCCGCCCGGCATCGAGGCGCCAGGGCCGGCGGGCGCAGCGGCCCGCGCGGCCGCCGGCCAGGCGCTGTATGAGCTCAACGTCAGGCAGTATTGCTGCGGCGGGCTGAACTTCGGCTACTACTACGACCAGTCGCCTTTGATCGCCTACGACGGCGAGCCCCAGCCCGGCTACACGATGGACGAATTCACCCCGTCCACGGTACCCGGCTGCCGCACGCCGCACGTCTGGCTGGACGACGGCCGCTCGCTGTACGACGCGCTAGGGCCGGACTACACGCTGCTGCGCTTCGACCCGGCGCTGGACACCCGCGCGCTCGAGGCCGCGGCACGCCAGCGCGGCCTGCCGCTGCAGGTGCTCGATGTGAACTCCGCCGAGGGCGGCGAAGTCTATCGACATGCACTGGTTCTCTCTCGGCCCGACCAGCATGTGGCCTGGCGTGGCAATTCGGTTCCCGACCATCCGCTGGCGCTGATCGATCAGCTGCGCGGCGCTTCATCCACCACTCCGGAGACATCTTCATGAATCGACGCCACGCACTTGCCCGCCTCGCCGCCGCCACGGCCGCGTCCGCCGCGCCCACGTTCTTGTTCGCCCAGGGCGACAAGGCCATGACCATCGTGGTGCCGTATGCGCCGGCGGGCACCACCGACATGCTCGGCCGGATGCTGGCCCGGGAGATGGCGCCGCTGACCGGCCGCCAGATCATCGTCGAGAACAAGCCGGGCGCCGGCAGCGGCATCGGCGCCGCGCATGTGGCGCGTTCGACGCCCGACGGCAACACGCTGCTGGTGGCCACCAGCACCACCTTGGCGATCAACCCCTCGCTGTACAAGAAGCTCAGCTACGACCCGGCCATGGACTTCGCGCCCATCGGCATGATCGGCGCAGTGCCGCTGCTGCTGGTGGTCAACGCCTCGGTGCCGGTCAAGACTGTCGCCGACCTGGTGGCGCTGTCCAAGTCCAAGCCCGAGGGCCTGTCCTATGGCTCGGCCGGCAACGGCAGCCCCCATCACCTGGGCATGGAAATGTTCAAGGCCGCCACCGGCGCCAACCTGAAGCATGTGCCGTACAAGGGCAGCAGCCCGGCGGTCACCGACCTGCTCGGCGGCCAGATCCAGCTGATGTTCAGCGACATCCCGCCGGCCTTGCAGCATGTCCGCAACGGCCGGCTGCGCGCTCTGGCAGTGACCTCGGCCAAGCGGCAACCGGCCTTGCCCGAGGTGCCCACGGTGGCTGAATCAGGTGCGGCGGGCACCCGGGGCTTCGAGGCCGTGGCCTGGCAAAGCCTGGTCGCTCCGGCCGGCACGCCGCCCGAGCTGATCAACCGGTACGCCGATGCCTTGGCCAAGGTGATGGCCCAGCCGGACCTGCGCACCAGGCTGGCGAGCGAAGGCTTCGAGCCGGTCTCCACGCCGATGAGTCCGGACCAGCTGGCCGCCTACATCCGGTCCGAGACGCAGCGCTGGGGCAAGGTCATCAAGGACTCGGGCGCGACCGTCGACTGAAGGGTTCGCGATTTGGCATCTGGGCGATAATCATTTAACATGTTAATTAATCGCCTGACATGACCACGCCCTTCGTTCACCGCAACCTGCCCCGCCTGCTGCTGCAGGCGCGCGAATCGGTGATGGCCCACACCCGGCCCAGCCTGCGTGAGCACGGCCTGTCCGACCAGCAGTGGCGGGTGTTGCGGGTGCTGGGCGAAAACGGCGCAGTGGAAACCGGACGCATCGCGCGCGAGGCATTCATCCTGGGACCCAGCCTCACTGGCGTGCTGGCGCGGATGGAGCGCGATGGGCTGGTGCGGCGCGAGCGCGATCCGGCCGACCAGCGCCGCACGGCGGTCGAGGCGACCGCCAAAGGGCTCAAGCTGGTGCAGACCTTGTCGCGCACCATCGAGGACCACTACGCCTGGATGGAAAAGTCGTTGGGCAAGCAAAAGCTCGCTGAGCTTTACGGCTTGCTCGACCAAGTCATTGAACTGGAGCAACCTTGAGTCTTCCTTCCCTGAGAACGGTGTACGGCACGCTGCTGAACTTCCGCAGCGAACTGCAGGCCTGGGCGCCGAAAATGAGCGAGCCGCCCTACAAGGCGCCGCCCAAGGCGCCAGTGCTCTACATCAAGCCAGCCAATACCTGGAGCGCGAGCGGCGCCGCCATTCCCGTGCCGGCCCATGTGCCCGAGGTGGAAATCGGCGCCACCATCGGCATGGTCATGAAAGCGCCTGGCGAGCTGGCCGGCTACCTGCTGATGAACGACCTGTGCGTGCCGCACGCCAGCTACTTTCGCCCGCCCGTCAAGACCCGGTGCCTGGATGGCTTCCTGGGTATCGGCAGCGGCTTCCTGGCCGCCGCGCCGTCGGTGGACCCGGCCGCGTTCCAGCTGCAGGTCCGCATCAACGGCGAGCTGAAACAAAGCGTCAGCTTCGCCGGTCTGGTGCGGCCGGCGGCGCAGCTTCTGGCCGACGTGGGCGAGTTCATGACCTTGGGCGCAGGCGACGTGCTGATGCTGGGCTGCGACCTGGGCCGGCCGCTGGCGCGCGTCGGCGACGAGATCGAGATCAGCGCCGAGGGCCTGGGCACGCTGGTCAACACCCTGGTGGCAGAGAAACCATGAAATACGCCCGCATCATCTACGAAGGCCTGGCGCAGAACGCAGTCGAGCGCGACGGCCAGCTGATCCTGGACGACGCCCGCCGGGTGCCGTTCGATGCCGTCACCTGGCTGCCGCCGCTGGCGCCCACCCGGCAGCCGCGCACCATCCTTGCGCTCGGCCTGAACTACGCCGACCACGCCAAGGAACTCGAGTTCAAGGCCCCGGAGGAGCCGCTGGTGTTTCTCAAGGGCGAGAGCGCGCTCACCGGCCACCGCCAGTTCACCCGCCGGCCCGAGGGCGTGCAGTTCATGCACTACGAGTGCGAGCTCGCCGTCGTCATCGGCAAGTCCGCCCGGCACGTGAAGCGTGGCGACGCCTATGGCTTCATCGGTGGCTACACCGTGGCCAACGACTATGCGATCCGCGACTATCTGGAGAACTGGTACCGGCCCAACCTGCGGGTCAAGAACCGTGACGCCACCACGCCGCTCGGACCCTGGTTCGTCGACGCGAAGGACGTGCCCGACCCGATGGCGCTGGCGCTGAGGACCACCGTCAACGGCCAGCTCACCCAGTCGGGCAACACCCGCGACATGATTTTCGACGTGCCCTTCCTGATTGAATATTTTTCAAGCTTCATGACCCTTCGCCCCGGCGACCTGATCCTGACGGGCACGCCCGACGGGGTAGTGGATTGCCGGCCCGGCGATGTGGTCGTGACCGAGATCGAGGGCATCGGGGCCCTCACGAACACCATCGAGTAATCCATGCAGCAGATCCATCACCTCATCGACGGCAAGTCAGTCGCCGGCAAAGACTATTTCGAAACCGTCAACCCGGCCACGCAGGAAGTGCTGGCCGAAGTGGCGCAGGGAGGCGAAGCCGAAGTGCAGGCGGCGGTGGCGGCGGCCAAGGCCGCTTTCCCCAAGTGGGCCGCGCTGCCGGCGCCGCAGCGCGCCAAGCTGATCCGCAAACTCGGCGACCTGATCGCCGCGCACGTGCCCGAGCTGGCTCGGACCGAAACCAACGACACCGGCCAGGTGATCGTCCAGACCGGCAAGCAACTGGTGCCGCGCGCGGCCGACAACTTCTACTACTTCGCCGAGATGTGCACCCGGGTGGATGGCCACACCTACCCCACCGAAACCCACCTGAACTACACGCTGTTCCATCCGGTCGGGGTCTGCGCGCTGGTGTCGCCGTGGAACGTGCCCTTCATGACCGCCACCTGGAAGGTCGCTCCCTGCCTGGCGTTCGGCAACACCGCCGTACTAAAAATGAGCGAGCTGTCGCCGATGACCGCCGACCGGCTGGGCCAGCTGGCGCTGGAGGCCGGCATCCCGCCGGGAGTGCTGAACCTGGTGCACGGTTACGGCAAGGAAGCCGGCGAGCCGCTGGTACGGCACCCGGACGTGCGGGCGATCTCGTTCACCGGCTCCACCGCCACCGGCAACAGCATCGTCAAGGAAGCCGGGCTGAAGAAGTTCAGCATGGAGCTGGGCGGCAAGAGCCCGTTCGTGATCTTCGACGACGCCAACCTCGAGCGCGCGCTCGACGCCGCCGTGTTCATGATCTTCTCCAACAACGGCGAACGCTGCACCGCCGGCAGCCGGATCCTGGTGCAGCAGTCGATCTATGCCGACTTCGCGCGCAAGTTCGTCGAGCGCGCCAAGCGCCTGACCGTGGGCGATCCGCTGGATGAAAAAACCATCATCGGCCCGATGATCTCGCAAGGGCACCTGGCCAAGGTGCGCAGCTATATAGAGCTCGGCCCCAAGGAAGGCGCCACGCTGCTGTGCGGCGGCCTGGAAGCACCGCCCGTGTCGGCTCGCGTGAAGCAAGGCAACTACGTGCTGCCCACCGTGTTTGCCGATGTCGACAACCGCATGCGCATCGCCCAGGAGGAAATCTTCGGGCCGGTGGCCTGCCTGATCCCGTTCAAGGACGAGGCCGACGCCATCGAGAAAGCCAACGACATTCCCTACGGGCTGTCCAGCTACGTGTTCAGCGAGAACATCGGACGCGCCCACCGGGTGGCCGCGTCGATCGAGGCCGGCATGTGCTTCGTCAACAGCCAGAACGTAAGAGACCTGCGCCAGCCGTTCGGCGGCACCAAGGCCTCTGGCACGGGGCGCGAAGGCGGCACCTGGAGCTACGAGGTGTTCCTGGAACCCAAGAACATCGCGGTCTCGCTGGGCAGCCACCACATTCCCCATTGGGGCGCCTGAAAGGCACGCCATGAGCCTGTACTCGATGCAGAAGTTTCTCTATGCCCTCAATCGCGAGCAGCAAGTGCAGCAGCGCTACCTGGAAGGCGGTGCGGCGCGCGACCAGCTGCTGGCGGACTACGAACTGGACGACGAGGAACGCACAGCCATTCGCGACGGCGACATCGGCAAGCTCTACGTGCTGGGCTGCAATGGGCAGTTGCTGATGCACTTCGCACCGCTGCTGGGCATGCCCTGGGCTGACTACCTGGAAGCCATGCGCGAGGGCGTGCGAAAGTACGGCCCGGTGCGCGCCGGCATCTACGCCATGACCACCGGCACGGACGAAAAAGTGGCCGGGGTATGACGGCATCTTTCCATCGCGCTGCCTTCAGGAGATCGCCATGAGCCTTGTTTTCGCAGGCGTGTGCAGCCACGCGCCGGGCATCACCGGCCGCGCCCACCTGGCCGATGCGGCGGTGAAGGACGAGTTCCACGCGCAGTTCCGGCGCATGGGCGAACAGCTCGAAGCGGCACGGCCCGACGCGGTGATCGTCATCGCGGCCGAGCATTTCGCCAACTTCTTCATGAACAACATGCCGGCCTATGCGATCGGCATGGCCGATGCTTACGAGGGTCCCATCGAAGACCCGAAATGGCTGGGCATCGAGAAGACCCGCGTGCCGGGCAACGCCGAACTGTCGCAGCGCCTGATCCGCGAAGTGATGCAGACCGTCGACGTGGCCTACGCGGAAGAGTGGAAGTTCGACCACGGCATCATGGTGCCGCTGCACTTTCTCACGCCACGCTACGACAAGGCCATCATCCCAGTCAACATCAATTGCCAGGGACCGCCGCTGACGCCGCTGCACCGGGCCTGGGCCTTTGGCGAAGCCTTGCGCCGCGCGTGCGACAAAGTTCCCGAACGCATTGCGCTGGTGGGCACCGGCGGCATCTCGCACTGGCCGGCCACGCCCGATTCGGGCAAGGTCAACGAAACCTGGGACCACGAGTTCCTGGAGCGCTGGAGCCGCAACGACCGGGACGCCATGCTGTCATACACCGACGAGGCGACCTACCGCGACGCCGGGCAGGGTGGCTTCGAGATTCGCACCTTCCTGGCCGTCGCCGCTGCTGCGCGCGGCCGTGGCACGGTGCTGTATTGCAAGCCCATCCCCATTTTCGCGGTGAGCTGCACCGCGGCCACCATGACAGTGGAGTGACGCCATGCCGCACGTTGTCCTGCAGTACACCGCCAACCTCGAGTCCGAGGTCGACTTTCCCGTGCTGTGCCGCGAGATCGCGCAGGCACTGACCGGCCAGAAGGACGAAGCCGGCCGGCAGGTGTTTCCCATCGGCGGCACCCGGGTGCTGGCCTATCCGGCGCGGCACCACGCGGTGGCCGACGGCGGCGACCACGGGTTTTGCTACATCAATGTGCGGATCGCGCCCGGACGCAGCGATGCGATGAAGAAAGCGGCCGGCGACGCGCTGCTCGAACTGGCACAAAAGCACTTCGTCGCAGCCTTCGGCAAGCACCATGTCGGCGTGACGATCCAGATCGACGAGAGCCCCGGCCAGGTGTACGACGCCAAGCACAGCAATCTGCACCCCCTCTTCAAAAAATGAATCCGCTTTGCCGGCAGACCCATGTTTGACCAGAACCTTATCGACCAACTCGCGGCCGAGCTGAACCAGAGCGAGCAGTCGCGGCAGCAGGTCGAGCATTTCTCCAAACGCCACCCCGGCATGACTGTCGAGGACGGCTATGCCGTCTCGCGGGCCTGGGTGAAGATGAAGATCGACGCGGGGCGAACGGTGCGCGGCCACAAGATCGGCCTCACGTCGCGCGCGATGCAGCTGTCCAGCCAGATCGACGAGCCAGACTACGGCACGCTGCTGGACGACATGTTCTTCGAGCCGGGCGACATTCCCACCGAGCGCTTCATCGCGCCACGGGTCGAAGTGGAGCTGGCTTTCGTGCTCAAGCGAAAAATCGAAGGCCCGCAAATCGGCATCGAGCAGGTGCTGGAAGCGACCGAGTACGTGACGCCGGCGATCGAGATCATCGATTCGCGCATCGAGCAGTTCGACCGCCACACCCGGGCGATGCGCAAGGTGCAAGACACCATCAGCGACAACGCGGCGAACGCCGGCATCGTGCTGGGGGGTCGCAAGGTCCATCCGAGCGAGCTGGACCTGCCCTGGTGCGGCGCCATCCTGCGGCAAAACGGCGCGGTGGAGGAAACCGGGCTGGCAGCCGGTGTGCAGGGCCACCCGGCCGTCGGCGTGGCCTGGCTGGCGATGAAGCTCGCACCCTGGGGCGAGTGCCTGCAGGCCGGCGAAGTGGTGCTGGCCGGCTCGTTCACGCGGCCCGTGGCAGCGAAGAAGGGCGATCTCTTCGACGCCGACTATGGCCCGCTCGGGCGCTTCGAGTTTCGATTCGTTTAAGGTTCAGCCATGCAAACACCCCTCAACCCCTTCAAGCAGGCACTCGCCGAAAAGCGCGCACAGATCGGCCTGTGGCTGGGCCTGGCCGACCACTACACGGCGGAGATCTGCGCCGGCGCCGGCTTCGACTGGCTGCTGATCGACGGCGAACATTCGCCGAACGACCTGCGCAGCATCCTGCAGCAGGCGCAAGCCATCGCCGCGTACCCCGGCTCGCACGCCATCGCGCGGGTGCCGGTCGGCCACGGCCACGTCGGCACCGCGCTCATCAAGCAATACCTCGACCTGGGGCTGCAGACCCTGCTGGTGCCGATGGTCGACACCGCTCAGCAGGCCGGCGACCTGGTGCGCGCCATGCGCTACCCGCCCGGCGGCATCCGCGGCATGGGCGGCGCCCGCGCTTCGCGCTGGGGCCGCTATGCCGGCTATGCGAAGGAAGCCAACGACCAGACGTGCCTGCTGGTGCAGGCGGAAACCCGCGAAGCGCTGGACAACCTGGACGCCATCGCCGCGGTGGAAGGTGTCGACGGCATCTTCATCGGGCCGGCCGACCTGTCGGCCTCGCTGGGGCACGTCGGCAACCCGGGCCACCCGCAGGTGCAGGACGCCATTGCCGACGCCATCGCCCGCATCAACAAGGCCGGCAAGGCCGCCGGCATCCTGAGCCCCGACGAAGCGCTGGCCCGCAGCTACCTCGAGCTGGGCGCGACCTTCGTGGCCGTCGGACTCGATACCAACCTGCTGGCGCGGGCCACCAGCGCGCTGGCCGCACGCTTCAAGGACGGAGCGGCAGCGCTGCCGGCCAGCAAGACCTATTGAAGGAGATCTCGATGAGCGCCATCATGAAACCCGCAGCGGCAACCGGCATGCACCCGGACGAGTGGCAGGCGCGCGTGCAGCTTGCCGCCTGCTACCGGGTCTTCGACATGCTCGGATGGACCGAGATGATCTACAACCACATCACGGTGCGCCTGCCGGCCAGCGTGAGCGGCAACGACAAGCAGTTCCTGATCAATCCCTTCGGCCTGCACTACAGCGAGGTGACGGCCGGCAACCTGCTGAAGATCGACCTCAAGGGCAACAAGCTCGACGACAACCCCTGGCCGGTGAACCCGGCCGGCTTCACCGTGCATTCGGCGATCCACGACGGCATCGCCGACGCCCATTGCGTCATGCACACCCACACCACCAACGGCCTGGCGGTGGCCTGCACGCAAGGCGGCCTGGCGCAGAACAACTTCTATTCCGCGCAGCTGCATGGCCTGGTCGCCTACCATGACTTCGAGGGCATCACGATCCACTCCGACGAGACGCCGCGGCTCTTGAAGAACATCGGCGACAAGCCGGCGGTGATCCTGCGCAACCACGGCCTGCTGGCCTGGGGCCCGACGCTGCCGATGGCTTTCGTGCGGCTGTGGACGCTTCAGCGCGCCTGCGACGTGCAGGCCGCCCAAGCCGCGCTCGGCCCGGCCATTGCTGTACCCGAGGCGGTGGCGGCCCGCACGGTGGCCGATTCCTTCCAGTGGGATGCGCGCTTCGGCGCCGGCCAGGATGTCTTCGACGCGCTGGTGCGGCGGGTCGATCGCATCGACAGCAGCTACAAAAACTGAGGAGCGCGCCGATGAAGGTCTGCATCTACGGCGCCGGCGCCATCGGCGGCTGGCTGGGCGTCAGGCTGGCGCGAGCCGGCTGCGAAGTCAGCGTGGTCGCGCGCGGCGCGACGCTGCAGGTGGTGCAGCAGCACGGGCTGCAGCTGCACCAGGGCGGCGAAACGCTGGAGGTGCCGGTGGCTGCCCATGCCAGCCCGGCCGCGCTAGGGGTGCAGGACCTGGTGATCGTCGCCGTCAAGGCGCCCGCCATGGCCGAGGTGGCTGCGGGCATCGGGCCGCTGCTGGGGCCGCTGACCGTAGTGCTGACGGCCATGAACGGCGTCCCCTGGTGGTTCTTCGAGGGCTTCGGTGGCCGTTACGCCGGGACGCGCCTGAAGGCGGTCGACGCCGACGGCAGCATCGCGCGGCAGGTGCCGGCGCGCCACATCATCGGTTGCGTGGTGCACGCGAGCTGTTCGCTCGATGGCCCGGGCCAGGTGCGCCATCACTTCGGCCATAAGTTGATCGTCGGTGAGCCCTCGGGCGAACAGACGGCCCGCGTGCGCGAACTGACGGCGTTGCTGGCGCAGGCCGGCTTCGAGGCCGTGCTGTCCGAGCAGATCCAGAAGGACACCTGGTACAAGCTGTGGGGCAACATGACCGTGAACCCGGTGAGTGCCCTCACCGGCGCCACCACCGACCTGATCCTGGACGACGAGCTGGTGCGCGGCTTCATCAGCCGCGTGATGCTGGAGGCGCGCGACATCGGCGCGCGCATCGGGATCCCGATCGACCAGCAACCGGCAGACCGGCACCAGGTCACCCGCAAGCTGGGCGCCTTCAAGACCTCGATGCTGCAGGACGTGGAGGCAGGCAAGGCGGTTGAGCTGGACGCGCTGGTCACCGTGGTGAAGGAACTGGGCGAGCTGACCGAGGTACCGACGCCGTTCACCGATGCTTTGCTGGGGCTGGCACGGCTGCACGCCCGGGTCCGAGGGCTGTATTGACTCCATAACAGATCCATAATGGCTTCGATCTGACATTTTTGGAGCCAAGAATGGCTAATCTCTCCATCAAGGATGTCCCGGAACGCCTGGCTGAGGCGTTGCGCCTTCGCGCATCTCGGAACCACCGATCCCTGCAGGGCGAGTTGATGGCCATCATCGAACAGGCCGCCAATGAATCCGAGGCTGCGAGGGACCGCCAGCCGGTCGGTCCGCTGGGTTTGCACGCGGCCGGCGGCGTAAAGCGGGGAGGCACGAACCCGCGCGAAGGCAAGAAATCCATCGAGCAAATCTACGCCGAGCACCTCGAACGCTTCCCGCAGCCGTTCACCGAAGGGCCCATGTCCGTGGATATCATCCGGCAGGACCGCGACAGTCGATGAGCGTTGCCACGCGCAAGCTCTACGTTGCCGAGCCACCGCAGGCCTATCAGATCCTCGTCATCGATTGCAGCGCGATCTGCGGCATCCTGTTCGCCCCCACTCTCACTTCGTTCGCTGCCCCCCGAGGGGGCCCAGCCCACCTTGGGAGCGGCCCGGCGGTGGTCTGAGCCGCCCTGCGATGCCCACCCGATGACTTCACCCCGCGCCCTCAGCGGCGCCGCCTTTGCGACGCTGCTGCTGATCGCCCTGATGATGGGCGCGAATGCGAAGGCGCTAGCTCGTCCGCAACTGCAGGATCGAGGGGCTGGCAGCTTCCACGCAGATCATTCGACCCCCACCGGCACCCGCGGCGCCAGCGCGCACATCAGCTCGTAACTCACGGTGCCGCCGGCGCGCGCCACTTCGTCGATGGCCAGCACCGCGCCATTGCCGGCGCGCCCCCACAAGGTCACCTCGGCGCCGAAGCCTGCTTCGGGCACGGGTGTCAAGTCGACCGTGATCATGTCCATGCTGACGCGGCCCACCATCCGGGTGCGCACGCCCTCCACCAGCACTGGGGTGCCGGTGGCGCAGTGGCGCGGGTAGCCGTCGGCATAACCGCAGGCCACCACGCCGATGCGCAGCGGGCCCTCGGCGGCGAAGCTCGAGCCATAACCCACCGTGTCCCCCGGCGCGAGCTGTTGCACCGCGAGGATGCGGCTGGCCAGCGTCATCGTCGGCTGCAGGCCCCAGTGCGCGATGTCGTGGTCGGGGAAGTCGGGCGCGCTGCCGTACACGGCGATGCCGGGCCGGACCCAGTCGCCGCGCACTGCCGGGTCCTGCCCGAAACGCAGGCTGGCCGCGCTGTTGCACAGGGTGCGCTCGCCCGGCAGGTCGCGCGTGATCTGGTCGAACAGCGTCGCCTGATGGGCGATGCCCCGCGGGCCGTCGGCGTCGCTGAAATGAGTCATCAGCGAAATCTCGTCCACCTGCGGCAGCGCATCCAGCCGGGTCCAGGCGGCGCGGAAACGCTCAGGCGTGAAGCCCAGCCGGTTCATGCCTGAATTCATCTTCAGGAAGACGCGGTGCGGCTGGTGCGTCTTGTGCATTGCCAGCATGTCGATCTGTTCGGCGCAGTGCACGGTGTGCCACAGGTTCAGGCGTGAGCACAGCTCCAGGTCGCGCGGCTCGAACACCCCTTCGAGCAGCAGCACAGGGCCGCGCCAGCCGAGCGCGCGCACCCGCTCGGCTTCGTTCAGGTCCAGCAGTGCAAAGCCATCGGCCCCGCGCAAGCCGTCGAACACACGCTCGATGCCATGGCCGTAGGCGTTGGCCTTGACCACGCCCCACACCTTGGCGTCGGGTGCGGCCGCCCGCAGGCGGGCCAGGTTGTGACGCAAGGCGGGGCTGTGGATGGTGGCTTGGATCGGGCGAGGCATGACCGGATTTTGTCATTACCCCGCGTGATATAACCCCTTGTCAGTTGGAGACAGCCCTAAAAATCACAGCCCATCAGCCCGCCTGATGCGCCACCACCCAGCCAATGAAGCGCGGTTTCTACACTCTCATGGCGGCGCAGTTCTTCTCGTCGCTGGCCGACCAGGCGCTGTTCGTGGCGGCGGTGGAACTGATTCGAACCAGCGGCGGCGCCGAGTGGCAAAGAGCCGCGCTGGTCCCGATCTTCGCGCTCTTCTATGTCATCCTGGCGCCCTGGCTGGGCGCGTTCGCCGACGCCCGGCCCAAGCGCAACGTCATGTTCGCCAGCAACGCCATCAAGATCGTGGGTTGTCTGATGATGCTGTTCGGCTCGCACCCCCTGCTGGCTTACGCCGTGGTGGGCCTCGGCGCAGCAGCGTACTCGCCTGCCAAGTACGGCATCCTCACCGAGCTGCTGCCGGCCTCGCAGCTGGTCAAGGCCAACGGCTGGATCGAGGGGCTGACGATCGCTTCGATCATCCTGGGCATCCTGCTGGGCGGGCAGCTGGTCGGCCACGCCATCGCCAGCCGGATGCTGGCGATCGATTTTCCGCTGTTCGACACCGGCATCGACACCGGGCCGGAAGGCGCCATCTTCGTGCTGATCTTCGTCTACATCATCGCGGCCTGGTTCAACCTGCGCATTCCGCTGACCGGGGTGGAGATGCGCCCCATGCCGAAGAACCCGCTGGAGCTGGTGCCCGATTTCTGGACCTGCAACTCGCGCCTGTGGCGCGACAAGCTGGGCCAGATCTCGCTGGCGACCACCACTTTATTCTGGGGCGTGAGCGGCAACCTGCGCTACATCATCCTGGCCTGGAGCGCCGCGGCGCTGGGCTACAGCACCACCCAGGCCTCGTCGCTGGGCGGGGTGGTGGCCATCGGCACGGCGGTGGGCGCCGTGGTCGCATCGATGCGCATGCGGCTGGACACCGCCACCAGCGTCATCCCCATGGGCATCCTCATGGGCGTGCTGATCATCGCGATGAACTTCATCACCAACGTCTGGGTTGCGGCGCCGTTCCTGATCCTGCTGGGCGGCCTGGGCGGCTTCCTGGTGGTGCCGATGAATGCGCTGCTGCAGCACCGGGGCCACAACCTCATGGGTGCCGGTCGCTCGATCGCCGTCCAGAATTTCAACGAGCAGGCCTGCATCCTCGGGCTCGGGGCCCTCTACAGCCTGTCGGCCGGCCTGGGCATGTCGGCCTTTGGTGCGATCACGGGCTTCGGCCTGATAGTGGCCGGCGTGATGTGGCTGATCATGCGCTGGCACCGGAGCAACACCGTGAAGTACCGCGAAGAACTCGACCATCTGTTGAAGGTTGCCCGGCACGACAACCCGCATGGCTAGTTCGCGGGCGGCGGCGGCGCCGGTGCTGCCGGCGCTGGCGCTGGTGCTCAATGCGTTCGTGTGGGGCGTTTCCTGGTGGCCTTTCCGCTACCTGCAGGCCCACGGCTTGCATCCGCTGTGGGCCACCGCGCTGGTCTATCTGGTATCGCTCAGCTTGCTGCTGGCGCTGCGGCCCACCGCCTGGCGGGCTTTCGCCGGCCAGCCGTTGCTGTGGCTCTTGATGGCCGCCGCCGGCATGACCAACGTCGGCTTCAACTGGGCCGTGACCGTGGGCGACGTGGTGCGGGTGGTGCTGCTGTTCTACTTGATGCCGGCCTGGACGGTGGTGTTGGCCTGGCCGCTGCTCGGCGAAAAGCCCACGCCGGTTTCCCTGCTGCGGCTGGCGCTCGCGATGGCCGGCGTGGTGATCGTCCTGAAGGCAGCCGGCTCGCCCTGGCCGGTGCCCGAAAGCGCAGCCGACTGGCTGGCCCTGATGGGCGGCTTCAGCTTCGCCCTGACCAACATCCTGCTGCGCAAGCTTCACCGAGTGCCGGCGCCGCCGCGCATTCTGGCGATGTTCACTGGCGGCGCCGTACTGGCCACGGGCGCCGGGCTGCTGGGCGTTGCAGCGGGCTTCGTTGCCGCACCGCCGACCCCGCAGATGGCCTGGGCCGGCGTCGGCCTGGCGCTGAGCCTGGGCTTTCTGGCGAGCAATATAGCCCTGCAATACGGCGCTTCGCGGATGAACGCGCATGCCGCAGCCCTGATCATGCTGTCGGAAGTGGTGTTCGCCAGCCTGTCGGCGGTGGCCCTGGGCGCCGCCGAGATGAACGTCCGCACCTGGCTGGGCGGCGCCTTGATTCTCTCCGCGGCCATCTGGTCGGCCTGGCCGGAAGGTCCGGCACGGCGGCGAGGGCTTGGCGCACAATGACCACATGACAAGCATCTACGACTTCGAGGCGCGGCAGATCGACGGCAAGCCCGTGGGGCTGGACCAGTTCAAGGGCAAGGCCCTGCTCATCGTCAACACCGCCAGTGCTTGCGGCTACACGCCGCAGTTCGGCGGACTGGAGGAACTGCACCAGAGCTACGGGCCGAAAGGCCTGGTGGTGCTGGGCTTTCCCTGCAACCAGTTCGGCGCACAGGACCCGGGCGCCAACGATGAGATTGCGCAGTTCTGCCAGGTCAACTACGGCGTGAGCTTCCCGATGATGGCCAAGATCGACGTCAAGGGCCCGAGCGCAGACCCGCTGTACCAGTGGCTCAGCGCCGAGGCGCCAGGCCTGCTGGGCAGCAAGGCCATCAAGTGGAACTTCACCAAGTTCCTGGTCGGCAAGGACGGCCGGGTGATCAGGCGTTACGCGCCGGCGGACTCGCCGGCATCGCTGGCGAAGGACATCGAGCAGGCACTTTCGGCCTGACTGCGGCCCTGAGTCCGAACAACGGACGCAGCCAGCGGCTGCGACGGATGGCCGCCGTGAGCGTCCAGCAGCCACCCACGGTACCGATCGACAGCATGGCGGCCTCGAGCAAGGGATGCAGTTGCAGCGGCGCCAGCACCACGATCAGTGCAATGATGATCGTCTGGTGGAGGATGTACCAGGGATAGACCGATTCATTGGCCCATGCCAGCCAGGGCCACGGCCGGTTGAGCTTCAGGTGAGCCCAGCCCAGGATCGCCAGCAGGCTGAACCACAGGTAGAAGTCGGCCAGCCAACGCCCGGCTTGGCGGATGCCTGCGTCTCCCAGCGGCTGCCAGTTGCGCAAGCCGATCAGCGCGGCCAGCGCGAGCAGCGCCAGACCGAGTGCCGGCCAGCGCAGCCGCGTGGCCTCGGCCCAGAAGCCCGCATCAGTCCCGATCCACCAGCCGTACAGAAACAGGCTGAAATACACCGCATGCACCCAGCCGTCGTGCACGAGGTCATGGGTGACCGGAAAGTGGGGCCAAAGCAGCGTGGAATACGCCAGCAGCGGCAGCACGGGCGCCAGCAGCAGCTGGCCGCCGCGCAGGCTCAGCAAGGCGCGCTGGAGGCGGCGGCCCGCGGGCGATTCGAGCGCCGGCAGCAGCAAGGCCAGCGCCGCGGTGTACAGCCATAAGTAGGGCAGGTACCACAGGTGGTTCCAGGTGACCCCGAAATCCCAGCCGTCGAAGGCGCCGGCCGGCCACGGTCCGCCGCTGTAGTACCGCAGCAGAAACGGCCCGAAGCCCGGCGCGACCGAGCCATTGGCCACGGCCTGGGCGTAAGGCTGGAACGGTACGATCACCGCCATTCCGAAGGCCAGCGGCAGCAGCAGCCGCACGCTGCGCCGGCCCAGCAAAGCCAATGGGCGAAGCGGGGTGCTTCCGCGCCGCAGGAAACCGAGCGCCAGGCCGGAGACCAGGAACACCAGGTCCATGCGCCACAGGTTGAGCGCGCGCATCGGCCATTGCAGCCAGTCGGCCGGGTACGGGCTCTTCAGGTGCCAGCCCCAGCCGGCCACGTAGTACATGGCCACGTGGTAGAGGATGACCAGGGCAAAGGCCAATGCCCGCAGTGCGTCGATATCGTGTCGGCGGTTCATGATCGTGTTTTCTCCGGAAGCAGGGCGCGATGGTGTGCGGCCGCCATCGCGGCGGGGAGCGGCTCGGGACGAAGGCGGGCCCTTTTGTGACGAGCGGCGGCGCGCAGGGATGAAATGCAGGGGCTTCCCCTAGACTCGGCCCATGTCCGACACCGCCACTGCCTGGCTGGCCCGGTTTCAGCCCCACCGCCGGAAATTCGAGATCGCCTTCTGGCTCACGGTGCTGAGCCTGCAGATCGCCTTCAACAGCGTCGGCATCTGGATCGACCTGGGCCGCGGTTCGCACCCGCACCCGTTCTGGCAGCCGCTGACCTGGGAGCTCACCAGCAACCTCGCGGTGGGGCTGTTGATCCCCGCGATCTTCGCCTTCGAGCGGCGCTTTCCGTTGCGCTGGGACACACTGCCGCGCCACGTGCTGGCGCATCTGGGCGGCACCGTGGCTTTCAGCATGGCCCACGTGGCGCTGATGCAGGCTTTGCGCCATCCCGCCTACGCCCTCATGGGCGCTCAATACCGCATGCCGGACCTGCCCACGGTCCTGCTCTACGAGTACCTGAAGGACGTGCGCAGCTACGCGCTGATCCTGATCGCGCTGTTCAGTTACCGGCTGGTGCTGCTGCGCATGCAAGGCGAGGCCCGGCTGCTGGACGCCGCCGAGCCACCCGCGGGAGAGCCGCCCGCGCCAGCGCCGTCGCGGCCCGAGCGCTTTCTGGTGCGCAAGTTGCGCAAGGAGTTCCTGATAGCGGCGGCCGACATCGAATGGCTGCAAGCCCAAGGCAACTACCTGGGCCTGCGGGTCAATGGCCACGACTACCTGCTGCGCGCCACCCTCACCGATTTTCTGGGCCAGCTCGATCCCACCCGCTTCGCCCGGGTGCACCGCAGCTACGCCGTCAACCTCGACCGCATCGCCGAGATAGAGCCGCTCGACGGTGGCGACGCGCGGCTGCGGATGAAGGATGGCGGCCTGGTCCCGTGCAGCCGCCGCTACCGCGATGCGCTTGCCGGACCCGCGCGCTGACTAAGCCGCCCAGCCCTGTTCGCGCGCCTGCTTGTCGTTCAGCCGTGCCAGATCGGCCAGGGTTCGGCCGGGCTCGTCGCGGAAGCGCTCCTCCAGCCGGCGCACGTAGCTGACCCGGTCGATCCGGAAGCTGCGGAAGTCGCTGCGCTGTTCACACCAGGCCGCCAGCGTCCAGACCTTGCCCCAATAGAAACAGCCCAGCGGCCGCAGCGTGCGCTCGCTGGGCTTGTCGCTCAGGTCGCGGTAATTGATGAAGACCTTGCAGCGCTCCTGCACGGCTTCGCGCAGGGTCTGCAAGGTGCGCTGCGTCGCCTGCGGCAGACCGCCCGGCGGCGCATAAACGGCCAGCGCCTCGGCGGCGACGCGCGCTTCGGCCGGCAGCACCGACATGATCTTGCCCAGCGCGTCCTGGCCGCCTTGCGCCAGCACCGGATCCAGCCAGGACTGGGCCATGCGCACCGAGGCCACCAGCGCCTTGGCCTCGTCCTGGGTGAACATCATCGGCGGCAGGTCGAAGCCGGCACCCAGCCGGTAGCCCACGCCGGCCTCGCCGTCGATCGGCACACCCTGGTGCTGCAGATCGGCGATGTCGCGGTAGATGGTGCGCTCGGATACTTCGAGCCGCTGCGCCAGGTAGGCGGCCGTGGTCAGGCGGCGGCCGCGAATCAGCTGGATGATGTGGAACAGGCGGTCGGCGCGGCGCATGGAGGGACGTTACTGTGCCGCGAGGCTCCTGACAAGGTGCTGTCAGGAGGGTGGCAGCGCAGCGTCGAGCAGTTCGACCCAATGTCGCACCGGCGTCGCCGTGCCGCTTTGCAGGTGCGTGATGCAGCCGATATTGGCCGAGATGATGGCCTGCGGCTGCAGTTCGTTCAAATGACCGAGCTTGCGGTCGCGCAGCTCATGCCCGATTTCCGGATGCAGCACCGAGTAGGTGCCGGCCGAGCCGCAGCACAGGTGCGACTCGTTCATGGCGACTCTCACCGTGAAGCCCAGCTGCGTCAGGTGCGCCTCGACCCCGCCGCGCAATTGCTGGCCGTGCTGCAGCGTGCAGGGCGGATGAAATGCCAGCAGGCCCGCTGTCGGCGTCACCTTCCCGCGCAGCGCCGCAACCAGGTCCGGCAGCAGCTCGCTCAGGTCGCGCGTGAGTTCGCTGATGCGGCCGGCCTTGTCGGCGTAGCCGGGTTCGTGCCGCAGCAGATGCCCGTACTCCTTCACCGTGACGCCGCACCCTGAAGCATTCATGACGATCGCCTCGACTTCGCCGCTCTCGACATGGGGCCACCACGCATCGATGTTGGCGCGCATCTGGGCCTTGCCGCCGGCCTGGTCGTTCAAGTGGAACTTCACCGCGCCGCAGCAGCCGGCCTGCACGGCGACCAGCACCTGGATGCCGGCCGCATCGAGTACGCGGGCAGTCGCCGCGTTGATGTTGGGCATCATCGCCGGCTGCACGCAGCCGGCCAGCATCAGCACCTTGCGCGCGTGCCCCCGCGCCGGCCAGCGGCCGGCATCCTGCCGGGCCGGCACCTTGTCCTTGAGCGCCTGCGGCAGCAGCGGCCGCAGGGCCTGGCCCAGCTTCATCGCCGGCGCAAACAGCGGCGAGGTCAGGCCTTCCTTCAGTGCCCAGCGCAGGGCGCGCGAGCCGGCGCCGCGCGGCACCTTCTCCTCCACCACGCGGCGGCCGATATCGACCAGCCGGCCGTACTCGACGCCGCTGGGGCAGGTGCTTTCGCAATTGCGGCAGGTCAGGCAGCGGTCCAGGTGCAGTTGCGTGGTGCGGGTCGGCTGCTCGCCTTCGAGCACCTGCTTGATCAGGTAGATGCGCCCGCGCGGGCCGTCCAGCTCGTCGCCCAGAACCTGGTAGGTGGGGCAGGTGGCCGTGCAAAAGCCGCAGTGCACACATCGGCGCAGGATGGCTTCGGCCTCGTCGCCATCCGGCGTGCCCTTGAATTCAGCAGCGAGGTGGGTTTGCATGAAGGCCTAAGGGTTGGGGTGCATCCGGCCGCGGTTGAAGATTCCGGCCGGATCGAACTGGCGTTTGAGTTCGCGCTGGATGCGCTCGACCGAGGGCGCGAGCGGGGCGAATCGCGGCACTGGTGCGGTCCGGGCAGTGCCGTCGGCCACCCTGAACAAGGTGGCGTGGCCGCCGGCGCGCGCCGCCGCCTCGCGCAGGCGCGGCGCCTCGCCCGGCAAGGCCCGGACCCAGCGCTGGCCGCCATGCCACTCGATCAGCGGCTCATCCGGCAAGTCGAGTACCGGCGCGGTCTGCGCCACCGACAGCCGCCACAGATCGCGCTCGCCGCGCTGCTGGAACCAGGGCAGGTGCTGGTCGCGGCACAAGGACCAATCCGGCGCGACCTGCGCGTTGTCCTGCCGCTCGCCACCGAGCAACCTGCAGGCCGCCTCGACCGCGGCGACCGCGCCGCGCAGGCGCAGGTAGAGCGTGGGAGCGCCGGCGTCGTCGACCCAACAGCTGGCATTGAGCGGCAGCGGCTGGCCGCCCCACTCGTTCAGCCGCCGCAAGGCCTCGGCCTGGCTCATTTCGAATTTCAGCGTGGCCTCGCCCGGCGGCACCGGCAGCACCTTCAGGCTGACTTCGGCGATCAAGCCCAGGGTGCCGAGCGCGCCCACCATCAGGCGGGACACGTCATAGCCCGCCACGTTCTTCATGACCTGGCCGCCGAAGACCAGCACCTCGCCGCGGCCATTGACCAGGGTGAGCCCCAGCACGAAATCGCGCACCGAGCCGGCGCTGGCGCGGGCCGGGCCGCTCAAGCCCGCAGCCACCATGCCGCCCACGGTGCCGCCAGCGCCGAAGTGCGGCGGCTCGAACGGCAGGCACTGGCCGCGCTGG
Organism: Ramlibacter sp.; assembly: GCA_036675435.1. GTDB lineage: Bacteria > Pseudomonadota > Gammaproteobacteria > Burkholderiales > Burkholderiaceae_C > Ramlibacter. The sequence continues at coordinate 25,640 of JAKFEZ010000128.1, read as the reverse complement.
GCCAGCGTGGCCTCGAGTTCGGCCAGCGGGGTGCCGGCACGCACCGTCACGACCAGCTCGCTCGGCTCGTAGCTGGTGATGCCGGCCAGCACCGCCGTCGACAACGGTTCGCCCTGGGGCGGCTCGCCATAGAAATCCTTGCTGCCGCCGCCGCGGACGCACAGCGGCGTGCCGCCGGCTGCGGCAGCGCGGATGCGTTCGACGATCGGCCCGAGAAGAAGGTCCATGCCAGGATGGTACGCGGCGCGCGGCTGGCCCCAGCGCCCGCGCCGCTTGATGTTTTCGATATCAGTCGATGAAGAAATTGACGGGCAGGCCGGCCACCTCGACCCGGGTGGCAATGACACAGCCCGATTGCGGGAAGGCTTGCAGCTCCTCGGGCGGCCGATTGTCGCTGGCGCTGGTCACGAACAAGGTCTTCAGGTCGTCGCCGCCGAAACACGGCATGGTGGGGCAGCGCACCGGCACGGGGATTTCGGCCAGCAGCTGGCCCGCGGGCGAAAACCGGAGCAGGCGCTGGCCTTCGAACATCGCGCACCAGTAGTTGCCCTGGCTGTCGACCGCCGCCCCGTCCGGGCGTCCGCCGTAGCCCGCGTCGCCAGGCTTCCAGCCCGCCGGCTTGCCGGCGAACTGCTGGAACACCCGGTAGCCGCTCATCTCATTGGTCTGGGCGTTCCAGTCCCAGGCATGGATTACATGGTGGGGCGTGTCCGCCCAGTACACCGTGCCGCCATCGGCCGACCAGGCCAGGCCATTCGCCGTCACCGCGTTGTGGGCCTTCAGTTCGACCAGGGGCTCGCCGTCGCGGCTGGCCGCGCCGCGCATGTCGATGCTGTAGAGCTCGGCCTTGCGGGCATCGCGCGGCTCGTACATCGTGCCGGCCCAGAACCGCCCCACGGGGTCGGCCTTGCCGTCGTTGAAGCGGGTCGTCGCCGCGTCGTAGCCGAAACCGACGATACGTTGCAGTGGCTCGCTCCAGGCGCGGGCCCGGTAGATGCCGTCGCGCAGTGCGACCACCAAGCCGCCGGAACGCGCCGGCGCGATGCAGCCAGGCTCGCTGGGCATTGGCCAGCTCTGCACCGCGCCACCGTCCGGGTCGGCCCGTCGCAGGGCGCGGCCTGGAATGTCGATCCAATAAAGCAGGCGCTCCTGCGGATGCCAGAAGGGCGACTCGCCCAGGCGGTCGGGCTGCGCGACCACGGTGGTCCAGGCGTTCATGGGGCTGCCTCCACGGAGATCGTCATCTGCGCGGTGATCGACTCGCCCGGCTGCAGGATTGCCAGGCCCAGCGCGGCGGGGTCGGCGCCGGCATGCACCAGGTCGGCGGCGTTGTTGACATGGCTCACCGGCTCGATGGCCACGGTGTCGCGCGTGGGATGGGTGAACACCACCAGGCGGCTCAGGTTGGAGCTGATTCGAGTGTGCAGCACTTCGTCGCGCAGATGCACCGCGCCGCTCCAGCCGTCGAAGCAGTGATCGACCGCCAGGTCGGCGCAATCCACATCCAGACCGGGGTTGGGGCTGCGCCCGGTCGGCAGCTTGTCCGGCCCCATCTCCCAGCGCCCGGTGGCCTCGAACATGATGCGGCTGCGCGGCCGCTTCACGAAGAAAGGGTGCCAGCCCAGCCCCGCAGGGGCGGGTTGGGCGGACTGGTTGGTGAGCGACAGCGTCAGCTCCAGCCCGTGCGCTCCCAGCCGCACGGTTTGGGAGCTGTCGAAGGCGAACGGCCAGGCGCTGTCGGCCGGGTGCTCATAGGCCAGCAACGCATAGCTGCCATCGCTTTCCAGCACCTGCCAGGGGCGCTGCCAGCCGACGCCGTGAATGGCGTGCGGCTCGGGTGCGTTGTTCTGCACCAGCGGATGCCGCGTGCCCTGCCATTGCAGGGTGGCGTGCGCGATGCGATTGGAAAATGGCACCAGCGGATAGCTGCCGGCCTGCCGGGCCGACGCCAGCTGGCCCGCCGGCGTCGAGCGCAACACGGGCACGCCGCCAAGCCACAGGCCGGCGATGCAGCCGCCCAGCCGGGGTTCGAGTTCGCAAACCAGCGCACCTGCCTGAAGTTGAACCATAGCCTGGCTGTCCTCCTGAACCCATTGTGCCCGCATCCTGCATCGCCCGGGCCACGGCTCGCCGCCAGAAAAAACGGCCCGCTCTGCCGAAGCATCGCGGGCCGAACGTCCAGAGGAGAAACCTGCTCTTTTGCGTTTTGCACCTGCGGCCCGGGCCGCAGGTGGGTCGTCAGCGGGTGTAGGCGGTCTCGCCGTGGGCCGAAATGTCCAGGCCCTCGCGCTCTTCTTCCTCGGTCACGCGCAGGCCCACCAGCAGGTCGGCCACCTTGAAGGCGAACAGCGCGGCCACGCCCGACCAGACGATGGTGAACAGCACGCTCTTGACCTGGATCCAGACCTGGCCGCCGATCGAGAAGGTGTCAGGGGTGAGGCCGCCGGTGCCACCCAGGCCCTGGGCGGCAAACACGCCGGTCAGCACGGCGCCGACGATGCCGCCCACGCCGTGCACGCCGAACACGTCGAAGGCGTCGTCCGCGCCCAGCATGCGCTTCAGGCCGCCCACGCCCCACAGGCACACGAGGCCGGCGATCAGGCCGAGGATGATCGAGCCCATCGGGCCGACGAAGCCGGCAGCCGGGGTGACTGCGACCAGGCCCGCCACAGCTCCGGAAGCGGCGCCCAGCATCGAGCCCTTGCCCTTGGCCAGCGCTTCGCCCGCAATCCAGGACAACGTGGCGGCGGCCGTGGCCAGCACCGTGTTGATGAAGGCCAGGCCAGCCGAGGCGTTGGCCGCGCCGGCGGAGCCGGCGTTGAAGCCGAACCAGCCCACCCACAGCAGCGAGGCGCCCACCATCGTCAGCGTCAGCGAATGCGGCGTCATGGCCTCCCGGCCGTAGCCGATGCGCTTGCCTACCAGGTAGGCGCCGACCAGGCCGGCGACACCGGCGTTGATATGCACCACGGTGCCGCCCGCGAAGTCGAGCGCGCCGTCTTTTGCCAGCAGACCGCCGCCCCAGACGATGTGGGCCATCGGCAGGTAACTGAGAGTGAACCACAGCACTGCGAACACCAGCACGGCCGCGAATTTGGTCCGCTCGGCGAAGGCGCCGACGATCAGCGCCACCGTGATGGCCGCAAAGGTCCCCTGAAAGGCGACGAAAACGTATTCCGGAATGGTGGTCAAGGCACCGAAGGTTTCCAGCGACACGCCCTTCAGGAAGATCTTGTCCAGCCCGCCGATGAAGCTGCCCTCACCCGAGAACACCAGGCTGTAGCCATAGAAGGCCCACAGGATGCTGATCAGCGAGAAGATCACGAAAACCTGCATCAGGACCGACAGCATGTTCTTCGAGCGGGTCAGGCCGCCGTAGAACAGGGCGAGCCCCGGAATGGTCATGAGAATGACCAGCATGGTGGAGGTGAGCATCCAGGCGGTGTCGCCGGAGTCGATCTTGGGGGCGGGCGCCGCGGCCGGCGCGGCCTCGGCAGCAGGTGCCGCTGCGGGAGCCGCCGAGGGTGCGACGGCAGTGGTGGCGGTGGCTGCCGCCGCGGGGGCCGCTTCGGCAGCGGTCGCCGCTGGGGTTGCGGGCGCCTGCGCGAAGGCGGCCGTACCGCCGGTCAACAGGCCCAGGCCGAGGGCCAGGGAAGCAAGAAGTTTTCTCATGATCGTGTCTCGTCTTTGGGGTGGAGGGGCCGCTGCTTACAGCGCTTCCTTGCCGGTTTCGCCGGTGCGAATGCGCACCACCTGCTCGAGGTTGTAGACAAAGATCTTGCCGTCGCCGATCTTGCCGGTGCGAGCCGCCGCCTCGACGGCTTCGATCACGCGCTCGACCAGATCGTCCGACACAGCCGCCTCGATCTTCACTTTCGGCAGGAAATCGACCACGTATTCCGCGCCGCGATACAGCTCAGTGTGGCCTTTCTGGCGCCCGAAGCCCTTGACTTCGGTGACGGTGATGCCCTGCACCCCGATGGCGGAGAGGGCTTCGCGCACCTCGTCCAGCTTGAATGGCTTGATGATGGCCGTGACCAGTTTCATAGGTGTCTCCTTGGGAATCGGCGGGTTCAGAAGCTGTACTTCACGCCCACCACCAGGCCGTTCTTCCCGCTGAACTTGCCGGACGGGGTGAAGTAGACGGTGTCGTCGGCGTCGGTGCCGATCACGGCGGCGCTGGCGGAAAAGCCGTTGCCGAAGTCCTTGGCCACTGTCAGCGCGTAGTCGGTGTACGAGCCGGCGCTGAAGTTCTTGATCTTCTGATAGCCGACGTGCGGCACCAGGCTGAAGCCGTTGCCCAGGTCGAAGCTGGCGCTGGCGTCCAGGTAGTAGCTGTTCTTGCTGCTGGCGAAACCGAACGCGTTGGTCACGGCGTGCGAATACTTCAGCGTCAGCGGGCCGAACGAGCCGGCGCCATAGATCTCGGTGGTGTTCGGGCTGACGGCCAGTTCGGAGCGCGGATATTGGTAGCGCAGCACGCCGACGTCATAGCCCACGGCGCCGAAGCTGCCCTTGTAGCCGCCATACACATCCAGCTCGACGGGTGCGTCGCCGCCGGCGTCCTCGATCCACTTGATGGTGGAGGCCCAGGTGCCCAGGTAGAAGCCGCTCTTGTGGGCGAAGTCCGCGCCGCCTTGCAGCGCCGGGTTGAAGCGCGACTGGGTCAGCCCCCGAAAACGATAGTCGCTCACCGCGCCCACATTGAAGGACAAGGTGTAGTCCGGCTGTGCGGCTGGCGACTGGGCGAACGCGGCACCAGACAGAGCCAGGGCAGCCAGCACCATTTTTTGGGCGATCTTGAATTCCACTGAGTTCTCCTGAGGAAAGGATGTGTTGAACTCAACCCTAAGCAGGAGGCGTGCCATGGATCACGAGACCGCCAACGCCGTCCACCGAATGCCGGTCCCGCGCGTTGATCAGTTACATAGCGTCAACCGTCAGGGAATGCACATGGCTGGTGCATGCGCGGTTTTTTCCGGCACCACAAAACAACATGCACCCGATTGGGGAGGGAGTCACGATGAGCCTGTCTTTGGTGCAGAGCCGGGCATTGGTCGGCCTGCAGGCGGCCGCAGTCACGGTGGAGGTGCACCTGGCCAATGGCTTGCCCGCCTTCACGCTGGTGGGGCTGGCCGATGTGGAGGTCAAGGAAGCGCGCGAACGAGTGCGTTCGGCCTTGCAGAACTGCGGGCTGGAATTTCCGCACAACAAGCGCATCACGGTGAACCTGGCGCCGGCCGACCTGCCCAAGGACTCCGGCCGCTTCGACCTGCCGATCGCGCTGGGCATCCTGGCGGCCAGCGGGCAGATCGATGGCACCCGCCTGGCCGGCTGGGAGTTCGCCGGCGAGTTGTCGCTGTCCGGCGAGCTGCGGCCGGTCCGCGGCGCGCTGGCGATGAGCCTGGCGCTGCACGCGGCCGGCGCCGCAGCCAGGCTGGTGCTGCCGCCCACCAGCGCCGAGGAAGCCGCGCTGGTGCCCGATGCCCAGGTCTATCGCGCCGACCACCTGCTGGACGTGGCGCGCCAGTTCCTGCCCTCGCAGGAACCGCAAGGCGGCGACGGCTGGGCGCGGGTGGTGGCCCAGCCGCAGCAAGCAGCCGCGCGCTATCCCGACCTGGCCGACGTCAAAGGCCAGGCAGGCGCCAAGCGGGCGTTGGAGATCGCCGCGGCCGGCGGCCACAGCCTGCTGCTGCTGGGGCCGCCAGGCTCGGGCAAGTCGATGCTGGCCCAGCGCTTTGCCGGCCTGCTGCCCGCCATGACGGTCGAGGAGGCGCTGCAGAGCGCAGCGATCGCCAGCCTGAGCGGCCGGTTCTCCCAGGCGCACTGGGGTCTGCGGCCCACCTGCAGCCCGCACCATACGGCGAGCGCCGTGGCGCTGGTCGGCGGCGGCTCGCCGCCGCGGCCGGGGGAGATTTCACTGGCCCATCACGGCGTCCTGTTTCTGGATGAGCTGCCCGAATTTCCGCGCGCCGCCCTGGAAGCTTTGCGCGAGCCGCTGGAGACCGGCCAGATCACTATCTCGCGGGCGGCGCGGCGGGAAGAATTTCCAGCGTGCTTCCAGTTCATCGGCGCGATGAACCCGTGTCCCTGCGGCTATCTGGGCTCGCCACGCAAGGCCTGCCGCTGCACCCCCGACCAGGTGCTGCGTTATCAGGGTAAGTTGAGCGGCCCTTTGCTCGATCGGATAGACCTGCATGTGGAGGTGCCCGGCATCGCGCCGGAAGAACTGCTCAACGCGCCTGCCGGCGAACCGACCGACGCCATCCGGCAGCGCTGCGAGGTCGCTCGTGAACGCGCCATGGGGCGGCAGGGCAAGGCGAACCAGGCCTTGCAAGGCAAGGAGATCGACGCTCATGTGGCGCTGGGCGACGCGGCCGGGAAATTCCTCAACATCGCCGCCGCGCGGCTGGGGTGGAGCTCGCGCTCGACCCACCGCACGCTCAAGGTGGCGCGCACCATCGCCGACCTCGCCGGCACGGCGGCCACCGAGGTCGCGCATGTGGCTGAGGCGGTGCAGTACCGGCGGGCGCTGACTGCGGCAAACGCGGGATGAGTGGGTCCTGGCGCACCACGGCGGCCACGCCGCGTTGCCGTCAGTGACGCCGTAGGCACGCAGCGCCAAGACCCGGGAAATCATCTGGGCCGCATCGGCAGGACCTGGCTTTCGCCAAGGCCTGGTTTCAGTCGAGGCGCGGCGCGCCCGACCGCCGGTGTCAGCTGCTCGCGGCACAATTGGAACATGAGCTCCAGCATTTCGAATCCGCCGACGTATGACCGCCGGCTGGTCGGCTGGCTGTCGCTCACCCAGCTGATCACCTGGGGCAGCGTGTTCTACACCTTCGCCCTGCTGATGGAGCCGGTCGAACGCGAACTGGGGCTGACCCGGGCGCAGGCTTCCTTGGCCTTCAGCCTGGCCTTGCTCGCCGAGGGCGCGCTGGCCTACCCGGTGGGCCGCTGGATCGACCGAGGTCATGAGCGCCTGGTGATGACGGGCGGCTCGCTGCTGGTGGGCGCCTGCCTGCTGCTGCACAGCGGCATCTCCAGCGCACTCGGCTTCTATGCGGTCTGGATCGGCCTGGGCGCGGGGCTGGCTGCCACCTTGTACAACCCGGTGTTCGCGGTGGTGACGCGGCGTTTCCCGCATGACTTCCGGCGCGCGATCATCACCCTCACTTTTTTGGGCGGGCTGGCCAGCACCGTCTTCATCCCGCTGTCGGCATGGCTGATCCAGTCGATCGGCTGGCGCCATGCGCTGTGGGTGCTGGCGGCATTTCACTTGCTGGTCTGCGCTCCGCTGCACGCGCTGCACCTGCGCGGCGCGCCACCGGCGCCGGCCGCGGCCGCACTCGGCGCCCCGCGCCGCTCGCACACCGCCTACCTGCGCAGCGCACCGTTCCTGCTGATCGGCGTGTTCGTGATCTGCATGATGGGAGTGACCGCGGCCTTGCCGCCGCACATGATCAGCCTGTTGCGCGGCGCCGGCATGGCCGAAGCCTGGGTCATCGCCATCCCGGCGAGCATCGGCCTGGTTCAGGTGCTGGGCCGCCTGCTGCTGTATTTCTTCGAGCATCACTTCGACGTGCACCTGGCCAACCGGCTGATCCCGATGCTGATTCCGCTGGGCCTGGGGGCGCTGCTGGCAGGCGCCGGCCACCCGTGGGGCGCGCTGGTGTTCGTGCTGCTCTACGGAATGGGCAACGGCATGATGACCATCGTCAAGGGCACGGCCATCGCCCAATACGTCAACCGGGACCATGTGGCCTCGCTCAATGGCGCGCTGGGCCTGCCGTCGGCTTTGGCCCGGGCGCTCGCACCTTTGCTGCTGGGCGTGTTGTGGAGCGCCGAGGCAGGCTACGCCTGGGGCCTGTGGCTGCTGCTGGCCATGAGCGTCGCCGCGGTGCTGGCGATGATGCTGGCGCAGCGCCGCGCGCTGGCCGTCAGCTGACCGAGCGGCTGCGCCAAGGGGCCGAAGCCGCCCGATCGTCCCCGGCAGCTTTCCTGGCGGCGTTTTGCTGCCGGAGCTCCTCAGCTGCTTTCGCGCAGCCGGCCGAATACAGCAGGATGGCCGCGGAAAAGAAGATCCACATCAGCAGCACCACCAGGGAGCCGGCCGCACCGTACGCGGACACCACGGCCGCGCTCGACAGGTACGCCGCCAGCAGCTGGCGACCCGCCGTGAACAGCGTCGCGCCGACCACCGCGCCGAAAACCAGGCTGCGCCACGAAGGCTGCGGGCCCGAGCTCATGCGCATCAGGCCGAAAAAAAGCGCCGCGCAAATGGCGAACGCCGCGACCTCGCTCAGGACGCGCACGACCTGTTCGAGCGCCAGCCAGCTGCCGGCCCAGCCGGAAGCCAGATTGAGCAAGGTCGAGATGGCCAGCGACACCAGCAGCAGAAAGCCGAACGCCAGCACATAGGCGATGCCGCGCAGCCGCAGGGAAGCGGCGTACCACCACCATTTCTGCGGCTCCTCGGGCTCCTTGCCACCGCGCCAGAGCCGCTCGAAAGCCGACTGCAGTTCGCTGAAGACACCGGTGGCGCCGGCCAGCAGCACGCCGAAACCCACCAGCGATGCCAGCAAACCCTCGGCCGGCTCCTTGGCGCTCAGCAAGGCATTGCGGATCACTTCGGCGCCGCGTTCGCCGACGATGGTGCTGATCTGTGTGACCAGCCCGCTCTGCAGCGTCTCGCGGTCCAGCCACCAGCCCAGCATGGCCACCAGCAGGATCAGCAAGGGTGCCAGGCTGAGAATGCCGTAGAAAGAGATGGCCGCACTCATGCGCGAGCCGTTGGCGTCGCTCCACAGGAGCGCTGCACGATAGAAAGGACGGGCAGGCCGCAGCGCGTTGCGCAGCCAGCCCGGCACGCGGTCGGACCAGGATGCCATGCGCCAGCCTAAGTCAACCGCGGCAGGCCGCCATAGGCTTGGCCCGACGAAAGCCGTAGGAAGCGGCCGACCCAATGCTAGAGGTTGGGCGCCAGGACCCGCTTCATATGCGTGACGTCGGCGCCGCGCCGGCGCGCCTGGTCCTGCACCTGGTCCTCGCCGATCTTGCCGACGTTGAAGTACACGCTGTCGGGGTGGCTCAGGTAGAAGCCGCTGACGCTGGCGGCTGGCATCATGGCCATGCTCTCGGTCAGCTCCATGCCGGCCTCGTGCGCCTGCAACAGCTCGAACATATCTTTCTTGACACTGTGATCGGGGCAGGCCGGGTAGCCGGGCGCCGGCCGGATGCCGCGGTATTTCTCGGCGATCATTTCCTCCACCCCGAGCGGCTCCTCGGGTGCATAGCCCCACAGGTCCTCGCGCACCCGCCGGTGCAGCGCCTCGGCAAACGCCTCGGCCAGCCGGTCGGCCAGGGCCTTGAGCATGATGGCCGAATAGTCGTCGAGGTCGTCCAGGAAGTACTTGACCTTTTTCTCGGCGCCGATGCCGGCCGTCACTGCGAACATTCCCACGTAGTCGTTGGCGACGCCGCGCGGCGCGACGAAATCGGCCAGGCAGCGGCTGGGCCGCATCCTGCCTTCGATCGCCTGCTTCTCGGTTTGCTGGCGCAGGCCCCACCAGGTCATCGCCACCTGCTCGCGCGACTCGTCCGTGTACAGCTGGATATCGTCGTCGTTCACGGTGTTGGCAGGCCACAGGCCCATCACGCCGCTGGCGCTGAGCCAGCGCCCCTCGACCAGGCGCTTGAGCATGCGCTGGGCGTCGGCGTAGACTCGCACCGCCTCGGTCCCCACCACTTCGTCCTTCAGGATCGCGGGGAACGGGCCGGCCAGGTCCCAGGTCTGGAAGAACGGGCCCCAGTCGATGTACCGGGCCAACTCGGTCAGATCGAAATTCCTGAACACGCGGCGGCCCAGGATCTTGGGCACCGGCGGCGTGTAGGCGCTCCAGTCGATCGGCGTCTTGTTGGCGCGGGCCTTCGCCAGCGGCCAGATCGGCGTCTGCTTCTTGTTGGCGTGCTGCAGGCGCACCTTGTCGTAGTCGGCGTTGACGTCGGCAATGTACTTGGCGGCCTGGTCGGACAGCAGGCCCTGCGCCACGCCCACGCTTCGCGAGGCGTCGGGCACATAGACCACCGGCCCCTCGTAATGCGGCGCGATCTTGACGGCGGTATGCACCCGGCTGGTGGTGGCGCCGCCGATCAGCAGCGGAATCTTCCTGATGCGGAAGTGGTCGTCCTTCTGCATCTCGGCCGCGACGTACTGCATCTCCTCCAGCGAGGGCGTGATCAGCCCAGACAGGCCGACGATGTCGGCTCCTTCCACCTTGGCGCGGGCCAGAATCTCGTGGCAGGGCACCATCACGCCCATGTTCACTACTTCGAAGTTGTTGCACTGGAGCACGACGGTGACGATGTTCTTGCCGATGTCGTGCACGTCGCCCTTCACGGTGGCGATGACGATCTTGCCCTTGGCCTTGGTGTCTTCGCCGGCGGCCGCCTGCAACTTCTTTTCTTCCTCGATGAACGGAATGAGATAGGCCACGGCCTGCTTCATGACGCGCGCCGACTTCACCACCTGCGGCAGGAACATCTTGCCTTGGCCGAACAGGTCGCCGACGATGTTCATCCCGTCCATCAGCGGGCCTTCGATCACGTGCAGTGGCCGGCCGCCCTTGGCGACGATGGCCCGATACGCCTCCTGCGTGTCTTCGACGATGAAGTCGGTGATGCCCGACACCAGCGCGTGCGACAGGCGCTGCTCCACGGTTCCGGAGCGCCACTCGTTCTTCTTGCTCTCGTCCTTGGCGCCGCTCCTGGCGGATTCGGCAATCTCCACCAGCCGCTCGCCGGCGTCGGGACGCCGGTTGAGCACCACATCCTCCACGCGTTCGCGCAGGGCCGGTTCGAGCTCGTCATACACGCCGACCATTCCGGCGTTGACGATGCCCATGTCCATGCCAGCCTGGATCGCGTGATAGAGGAACACGGTGTGGATGGCTTCACGCACCGGGTCGTTGCCGCGGAAGCTGAAGCTCACGTTGGACACCCCGCCCGAGACCTTGGCGCCCGGCAGGTTCTGCTTGATCCAGCGCACGGCGTTGATGAAGTCGACCGCGTAGTTGTTGTGTTCTTCGATGCCGGTGGCAATGGCGAAGATGTTCGGGTCGAAGATGATGTCCTCGGGCGCGAAATCGAGCTCGTCGACCAGCAGGCGGTAGGCCCGCTCGCAGATCTCGATCTTGCGCTCGTACGTGTCGGCCTGGCCCTGTTCGTCGAAAGCCATCACCACGGCCGCCGCGCCGTAACGCTTGACCAGCCGGGCCTGGTGCATGAAGGCTTCGACGCCTTCCTTCATCGAGATCGAGTTGACGATGCCCTTGCCCTGGATGCAGCGCAGGCCGGCCTCGATCACCTCCCACTTGGACGAGTCGACCATGATCGGCACACGGGCGATGTCGGGCTCGCTGGCGATCAGGTGCAGGAAGCGCACCATCGCCGCCTTGCTGTCCAGCATGGCCTCGTCCATGTTGATGTCGATGACCTGGGCCCCATTCTCGACCTGTTGCCTGGCGACCGCCAGCGCTTCCTCGAACTTGCCGTTCAGGATCATCCGGGCGAACGCCTTGGAACCGGTCACGTTGGTCCGCTCGCCGATGTTGACAAACAAACTTCTTGGGGACAGACCTTCAGCTGTGTCCTCCACCGTATAGGCAGGGCCGATCGCGACCGGCTCGAGGCCCGAGAGCTTCATGGGGGGAACTTGTGCTTCGCTCATTTCTCACCTTGTCTGGACAGGTGAGCGCGGTTGGTCATCTCAAGCCTGACGTTAAGCAAATTGCCTAAACGCTGCAGCGCTCCTTGAGCTAGCATCGATTCTAAATGAGCAGCGCCAACGCCGTACGCCCATCGCCCGCCGGCATCCTCGGCCGGCTGCTGGGCAGAAAAATCGCCGATGCCGGCGATTCGCGCGTGCCTGAGCGGCGGATGCGGACCATCGCCGGCTCGTCGGCGGCCGAGCGGGCAGCCGAGATGCTGTCAGCGCCCAGTGCGCTGCTGCAGTTGAACCATGCCGAGGCCCGCACCATCGTGGCCTACATGCGGCCGCACAAGATTCCCGAGGGAACGACCTTCATCCGTGAAGGCGACATCGACGACACCGATTTCATGCTGCTGGTGCTCGACGGCGAGGTGACCATTGAAACCATCGTCGTCAGCCGCACCGAGGCCATCACCGTCACCGTGCTCGGCCCGGGTAACCTGATCGGTGAAATGGGTTTGCTGGACGGCGCGCCGCGTTCGGCCTCGTGCACCGCCATGACCAACGTTCGCTGCGCCATCCTGACGCGGGATGCGCTCAACCACCTGCTCAACGACGACCCCCGCACCGCTGCCAAGCTGATGATGGCGGTGTCGCTGCGCATCGCCCAGCGCATGCGGGAGAGCCAGGAAAAGCTCAAGCTCTACGCCCAGCTCACGCAGGCCATGAACGAAGAGATCAACGATCTGATGCCGCTTTGATACAGACCAGAACACCGCGCGGGCGTGGCCTGTGCTTAGCTACGGAGTCTCCTCGGTCGGGCGTTTGCAAGTTTCCACAGCCCGGCCCCCTCATATCCCCCGCGGCGGGCAGGCCTCGGGGGATTTTTTCATCAGCGCTGCTGGCCCGCGGCGGCCATCCGCTGCCGCCGCGCCGCATCCTCGGCGCGCGCATCGTCGATCTCGCGCAGCACGCCGCCCATGTCGACCGGGCCGGCGGCCCGCTCGAAGCGGCCGGTCAGCACGACCTGCGGGCTGAGCAAGCCGCGCTCGTACAGCTGCCAGATCTCCGGCCCGTAATGCGTTTGCAGTAGTTCGGGCGCGAAACGGCCGAAGAACGCCCGCAGGTTGGCCACGTCACGCAGCAGCATGCGCGCCGCGTGGTTGTTGCCGGCGGCGTCCACCGCCTGGGGCAGGTCGATGATCACCGGCCCGTCGGCGGCCAGCAGCACGTTGAATTCCGACAGGTCGCCGTGCACGATGCCGGCGTCCAGCATCCGCACCACCTCCGCCAGCAGCGCGCCATGGTGCGCCAGCGCCTGCTGCCCGGTGAAGCTCACGTCGTTCAGGCGCGGGGCGGCGTCGCCATGTTCGTCGGTCACCAGTTCCATCAACAGCACGCCTTCCCAGAAGTTGTAGGGCTTGGGCACGCGCACGCCGGCTGCGGCCAGCCGGTACAAGGCATCGACCTCGGCGCTTTGCCAGGCCGCTTCGGCGGCTTCGCGGCCGAAGCGCGTTCCCTTGGCCATGGCCCGGGCCTGCCGGGTGTTCTTGACCTTGCGGTTCTCGGTGTAGTCGACCGCCTGGCGAAAGCTGCGCTGGGCCGCTTCCTTGTAGATCTTGGCGCAGCGGGTTTCATCGCCGCAGCGCACCACGTACACCATGGCCTCCTTCCCGCTCATCAGCTGGCGGACCACGGTGTCGATCAGGCCCTCGTCGATCAGGGATTGCAGGCGCTTGGGTGCTTTCATCCCGTATTCTCGCCGGGCCCCGGATGGCCCACACTCAAAGCGGCAGGTCGGCCTTCTTCAGGGTACGGAGCACGAAGCTCGACTTGCTGTGGCGAATACCCTTGATCTTGTACAGCCGCTCGCGCAGCAGGCGCTCGTAATCGCGGGTGTCCTTCACCGCGATGCGCAGCAGGTAGTCGTACTCGCCCGACACCAGGTAGGCCTCGATCACCTCGGGGATCGCTGCCAACGTTTCACCGAATTTCTCCAGTGTGTTGTCGGAATGGCTGTCCAGCGTCACCTGCACCATCACGGTGTCGGCCAGGCCGAGCGCCTGCGCATTGAGCCGCACGGTGTAGCCCTCGATCACACCGGCCTGCTCCAGCTTCCTGATGCGCTCCCAGCAAGGCGAGTTGCTCAGGCCCACGGCCTGGCCAACTTCCTGCAGGCTGGCGCGTGCATTGGCCTGCAGCGCCTTCAGTATCTTTCGGTCGATCAGATCCATTCCGAAAGTTTACCTCCCGCGCATCATCGAACCAGAATAATTTCCCTGAATTAAGAGAAAATTCAGGAAATTCAGCATGTTTTACGGCGCCCCGGCCGGCATACTCGTTGTCAGGCCAGCGCGCTTACCAGCGCCACTGGGCTGACAAGGGGCCAGCGGGTTACCGCCCGCTGGCCGCCTGACTCAGGCCGCCGCCGGGCCGCTCCCAAGGCGGGCTGGGCCCCCTCGGGGGGCAGCGAACGCAGTGAGCGTGGGGACGAACATCAGGCAACTTTCAGGCGGCTTCCTTGTAGAAGAAGGACGTCTGCAGCGAGCGCACCGCCAGCGGTTCGACCGCCGCGCGGATGGCGCCGATGTGATCGGGCGTGGTGCCGCAGCAGCCTCCCACGATATTCACCAAGCCTTCGGCGGCGAACTCTCGCAGCAGCCGCGAGGTGACGTCCGGCGTCTCGTCGAAGCCGGTCTCGCTCATCGGGTTGGGCAGGCCGGCATTGGGGTAGCAGCTGATGAAGGTGTCGGGCGCTACCTTCGCCAGCTCCTGGATATAAGGCCGCATCAGGGCGGCGCCCAGCGCGCAGTTCAGGCCCACGGCCAGCGGTCGCGCGTGCCGCACGCTGTACCAGAACGCCGTCACGGTCTGGCCGCTCAGGATGCGGCCCGAGGCATCGGTGACCGTGCCGCTGATGATGATCGGCAGTCGCTCGCCCGAGTTCTCGAAGTACTCGTCGATGGCAAACAGGGCCGCCTTGGCATTGAGCGTGTCGAAGATGGTCTCGACCAGCAGCAAATCGCAGCCGCCCTCCACCAGCGCTTCCACCTGTTCATAGTAGGCCGCGCGCAGCTGCTCGAAATCGACGTTGCGCACCGCAGGGTCGTTCACATCCGGGCTGATGCTGGCGGTCTTGGGCGTCGGGCCGAGCGCGCCCGCGACGAATCGCGGCTTGTCGGGCGTGGAGAACTTGTCGGCGGCCGCGCGCGCCAGCCTGGCCGAGGCCAGGTTCATCTCGCGCGCCAGGTCGCCGAGCGCGTAGTCATCCTGCGCGATGCGCGTGGCGCCGAAGGTGTTGGTCTCGATGATGTCCGTGCCGACGGCCAGGTAGCCCTCGTGGATGTCGCGGATTACATCCGGGCGCGTCAGGCTGAGCAGCTCGCCGTTGTTCTTGAGGTCCTTGGGGTGGTCCTTGAAACGCTCGCCGCGATAGTGCGCCTCGGTCAGCTTGAAGCGCTGGATCATGGTGCCCATCGCGCCGTCGAGGATGGCGATGCGCTGTTCGAGAATGCCGGGCAGGGCCTGGCCGCGGGTGTAGATGATCGGCTTCATGGTCATCCGATTGTAGAAACAAAGCGTTGTAGGCGGGCCCGCCACGCGGCCGACCCCGCGCCATCCCGGACAATAGGCCCATCTTGCTCGCATCCGCATCCCCCACTCCCGGCACCATTCTTCACGAGATCTTCGGCTACGAACAGTTTCGCGGGCCGCAGGCGGCCATCGTGGACCACGTCATCGCCGGCGGTGACGCCCTGGTGCTGATGCCCACCGGCGGCGGCAAGTCGCTGTGCTACCAGATTCCGGCGATCGCGCGTCAGCGTGCCGGCCATGGCATCGCCGTCGTCGTGTCGCCGTTGATCGCGCTCATGCACGACCAGGTCGGCGCCCTGCACGAAGCCGGCGTCGAGGCCGAATTCCTCAACTCCACCCTGTCCGGCGAGCAGGCCAACGCCGTCGAAAAGCGCATGCTGCGCGGTGAGGTGACGCTGGTTTACGCCGCGCCGGAGCGGCTGACCACGGCGCGCTTCCTGGCCCAGCTCGACTCCCTGTACGAACGCGGCAAGCTCAGCCTGTTCGCCATCGACGAAGCCCATTGCGTCAGCCAGTGGGGCCACGACTTCCGGCCCGAATACCGGGCGCTCACGGTGTTGCACGAACGCTTCCCATCGGTGCCGCGCGTGGCCCTGACAGCCACGGCCGACGCCATCACGCGCGCCGACATCGTCGAGCGGCTCCAGCTGGGCGAGGCGCGGCAGTTCATCAGCAGCTTCGACCGGCCCAATATCGGCTACACGATCGTCGAGAAGAAGGATGCGACGACGCAGCTGCTGCGCTTCATCGAACGCGAGCACGAGGGCGACGCCGGCATCGTCTACTGCCAGTCGCGCAAACGGGTGGAGGAGATCGCGCAGACGCTGTGCCAGCAGGGCATCGACGCCCTGCCCTACCACGCCGGTCTGGACACCGAGGTGCGGCAGCGCAACCAGGACCGGTTCCTGCGCGACGACGGGGTGGTGATGGTGGCCACCATCGCCTTCGGCATGGGCATCGACAAGCCCGACGTGCGTTTCGTCGCCCACCTCGACATGCCCAAGAACATCGAAGGCTACTACCAGGAGACCGGCCGCGCCGGCCGCGACGGGCTGCCGGCCGCCGCCTGGATGACCTATGGTCTGCAGGACGTGGTGAACCAGCGCCGCATGATCGACGAAAGCCCCGCCGGCGAGGATTTCAAGCAGGTGATGCGCGGCAAGCTCGACGCGCTGCTGGCCCTGGCCGAGGCGACCGACTGCCGGCGGGTGCGGCTGCTCGGTTATTTCAACGAGGTCAGTCAGCCTTGCGGGAACTGCGACAACTGCCTGAGTCCACCCGACATCTGGGATGGGACCGACGCGGCGCGCAAGCTGCTGTCGACCATCTACCGGGTGCAGCAGCAAAGCGGCATCAGCTTCGGCGCGGGCCATGTGATGGACATCCTGCGCGGCAAGAAGACCGAGAAGGTGGCGCAGTTCGGGCATGAGCGGCTGAGCACCTTCGGCATCGGCGCCCAGTTCAGCGAGGCGCAACTGCGCGGCGTGTTGCGCCAGCTGATTGCGACCGGGGCCCTGGCGGTGGACGGCCAGGCCTTCAACACCTTGAAGCTGACCGAGGGCTCGCGCGGCGTGCTCAAGGGTGAAACCGCGGTGCAGCTGCGCGAGTCGATTTCGGCGCCAGCCGATTCACGCCGGCGCAAAGGCCCCGCCAAGCCGGCCCCCGCCCTGGCCGCCGGCCTCACCGAGTCGGCGCTGGCCCGCTTCGCCGCACTCAAGGCCTGGCGCGGCGAAGTGGCCCGATCGCACAACCTGCCCGCCTACGTGATCTTTCACGATGCCACGCTGGCCGCCATCGCCGCCCTGGCGCCGGCCAGCCTGTCGGACCTGCAGGGCATCAGCGGCCTGGGCGCGAAGAAGCTGGAAGCCTATGGCGACGAAGTGCTGCGGGTCATCGCCTCACCCAGCCCCTAGCACCGCCCCAGCGGCGCTACTGCAAAAAGCCGATGTTGCGCGCCTCGCGCACTTCGGGCTTGATGCGGTGCTCGGCGTCGAGCTGCTCGAGGAATTCCGCAATCGAGAATTCCGCTGCGAGGATGTCGACCTGGCGCTTGACCGCCGCGAAGTCGCCGGGGCACAGCTGCTCCAGACGCGCCAGCTTGGCGCGAGCCTCGTCGGTCAGCAGTGACGCGTCGCCGCCAAGCGCTTCCGTGACGAACATCTTCTCGCGCTGGGCCGCCGTGAGCGGCTTGAACCTGATCTTGAAGGTGAAACGCCGAAGCGCCGCCTGGTCGATGCGGTCCATCAGGTTGGTGGTGCACACGAAGATGCCGTTGAACCGCTCCATGCCTTGCAGCATCTCGTTGACCTCGGTCACCTCGTAGGTGCGCTGGGCACCGCGCCGGTCCTGCAGGAAGCTGTCGGCTTCATCGAGCAGCAGCACGGCCTTTTCGCTTTCGGCTTCGCGGAACATGCCGGCCATGTTCTGCTCGGTCTCGCCGACGAACTTGCTCATGAGGTCGCTGGCCTGCTTGATCAGAAGCGGCTGGTCCAGGCTCCGCGCGATATGTTCGGCCAGCGCGGTCTTGCCCGTGCCTGGCGCGCCGTAGAAGCACAGCGTGCCGTGGCCGCGCGCCTTCAGCGCCTGCACGATGCGCGGCAGCTCGAAACGCGTCTCGACGTTCAACATGTCGAGGTCGTAGGTGGTCACGCTGCGGCGCGCGCCGCTCTGGGCCCGATTGCCGAGCGCCTGGTCCGAATTGCGCAGCTGGCGCTCGATCAAATTCTCCATCGAGCTGGCGCCTTCGCTGGCCAGCCCGGCAAAGCGCACCGCGGTGCGGATCTGCGCGGGGGTCAGGCCCTTGCGCTCGGTCAGCTTGCCCACGAACGCATCCGAGACGGCCACGCCTTCCAGCGTCTTTCGCACCAGGCCCTCGCGCGCGCCGGGCGGCGGCGACTTGAGTTCGAGGTGGTAGGCAAAGCGGCGCCGGAACGCCGGGTCGATCTGCTCGATCCGGTTGGTGACCCAGATGGTGGGCACCGCGTTGGACTCCAGAATCTGATTGACCCAGGCCTTGCCGCTGACGCTGCTGTTGGGCGGCGCCACCACCTGCTCGGCGCGCGCCATCAGCTGCGCCGCTTCGCTGGAGATCGGCGGAAACACGTCTTCGACCTCATCGAACAGCAGCGCCGCCTGAGCGCTGCCCTTGAGGAACACCTGCGCGATCTGCAAGGAGCGGTAGCGATCGCGGCCAGACAGCGAGTTGCCGTCGCGATCGGCGTATTCCACCTCGAACAGCTCCAGGCTGGCGGCCTGGGCCACCACCTTGGCCAGCTCGGTCTTGCCGGTGCCGGGCGGGCCGTACAGCAGCACGTTGACGCCGGCCTCCTTGCGCGCCACGGCGTTGCGCAGCAGCGAACACAGGACCTGCGCGTCGTCCTGTGCAAAGCTGAAGTCCTGCAGGCTCAGCTCGCTCTTGGCCGATGGCCGGGTGAACACGGCCATCAGCTCGTTCTGATCGCGGTATTCGCGCATCAGCACCGGGGGCAGCTTCTCGCTGACCTTCATCAGGTCGGCCAAGTCGGTGATGTTGTGCTCGGAAATCAGGTTCTCGACCAGCCCGATGCGCTCCAGGCGCGAGCCCGCACGCAGGGCTTCGCCGACTTCGGTGGCATTGACGCCGGCGATGTCGGCGATGGCCGCATAGGCCTCCGGTGCATTGTTGACCTTGAACTCGACCAGGATGCTGCGCAGGTCGCGCTGGTAGCGCGCCAGCGTGCCATAGAGCAGCAAGGCGCGTTCCGCCTTGTTCAACTGCAGCAGGCCGGACAGCGCGTCGATGTTCTTCTCCACCAGGGTGGAGTGCTTCTTCAGCGCGTGGGTGAGCCAGTCGCCGGTGACGGCCAGCACGGACAGCAGGTCCTTGGGCTGGTCCTTGGCGTATTCGTCGAGGTAGAAGAAGAGCGTGCCTTCTTCGTAGGGCCCGCGCCAGACGCCATGGCGATCCAGGAACTCCTGGGTGGCCAGCGCTTCGTGGCCGCGCCAGAACTCGTTGTCCTTGCAGCGGCGCGCCAGAAACTCACGCAACCGCGCCAGCGCGGGCGCCGGCCAGACCAGGTGCCGCCCGGCGAGCGACAGCAAGCCGTTCAGGTCGCGGCGCACGTTGAACTTGCCGCCCTGCTTGGCGGCCAGCGTCAACACGAAATGCGAGCACATCAGGTCCAGCACCGGCGCGTCCTTGAGACCCGGCGAGGGCAGCAGCTGCAGATCGATCGATCGCTTGACCATGGGTGTGGGGCCCTCCAGGACCTATTGCGCCCGCTTACGATAACGCGGCTTCATGCTACATGGAAGACGTTGATTGTGGGGAATGCGCCACTTTGCCGGCTTTTTACCGCTGACAATCCGGGGAATGATCCAACTGGCCGACATCCGCCAAGCCGCCGAGCGCCTGCAGGGGCAGGTGCTGAACACGCCCTGCGTGGAATCTCGCACGATTTCCGAGATTACCGGTGCGCAGGTGTTTCTGAAATTCGAGAACCTGCAGTTCACCGCGTCGTTCAAGGAACGCGGCGCCTGCAACAAGCTGGTGCAGCTCAGCGACGCAGAGCGCCAGCACGGTGTGGTGGCCATGAGCGCTGGAAACCATGCGCAAGGTGTGGCCTATCACGCGCAGCGCCTGGGCCTGCGCGCCGTGATCGTGATGCCGCGATTCACGCCCGGGGTGAAGGTGGCGCGCACCCGCAGTTTCGGCCCGGAAGTCGTGCTCTACGGCGATTCGCTCGATGAGGCGCGCGGCCACGCGCTGGCGCTGGCCGCCGAGCAGCAGCTCACCTTCGTCCATCCCTACGACGACGAGGCGATCGTCGCCGGCCAGGGCACCGTGGGCCTGGAGATGCTGGAGGCCGTGCCTGAACTCGACACGCTGATCGTGGCGGTCGGCGGCGGCGGCCTGATCGCGGGGATTGCGGCCGCGGCCAAGGCGCTGAAGCCGTCCATCGAAGTGATCGGCGTTCAGGCACTGCGCTTTCCCAACATGTTCAACGCGGTCAAGCATGCCGCCCTGCCGCAAGGCAGCAGCACCATCGCCGAAGGAATCGCCGTGGGAACGCCGGGGCGGATCACCCAGGCCATCATCGAACAGCACGTCGACGATCTGATGCTGGTGGACGAGGGCGACATCGAGCAGGCCATCGTCATGCTGCTCGAGATCGAGAAGACGCTGGTCGAGGGGGCCGGCGCCGCGGGGCTGGCGGCCCTGTTGAAGGACCGCGTCCGCTTCGAGGGGCGCAAGATCGGTCTGGTGTTGGGCGGCGGCAACATCGACCCGCTGCTACTGGCGGCCATCATCGAGCGCGGCATGGTGCGGGCCGGCCGGCTGGCCCGCGTTCGTGTCAGCGCGCGCGATGTTCCAGGCTCGCTGGCCCGCATCACGGCCATCGTCAGCGAAGCGGGCGCCAATATTGACGAAGTGCATCACCAGCGCGCGTTCACGGTGCTGGCAGCTCAGAATGTCGAGATCGAACTGGTGGTGCAGACCCGCGGGCGTGAGCACATCCAGGCCGTGCTCGATGCCTTGCACGAAGGTGGTTTTCAGGCGCAGGAGCAATGATGGACAAGCAAGTGCTGCAGGCGGCATTGGCCGACTACTTCGCCCCCTGGGTGCAAGAGCTCGGCCTTCTGGTGGACGCCGTCGGCGAGGACAGCGTCACGCTACGCCTGCCGCAGGACGCCCGCCTGTCGCGCGTCGGCGGCATGCTCTGCGGGCAGGCCATGATGGCCGCCGCCGACACGGCGATGGTGCTGGCGCTGGTGCGCCAGTTCGGCGAGTTCAGGCCCTGCACCACCGTTCAGATGAACACCAGCTTCCTGAAGCCGCTGTCCGGCCAGGACGCGCTGGTCGAGGCCCGGGTGCTGCGCGCCGGCAAGTCGCTGGCGTTCGGCGAGATCGATATTCGCGGCGCGCAGGACGGCAAGAGCGCCTGCCGGGCGAGCACCACCTACGCTCTGCTTTGAGGCTTGGGTAAAATAGACGCAGATTCACAGGAAACGTCATGTCCACCCCCGAACCCCGCCACAGCCATGGCACCACCCACGAACCGCAGGACCCCGTCGAGGCCATCGTACCGGCCATCCCGATCGTGCTGCCGCTCATGGGCGGCGCGCTGATCTTCCTGCTGGCCTTCATCGCAGTCTACGTCGCCTGAACTGAGCTGTATCGATCTCACCGCGCCTGCTCCCGGCGCGGCATGATGTGTACGGCGGCCGGCGCGATCGCCAGCCGCAGCCAGCCACCCGGCGCCGCGCGGAGCCCGCGCAACTGGGCGGTCGACAGGTTCAGCGTGATCCGGTCGCCCACGGCGTTCTCCGGGCGCAGCGTGCACAGGCTGGTTTCGCCCAGCGCCAGTTGCTGCACCATTTCGCAACGCACCATGTTTTCACCGGCAGCGCCGTCGGCCAGCATCTCGACGCCGTCGCCGGCCATTACCCAACTGACCTGGGCGCCGTCGTCGATGCGGTTCTTGTCGACCACCCGCAGGCGGACGCCTGATTCTCCGCCCCACGCCAGCCAGCCCCAGCCGGGTTGGCCCTTGTGGAACACGCCTTGAAAATGATTCTGGATGCCCACCAGCTCGGCCACGCGGGCATTGCGGGGACTGGCGAACACATGGGCCGGGGTGCCCGACTGCAGGCTCTGGCCGGCATCGACGATCACCACCCGGTCGGCCAGCCGGCGTGCCTCGCCCAGGTCATGCGTCACCAGCACCATCGGTGTCGAAACGCTCTCGCGCAGGGCCGCCAGCTCGCGATACAGCGCTTGGCGCGACGGCGCGTCCACCGCTGAAAAAGGCTCGTCCAGCAGCAGCACCCGAGGCTGGCGGGCCAGCGCCCGGGCCAGCGCGACGCGCTGCTGCTGGCCACCGGACAGCTCGGCCGGCCGGCGCTGCTCCAGGCCGGACAGCCCAAGCCGCTCGAACAGCGATGCAATGAGTCCGGGCGCCTCGGTTCCCGCGGTGGCAACCCTGACGTTGTCGAGGGCGCTCAGGTGCGGAAACAGGGCGTAGTGCTGGAACACCAAACCGACCCGGCGCTGCTGGGGCGATAGGTTCAGGCCGCGCTCCTGGTCGAACCAGACTTCCGGGCCGACGGCGATCCGGCCGCGCAGAGTGGTCGCGTTCAGCAAGCCGGCGACCGCCCGCAACAGGCTGGTCTTGCCGCTGCCCGAGGGACCGACCAGGGCCACCAGTTCGCCCGGCGCGCAGTCAAATTGCGCCTCCAGCCGCATCGGCGTGACGTTTTGCAGCGCAACCTGGAGTGTGGCCACTGGATGCTTCGCTAGCGTTCGAGCAGCGGGCGCCGCCGATCCGAGGCGAACACCAGGGCCACCGCAACCAGCGAGCAGGCGACCAGCGCCAAGGCCATCAGGTGCGCCGCACCCAGGTCGAAAGCTTGCACCCGGTCATAGATGGCGATGCTCAGCGTCCGGGTCTCGCCGGGAATGCTGCCACCCACCATCAGCACCACGCCGAATTCGCCGAGCGTGTGCGCGGCGGTAAGCGCCACGCCACCCAGCAGGCCGGGCCAGGCCAGCGGCAGCTCGATCCTCAGGAAGGTCTGCCAGTGGCTCAAGCCCGAGACCCACGCGGCTTCGCGCAGCGAATTGGGAATGGCCGCCAGCGCGCGCTGGATGGGCTGGACCATGAAGGGCAGGTTGATCAGCAGGCTGGCGGCCAGCAAGCCTTCGAAGGTGAACACCAGCCGCAGGTCGAACTGCCGGGCCAGCCAGGCGCCAACCGGGGAGCCCTGGCCGAGCGCAACGAGCAGATAGAAGCCGATCACCGTCGGCGGCAGCAGCAGCGGCAGCATGAGCAGAGCCTCGGCCAGTGGCTTGCCACGCCAGGAAGTGAGCGCCAACCAACGCGCCAGAGCAACGCTCGGCGGCAACAGCAGCGCGGCCGTCAGTACGGCCAGTAAGAGAGAAACGCGGGCGGCTTGCCAATCCATGCGCGATTGTTACCGCTGGGCCGCATCAAAGCCATGCTGCCGCAAAACCGCCTGGGCTTGGTTTGACTGGAGATACTCGTAGAAACCCGCAGCGACCGGACCCGCCCGCCGCAGCAGCACCATGCGCTGACGCAAGGGCTGGTGCAGGCTCGGCGCCAGCGCCATTCGCGAAGCGAGGCCCGGCGCCAGGCTGGTAGCGGCCAGCGACAAAGCCGTAATGCCGGCTTGGGCGGCGCCGGCGGTGACGAACTGGGTAGCCTGGGCGACGTTCTCGCCCAGGACCAACTTGGCCTGCGCCTGCTCCCACAGGCCGGCGGCCTGCAGCGCTTCGCGCGCTGCCCTGCCGTAGGGGGCCAGCTCAGGATGGGCAATGGCAAATTTTCGAACGCTGGCCCAACCGGCTTTCAGCCCTTGCAGGTGCGGATCGAGGGCAATGGCCGAGCCTGGCGCCACCAGCAGCGCCAGCCGGCCGCTGGCGTAAATCACCCCGGTGCCGCGGGTCAGTCCGGCATCGACCAGCTTCAGCGCGAAAGACTCGTCGGCGGACAGGAACAGCTCCGCCGGCAAACCCTGCTGGATCTGCCGCACGAAATTGCCGGACGAGCCGTAAGTGATGCGCAGGCGCTGCCCGGTCTGCTGCATCCAGACCGGGGCGATCTCTTCCATGGCGCGCTGAACGCTGGCCGCCACCGCGACTAGCGGCCCTTGGGGTGCGGCGGCCGCGCGGCCGGTGAACAGGGCCCCGCCCGACACCAGCAGCGTCACTGCGTCACGCCGGTTCATTACCTGCCCAACCGTAAAAGCTGTATTGCATAACCTCATGCAAGTTTTGCATTGTTTTCGACCTCAACGGCGGCCAAGATGCGAATCGCTTTCATAAAATTGACTTCCAGCCGACCCGCGGATTGTGAAACACCCTTCACGCCCTTGCTGCCGACCCCGCAGCGTCCGCCCGTTGACTGAGCCAAAGCCGGATTTCAAAAGGGCTGCTCGTCACACGCGTTTTTCGAGCTCCTTTTGAAAACAGGTTTTTACTTTAGGAGCTTTCGATGAACTCTCCCGTGATGCAGGGACTGAATTTGAATCACCCGGCGTATGTCAAGAACGCCAGGCTGATCGCCTGGGTGGCCGACATGGCCGCCTTGTGCAAGCCGGCCGACATCCACTGGTGCGACGGCAGCGAAGAAGAATACAACCGCCTGTGCGGCCGGCTGGTCGAGGCCGGCACCTTCAAGAAGCTCGATCCGGTCAAGCGCCCGAACTCCTATCTGGCCTGCTCGGACCCGGGCGATGTGGCCCGCGTCGAAGACCGCACCTATATCTGCTCCGAACGCAAGGAGGACGCCGGCCCCACCAACAACTGGATGGCGCCGGCCGAGATGCGCGCGACGCTGCAGCCGCTGTTCGACGGCTGCATGCGCGGCCGCACCATGTATGTGGTGCCGTTCTCGATGGGCCCGCTCGGCTCGCCGATCGCCCACATCGGCATCGAGCTGTCCGACAGCCCCTATGTGGCCGTCAACATGAAGATCATGACCCGCATGGGCCGGACCGTGTACGACGTACTCGGCGTAGACGGCGAGTACGTGCCCTGCGTGCACACCGTGGGCGCGCCGCTGGCGCAAGGCGAGCAGGATGTGAAGTGGCCCTGCAACAAGACCAAGTACATCGTTCACTACCCCGAGAGCCGGGAGATCTGGTCCTATGGCTCGGGCTATGGCGGCAACGCCCTGCTGGGCAAGAAGTGTTTCGCGCTGCGCATCGCCTCCACCATGGGGCGTGATGAAGGCTGGCTGGCGGAGCACATGCTGATTTTGGGCGTGACCAACCCCCAGGGCCGCAAGTACCACGTGGCGGCAGCTTTCCCCTCGGCCTGCGGCAAGACCAACTTCGCCATGCTGATCCCGCCCAAGGGCTTCGAAGGCTGGAAGGTCACCACCATCGGCGACGACATCGCCTGGATCAAGCCCAACGCCGACGGCAAGCTCTACGCCATCAACCCCGAAGCGGGCTATTTCGGCGTGGCGCCCGGCACCAACACCGACACCAACCCCAACTGCATGGCCAGCCTGGACAAGAACGTGATCTTCACCAACGTGGCGCTGACTGACGACGGCGACGTCTGGTGGGAAGGCATGGGCCCGGCACCCGCGCACGCGATCGACTGGCAAGGCCGGGACTGGACGCCCGAGATCGCCCGGGAGACCGGCGCCAAAGCGGCGCACCCCAACGCCCGGTTCACCGTTTCGGCGGTGAACAACCCAGCGCTCGACCCCGCCTGGGACGACCCCAGGGGCGTGGCCATCGACGCCTTCATCTTCGGCGGGCGCCGCTCGACCACGGTGCCGCTGGTGACCGAGGCGCGCAACTGGGTCGAAGGCGTCTACATGGC
>JAKFEZ010000164.1:0-3261 GCA_036675435.1 Ramlibacter sp. | reverse complement strand
GCAGATGCCGATCTTCCTGGCCCTCTATTGGGTGCTGGTGGAATCGGTGGAGTTGCGCCAGGCGCCGTGGTTCCTGTGGATCCAGGACCTGACCGCGCGCGACCCGTACTTCATCCTGCCGGCGACCAACATGGTGGTGATGTGGCTGACCCAGAAGATGACGCCGTCGCCGGGCATGGATCCGATGCAGCAGAAGATGATGCAGTTCATGCCGCTGGTGTTCGGCGTGATGATGGCTTTCTTCCCATCGGGCCTGGTGCTGTATTGGGTCACCAACGGAAGCCTGGGCTTGTTGCAGCAGTGGTGGATGACCAAGCGCCACGGGCAGCCGCCGGCCGCGCCCGTCGCCGACGCCAAGCCGAAAGCGATCAGCAAGTAGCCAGCGCAGACGCAAGACAGGAAACCCGCCGAAAGGCGGGTTTCCTTTTTCACGAGAACGGATTTGCAATGCCGTCCGCCTGGTATGCAAGACTCATCCCATGAAGTCCGCACCCATGAACAACACCGACACCGACACCATCGTCGCAATCGCCACCGCAGCCGGAGCAGGCGGGGTAGGTATCGTGCGTCTGTCCGGTCCGCGCGCGCGCGCCATCGCCGAGGGAATATGCGGGCGAGGCCTGAAACCACGTCACGCCCACCACGTCCGTTTCGTGGAAGAGGGCGGGGAAGCCATCGATGACGGCATCGCCTTGTCGTTTCCAGGACCCAACAGCTTCACCGGCGAAGACGTGGTCGAACTGCAGGCGCACGGCAGCCCGGTGGTGTTGCAGCAACTGGTTGCGCGCGCCTGTGCACTCGGTGCGCGGCCTGCGCGTCCGGGCGAATTCAGCGAGCGCGCCTTCCTCAACGAGCGGCTCGACCTGGCCCAGGCTGAAGCCATCGCCGACCTGATCGCCGCTTCCGACACCCGCGCCGCCCGCGCGGCGCGGCGCGCGCTCGACGGCGTGTTTTCGAAGCGCGTGGAGGCGATCGCCCACGGCCTCTCTGCGCTGCGCGTGCACGTGGAAGCGGCGATCGATTTCGCCGACGAATCGCTGGACACCCTTGGCGGCGCGGCGGTGCGGGAAAAACTCGCATGCACCCGGGCGCAACTGTCGGAACTGCTGGCCCAGGCCGAGCGCGGCCGCAAGCTGCGCGACGGCCTGCATGCGGTGATCGTGGGCCCGCCCAATGCCGGCAAGAGTTCATTGCTGAACGCACTGGCCGGCAGCGACCGCGCCATCGTCACCGACGTAGCCGGCACCACCCGTGACGTTCTGCGCGAAACCGTGCGCCTGGATGGGCTGGAACTGACGCTGGTCGACACCGCGGGCCTGCGCGAGGGCGGGGACGCGATCGAACGTGAAGGCATGCGCCGCGCCCGCGCCGAGCTCGAGACCGCGGACCTGGCGCTGGTAGTGCTGGACGCACGCGATCCCGGTGCCGGCCTGGCCGCGGTGGACGAGGCCATCGCCCGGGTGCCGCTGCGGCTGCGAATCCACAACAAGAGCGACTTGCTGGCGTCCGTGCCTGCCAACAGCGGCTCGGCGGTGCATGTCTCGGCTGCCACCGGCCATGGCCTGGAAGCCCTGCACGCACGCTTGCGTGAACTGGCCTTGGGCGGCGCCGGCGAAGCGAGCGCGGGTGAGTTTTCCGCACGGACCCGTCATGTCGATGCCCTGCACCGCGCGCAGGGGCATGTCGAAGCCGCAAACCGTGAACTGAATCACGAACGACTGGAGCTGGCCGCCGAAGAATTGCGCCTGGCCCACGATGCCTTGGGCGAGATCACCGGGAAGATCTCGCCGGATGACATGCTCGGTCGCATTTTTTCCACCTTCTGCATCGGCAAATAGGCCGCGGAAGGCCGACAAATGCGCTGGCATGCTTCATGCTTGGCTTATCCGGGGTTATCCGATGCTTGTCTGGGGAGTAAACGAATGTCTGTTGTGACGATTTCCAAGAAGTCGCGCTGTGCCGTGCTGTTGCTGGTGGCCGCGCTTGCGGCCTGTTCCAAGGACGAACAGCCCGGTAACCAGGCGACCACGGCCGCGCCCGCCGCCACCCCTGTCGCGGCACCGCCGGGGCCGGTGGTCTCGGCACAGGTCCAGGCCATGGGGGTCGAGGAACTGCGCACCGCGGCCAGCAAGGCCTTGAGCGAGAACCGCATCTACGCCCCGGGCGGGGACAACGCCATGGAGTACTACCTGGCGTTGCGCGACAAGCTGCCCACCGACCCGGCCGTGACCAGCGCGCTCACCGACCTGATGCCCTACGCGGTGATCGCCACCGAGCAGAGCATCGGCCGCGAGGATTTCACCGAAGCGCAGCGCCTGTCAGCGCTGATGGAAAAGGCCGACCCCAAGGCGCCGGCGCTGCCACGCCTGAAACAGACCATCGCCACGGCCCAGCAGGCGGTCGCTGCCCGCGCGGTCACCGAAGAAGCTGCGGTCGAGACCGAGGCCGAGGCCAAGGAAAAGGAAAAATTACGCCTGGCCCAACAGGCCGAGCAGCAAAAAGCCGCCGCCGCCGCCTTGGCCGCGCAGCAGCAACAGGACGCTGCCCGCACCGCGGAGGCAGAGCGCGCGGCCGCCGCGCAACGTGAAGCCGAGCAACAACGCGCCGCTGCCGCCGCTGCCGCTGCCGCGCCGCCAACCACCACGCCTGCCCGCCCCGCGGCTTCGGCTTCCCTGAAGGTGGTCAGCGCGCCGTCGCCGCGCTATCCGCCGGAAGCGCTGCGCGCTGGCACCAGCGGCGAAGTGCTGGTGGAGATCACGGTCGGCACGGACGGGTCGGTGACCAATGCACGCGTGGTCCGCGCGACCCCGCCCAGGGTCTTCGATCGCGAAGCCCTGAATGCGGTGCGCCGCTGGAAGTTCGAACCGATCGATGCCTCGACCACCACGCGTCGCACCATTGCCTTCAACCCGGGCTGACCCTCGACGGCAAGCGGCCCGGGCGTAACGAACGCCCGGTCGCAACGAGAAACAAGAAAGAAGGGGCTGGATTCGCATCCAGCCCCTTTGCTTTGGCCTGGCCTCACGGCGGGGTTCAGCCCGAGATCGCCAGCTGCTCCTGCTGGTAGCGGCGGGTGGCCGCGAACCACAGGACCGCCGCCAGGGCGAAACCGGCGGCCAGGTACACCGCCCATTGCTGCGCGTTGATGGCTTCCCCGCGGATCACTTTCAGGATCAGCTGGTTCTGGGCCAGGAACGGCACCGCGAACTGCCACAGCTGGGTCTTGACCGGGTTCACCATCAGCACGAAGGTCGGCAGCAT
>JAKFEZ010000179.1:0-17463 GCA_036675435.1 Ramlibacter sp. | reverse complement strand
GCTGGCCTGGTCCGGTCTTTTTGCCGCCGGCGAATGGGCAGCCGGCGACACGCACATCGAATGGGGATGGCCAGTGGCCGCCGCGCTGGCCTATGTCGCGATCGGTCCGGCCGTCATCGCGTATCGTTGCTGGGGCGTGGGAGTGCAACGGGTGGGGCCGACCATCGCCGGCTTTTTTGCCAACCTCACCCCCTTGTTCGCGGGCGTGCTGTCGGCGGCCTTCCTCGGCGAGCTGCCACGGGTGTACCACGCACTCGCATTCGCCCTGATCGTGGGCGGGATCGCCGTATCGAGCCGGCGATAGCCGAGCTCGCTCGGCATTGACCCGATGCTAGAGTGCTGCGATGAAAGGATGGACGTGCCACACCCCTGCTCAAGCCTGCTGACAGCCGGCCGATGGCGCCTGCTCGCGGCTGCCCTGACCGTGGCCGTTCCCGGCGCGGGCGCCCAGGCGCTGACGGACTGCGTGGGCGAGGCGGACGGCGCACGGCGGCTGGCCTGCTACGACTTGCTGTTTCGCGACTCAGGCGCAGCCCTGCCAGCGCCGGCGCCGGCGCCGCCAGCGGCTGCGGTTGTGGAACCGCCGCCCGCTGCCGCTCCCGCGGCCTCGCGCTGGCTCGACGATCGGCCCGAGGCGTTGCTGGTGTCGACACTGTTCAATACGGCGTGGGAACTGCGGCCGTCGGACAAGCGCGGCACGTTCATCGTGCGCACGCACCTGCCGAACTTCGTGCTCCCGGCGCACTTCACGTCCAGCATCAATCGCTCACCCAGCAGCCCGACGCAGCCGCCGTCCCTTCAAGGCAACCACTACCGATCGACCGAGGCCAAGATCCAGGTGTCGCTGCGCGCCAAGATCGCCGAGGGTCTGGTGCTGCCCGACGCCGACCTGTGGTTCGCCTTCACGCAGCGCTCGATGTGGCAGCTCTACGACCGGCAGGATTCGTCGCCGTTTCGCAGCACCGACTACCAGCCGGAGGCGATCTACGTGATCCCGGTGTCGCCGCGGCTGGGCACGCTGCCTTTCGGATTGAACCTGCGCATGATTCAGCTCGGGCTGGCCCACCAGTCCAACGGCCAGAACGATCCCCTGTCGCGCAGCTGGAACCGGGCCTATGCCGCGGTGGCGTTCGACCGCGAGGAGTTCGGCCTGACGATCCGCGCCAACCATCGGCTGAAGGAGTCGCGCAACGACGACAACCCCGACCTGACCCGCTACATCGGCAACACCGAACTGGTCGCGTCGTGGCTGCCGGGCCTGTCCACGGCGCAGCTGACCTTGCGCGCGCATCCGAGCAGCGGGAAAGGTTCGGCCCAGCTGGACTGGAGCTATCCCGTCCAGCGCTCCCAGCCATCGGGGCTGCGCTGGTATGTGCAGCTGTTCAGGGGCTACGGCGAGACCCTGCTGGACTACAACCACAAGCAGACCAGCCTGGGGATTGGGCTGACGCTGTTTCAGTTTTGAAGTTGATGACACGTGTGCCCGCGTTCCAGGCTGGGCGCCCTCGATTCGCTGCTCACCCGCGAAATCAGTATCATCACCAGGTGTGTCTGGTCGCTCCTGATGTCAGGTATCACGTCTGACGCTCGCCCGGCATACTGCCGGCTTCAAATATGAGGGGCTTGCGATGCGGCTTTCTGAATTCATCCGCGAGCATGCGGACCAGATTCTGGCGACCTGGGACGAATTTGCCGCAACCGTGGCGCATGGCGGCAAAGAACTCGATCAGAAGGCTCTACGTGACCACGCGGGCCAGATCTTGTTGGCGATAGCCGCCGACCTCGAGCAGCCACAATCTGACGCGCAGCAGATCACCAAATCGCGGGGCGAGGCCAGCCGTGACGGTCAGGCGGAAGACACGGCGGCCGAGACGCATGCAGACACGAGGATCGTCGCGGGATTTGCAATCGACGCGATGCTGACGGAGTACCGGGCACTGCGCGCCAGCGTGCTTCGGCTGTGGGCAGCCTCGAAGGGCGATGAAACGCATGCCGACGAGCTGGATCAACTGATGCGGTTCAACGAGGCCATCGACCAGGCAATCACGGAGTCCGTGGCGCGCTATACCGAGCAAGTGCAGCGCTACACCAACCTGTTTATGGGTATGCTTGGCCACGACATTCGCAATCCCCTAGGCACGATCACGATGTCCACCGAGGTGCTGGTCCGCTCCGGCAAGATCCAGCGTGAGGCGATCGAACCCATCGCCAATAGCGCGCGACGTATCCAGAGCATCGTCGAGCTGATTGTCGATTTCTCGCGCGCCCAGTCCAACGGCGTCATGCCCATCAGCCCGAAGCCTTCGAACCTGCGGCCCCTGTTCGACAGCGTGCTGGCAGAGACGCAAGTCCGCCATCCGTCCATCGAGTTCTTGCTGCACGCCGAAGGCAACGTGGACGGGGTCTGGGACGAGGCACGGCTGGCACAGCTTTTGTCGAACCTTCTGGAGAACGCCATTTCGTATGGCGCGCGCGGCCAGCCGGTGGCCGTTACCCTGCTGGACGACGGCCCGAACGTCACTTTCAGCGTGCACAACTTCGGCGACGTGATTCCCGCGCGCGACCGTGAACGCATCTTTGAGCCACGCAGCCGCGGGTCGCTGCTGGACGGACAGAGAGCACCGAATGGCCTGGGCCTGGGACTCTACATATGCCGGGAGATCACGCGCGCCCACAATGGGACTTTGTCGGTGCGCTCGACAGCGGACGAAGGGACTACCTTCCTGACCCGCCTGCCACGAATGCAGCCTGAGTTTCAGACCGCCACTTCTTGAGCGTTTCTCCAGGCACAGGATGCGCCGGCCGATTCTCGCTATGCACCCGTCTCGAAGAAGGCCAGCTTCTTCGCGCGAGGCAGCGCCTTGAGCCGAAACTCCGCCCGCAGTGCATCGCCCTTGTTCGCGTATTCGCGCGCCGCAAGCACACGCACGGGCGGCCGCGCGCGCGTGAACCGGGCGCCGATACCGAAGACATGCTGGAAGAATCGCTGCTCCACGTCCAGTGCGATCCCGGCGTAATACCTGCCATCCTCGCATTCCAGGAGATAGAGCCAATAGGGCTTGGGCGGCGGATCAGGCGGGGCTCGAAGCACGGTTGATTGTCGTCGCTGGGGGCCGGGATCAGTCTACCCATTGCCGTTCGGCATACCATCACCTCATGAAAAACCTGCGCGAGCTGGTCGCCGAGTTTCCCTTTACCGGCAGGCTGGACGCGATCATCCTGCGGCCGGGGCGCGGCGAGCCGGCGATGCAACCGCAGCAATGCCAGGCTATCGAGGGTTTCGGACTGGAAGGTGATCGCACCGCCGGCGGCCGTGGCGGCGGCAAGCGCCAGGTCACGCTATTGCAAGCCGAGCACCTGCCCGTTCTCGCGGCCTTGTTGCTGCGGAGCGCTGTCGATGCGGCCGACCTGCGCCGCAACCTGGTTGTCTCGGGCCTCAACCTGCTCGCTGCCAGATCGCTGTTCCCCGATCAACCACTGCGGCTTCTACTTGGCCCCGATGTCGTGCTCGAAATCACCGGCCCATGTGAACCCTGCTCAAAGATGGACGACAGGCTCGGGCGAGGCGCCTACAACGCGATTCGAGGTCATGGGGGAGTCACGGCGCGCGTCCTGCGCGGCGGCGAGCTCAAGGTGGGTGATGAGGTGCGATGCCGAGTGCTCCGGTAGCCGGACCTGATCGGCTCAGCGCCGATGAAGTTTCAGCCATTCGCGAGGCGCCAGCCCAACAGATTGGCTGAATGCCCGGGAGAAAGCGGAGGCGGTCGCGTAGCCCAGTTCTTCAGCGGCAGTCTTCACCGAGGAGCCTGCGCTCAGCATCGATTGCGCGATCGAAGCACGCCAGTGCAGTACATAGTCCGCAGGGGTCATGTTCAACGTGGCCTTGAATGCGGCGGCGAATGCGCTGCGCGACATCCCCGCCACTTCGGCCATCCGTTCAAGCGACCAGCTCTCGCCGGGCCGCTCATGCACTGCCGTCAGTGCGCGGGAAAGCTTGGGGTGGGCAAGGCCCGCCAGCAGTCCTGCAGGCATGGCCGCCTCCTCCGGGTGGTCGAGGAGCCAGCGCAAGAGCTGAAGCAGCAGCACCTCGAACAGGCGGTTGGCAAGCAGCCGCTGTCCGCATCTGAGTCGCTCGCTTTCCGCGAAGAGGAGTTCCAGCGTCTGCTCCAACCCCTGGGTGCGCCCCAGCGGCAGCACCACGACGGGCGGCAGGGCTTGAACCAGCGGGTGCCGTGCCCCGCCGTCGAAGTCGAGCGTCGCGCAAACGAAGTCCGAGCCATCGCTGGGTGCATTGTGGAAATTGTGATCGAGCGGCCTGGGATAAAAAAGGACGGTGGGCTCGGTGATCGAAAGCGTGCGGGGCGCGCCGCTTCGCGGACGGTGCTTCACCACCAGCTCGCCTCGGCGCAGCACATGCAGAAACGCCCGACCCGGCTCGGCCGCGAAATTGACGACGCCGCACAACGGCCCCGCGTGAAACAGGTGCGCCCGCACCCGGAATCTCTCCAGCATCGCCGACAGGCGGTCAATGGGAAGAGGAGAACTCGGCGGCGCCATGATGGACTAATTGGATTGTTTTATCGACTAAAAGGCGCAAATCATACAACTCTCGAGTGGAAACTACGTCTACTGCATCGCACCAACTACCCAAGGACTCCCCATGACCCTCGTACCCCTTATCGACCGGAACGACACCACCGCGGACCGCAAGTCGTTGCTGGACCAGATTCACGGCGCATTCGGCACTGCGCCCAACATGTTCCGCGCAGTCGCCAACTCCCCCGCCGCGCTTCAGAGCATGTGGGGCTCTTTTGGCGCTCTCGGCGCGGGCATCCTGAGCGCGAAGCTGGGTGAACAGATCGCCGTCGCCGTGGCCGATCGAAACGGTTGCGAGTATTGCCTGGCCGCGCATACGGCTCTGGGCCGCAAAGCCGGAGCAACCGCACAAGAGCTGAAGCAAGCGCAAGCCGGCGAATCCAGCGACCCCAAGACGCAGGCCGCGCTGCGCTTCGCCCTGAAGCTCGTGAACGATCGCGGGCAGACCGGCGATAGCGACGTTCAAGCCTTGCGTGAGGCGGGATTCAGCGACGGCGAAGTCGTGGAAATCGTGGCCCACGTGGCGCTGAACCTGTTCACGAACTACGTGAACGTCGCCTTCAAGGTCCCCGTCGACTTCCCGGGGGTAAAGTTGCAGGATCGAACAACCGCTCACTAGAGTCCGAAATGCAGATGCTCGAAAAGATGGGCCCGGCTCCTCCGCTCATGGTCAGCACCTGGCTCAATGCCGAAGGAGCCATTTCCCTGGAATCGCTGAAGGGCAAGGTGGTCGTGCTGCATGCCTTCCAGATGCTGTGCCCCGCCTGCGTTCAGCTTGCAACACCTCAGATGCAGAAGCTGCACGCCATGGTCGACCCGGACGATGTGGCGGTCGTCGGGCTGCATACCGTGTTCGAGCACCACGAGGTGATGACGCCAGCCGCCCTCAACGTGTTCGCGCACGAGAACCGACTCACGTTTCCCATCGGCATCGACCGACACAACGGCGAGGCGATACCTCTCACCATGCAGGCCTACGGATTTCAGGGCACGCCCAGCCTGGCGTTGATCGACCGAAAAGGATTCCTGCGCGCTCGCAGCTTCGGTCACCAGACCGATCTGGCGCTGGGCATTCTGGTGGGCGCACTCATCGCTGAATGACGCCGACCAGTCACGGCACACCAGCCCACCCTGGGTTCAGTATGTGCCCGGGTAAGCCCCACCGTCCGTCAAGACATTCTGCCCGGTGATGTAGCCCGCCTGCTGGCTGCACAGGAAAGCGCAGGTCGCGCCGAACTCCTCGGGCGTGCCGAAGCGCAGCGCGGGAATCGTCTTCCTGCGTGCGTCCATCACCACCTCGATCGGCTGGCCGGTTTTCTTGGAAGCGCCTTCCATGGTGCCCTTCAGGCGGTCGGTATCGAAGGCGCCCGGCAGCAGGTTGTTGAGGGTCACGTTGGCGGAGGCGAGCTTGGACGTGCGCGCGACGCCCGCCACGAAGCCGGTCAGGCCGCTTCGCGCGCCGTTGGACAGGCCGAGGATGTCGATAGGCGCCTTGACGGCGCTGGAGGTGATGTTGACGATGCGGCCGAAGCCGCGCGCCGCCATGCCGTCCACCGTCGCCTTGATCAGCTCGATCGGGGTCAGCATGTTGGCGTCCACGGCGCGAATCCAGGCATCCCGATCCCAATTGCGGAAGTCGCCGGGCGGCGGACCGCCTGCGTTGGTGACGACAATGTCGAACTCGCCGCGCTGGGCGAACACCTTGGCCCGGCCTTCCGACGTGGTGATGTCGGCCACGACATGCTGTACCGCCGTGTCCAAGGGCCGCCCCGGGTCGTCGATCAGCTTCTGCGCTGCGGCTTCCAGCGCCTCGGCGCCGCGGGCAACGATCACCACGTGCACGCCCTCGCGCACCAGCGCCTGCGCGCAGCCGAAACCCAGTCCCTTGCTGGCGCCGCAGACCAGCGCCCATCTACCCGCGATACCCAGATCCATACAGTCCACCTTCCGTCATGCCAAGCCGTTGCGGCGATGCGCCATCATCGGTGATTTTTTCCGTTCGCGGCGCCGGTTCGTGTCAACGGCCCCGGCTGAACACGTAAATTCCCGCGATCACCAGCACCGTCCCCGCCGCGATCCACACGGTGAACGGCTCGCCCAGGATCATCACGCCCATCAGGATGGTGGAGATCGGGCCCACCATGCCGGTCTGCGCAGACAGGGCCGGGCCGATGCGCTCGATCGCCATCATCACCATCAGCACCGGCACGGCCGTGCAGGCGGTGGCGTTGAGGACGGACAACCAGATCACTTCGGGCGCAACTTCGAAAGCCGAGCCCAACGGACGCAGCAGGGCGAATTGCAGCAGGCAGCACAGGCAGGCGACGGTGGTCGCCAGGCCCACCAGTCGCATCGAGCCCAGCCGCTGAACCAGCTCGCCGCTGTAGACCAGATAGATGGCATACGTGACGGCGCTGGCGAACACCAGCAGCGCGCCCAGGGCGGCGTTCGCCCCTTGCGACCCAGCCTCATGGCCGAACACCAGGATCACGCCGCAGTAGCTCACGCCCATGCCGGCGATCTGCACCGGCCGGAACGGCTTGCGATACAGCAGCCAGCCCAGCAGCAGTACCAGCGTGGGATTGAGATAGAGGATCAGCCGCTCCAGCGACGCGCTGACGTACTGCAAGCCCAGGAAATCCAGAAAGCTGGACAGGTAGTAGCCGGTGACGCCCAGCGCGAGCACGCCCAGCCAGTCACGGCCGGTGAGCGGCGGCTTGCCCCGGCTGGCCCACCAGGCCATCACTGCGAAGATGGGCAGCGCAAACAGCATGCGCAGCATGATCAGCGTCACTGCATCCACGCCGTATCGATACGCCAGTTTGACGATGATGGCCTTGCCGCTGAAGGCGATGGCGCCGAACAGGGCCAGGGCGAGGCCGGGCGCCAGGCTCGGCATGGCGCCGGTGGCCGCCGCCGATTTCGGGGACATTGTCACCCGGGTGAGTTTCACACAAACCTCCGCCAGCCGCCGACGCGACTGGAGACGGGTGGCCTGCCGATGCGAAGCGGCACGGCTAGTCGCTGAACACCTTGGCGTGCAGCCTTCGCAGCGACCACCACACGCCGAGCGCCACTGCCGGAATCGCGACCGCCGCGGAACTCTCGGCGCTCCAGGGCCAGCCGAGGGAATGCGCGCCCTTGGCCAGGTAGCTCACCAGGCCGACGATGTAGTAGGTGATGGCGGCGACCGACAGGCCTTCCACCGTGGCCTGCAGTTTCAGCTGCAGGCCCTGGCGTGTGTTCATCGCGCCCAGCAGCGCCTGGCTGCTTTGCTGCTGCTCGATCTCCACCCGCGTGCGCAGCAGGTTGCTGATGCGCGAGACGCGCTGCGACAGCGCGTCCTGCCGGCGGGTCGCCCATTCGCAGGTGGCGCGCGCGGGCGAGAGCCGGCGCTCCATGAATTCGCCGATGGTCTGCAGGCCCGCCAGTCGTGACTCCCCGATGTCGGCGATGCGGCGGTCCACCAGCTCGAAATAGGCGGAGCTGGCCGAGAAGCGCGAATGCGTCGCGGCGTACTGGCTCTCCACCTGGCCTGCCAGCTTGGTCAGCCGGTCCAGCAGTTGCGGCTCCTCGTGCCGCCCGGCCACCCGGATGGCCCCGGCCAACTCGGCCAGCTCCCGCTCGGCGAAGGCCAGCACGGCTGCGGCTTCACGCGCCGCCGGCAGTCCCAGCAGCGCTGCCATCCGGTAGGTATCGATCTCCAGCAAGCGCTGCACCAGCCGCCCCAACCGCCGGGGGGACATGCTCGCCCCCACGCTCGGCTCCGCCTCGCTGCCCCCCGAGGGGGCCTTCGCGGCTTGGGACGGCCCGGCGCCGCGCATGTTGACCCCCACGCCGGACTCTGCCCCGGTAGCCCCCGAGTCCGCGCCGCTGCCCTCCGCGCTACCGACATTGCCTACCAGCAGCACCATGCGCGAGAAGCCGTCGGCGTGGACGGCGAAGTCGGTGTAGACCTCGCCGTGGCCATCGGCGACGGTGGAGGCCACCAGGGTGTCCTCGTTCAGCACATGCCTCACCAGCGCCGTGCTGCCGCCGGACGCCTGCGCGGGCAGCACCCAGAGGTGCACGCTGGCCAGGCACTGCCCCGGCAGTTGCCCGAGCCAATCCTGGGGGACCAACTCGAGCGCATTGGCCGGCTCTCGCTCGCCGAAGCCCTCGGCCCCGATCTGCCGCGAAAAGCTCCAGGTGACGAATTCGGTGTGCATCTCCCAGCGAACCCGGAACGGCCCCAGGTCCATCCGCAGATGGGTCGACTGCGCGTCGGGCTGGGGCAGGTGGCGATCGCGCAGCAGCGCGGCCACATGCGCCCGGCTGGCCTCGCGTTGCTGGGCGTCGGCCACCATCACCACGTGCGAAATGGCCAGCGGCGCGTTCATCGCCTCGGGCGGGCGGGCGTGGATCTCATTGTGCAGCGCCATCCGCTGCGGATGCACGGTGGGCCGGCCGGTGTTGGTCTGCATGCATTCCCCTCGATGCCGGGCATTGTCGCCCAGCCGCCGCCGTGGCCAGCAAAAAGGCGCCTCGAGGGCGCCTTTCTGGGGAGCGGGGAAGCGCCGGTCAATCCGCTTCGACGAAGGCCTCCTGCCGCTTGTTCTTCACGGAGGGCAGCGCCACGATCACCACCAGCAGCACGGCGGCAGCCAGCAGGCCGGCCGACAGCGGGCGGGTGACCAGCACGCTCCAGTCGCCGCGCGAGAGCAGCAGCGCGCGGCGCAGGTTCTCTTCCATCATTGGCCCGAGGATCAGGCCCAGCAGCAGTGGCGCCGGCTCGCACCCCAGCTTGATGAACACGTAGCCGATGACACCGAAGATGGCGACCATCCAGATGTCCCAGGTGTTGTTGTTGGTGGAGTACACGCCGATCGCGCAGAACAGCACGATGGCGGGGAACAGCCAGCGATAGGGGATCGTGAGGAACTTGATCCAGATGCCGATCAGCGGCAAGTTCAGGATCACCAGCATCGCGTTGCCGATCCACATCGAGGCGATCAGCCCCCAGAACAGCTGCGGATTGCTGGTCATCACCTGCGGGCCGGGCTGGATGTTGTGGATGGTCATGGCGCCCACCATCAGCGCCATCACGGCGTTGGGCGGAATGCCCAGCGTGAGCAGCGGGATGAACGAGGTCTGCGAACCCGCGTTGTTGGCGGACTCGGGCCCCGCCACGCCGCGGATATTGCCCTTGCCCAGGGTCACTTCGCCCGGCTTGAGCTTGATTTTCTTCTCGATGGTGTAGGCCGCGAAGGCCGACAGCAGCGCGCCGCCGCCGGGCAGGATGCCCAGGCTGCACCCCAGGGCCGTGCCGCGCAGCATGGCAGGAAGCATCTGCTTGAAGTCTTCCTTGGTCGGCATCAGGCCGTGCACCTTGGCGGTGAACACTTCGCGCTCGTCGGCATGCTTGCCCAGGTTCATGATGATTTCGCCGTAGCCGAACAGGCCCATTGCGATCACGATGAAGCCGATGCCGTCGGTCAGCTCGGGAATGTCGAACGAGTAGCGGGCCACGCCGGAGTTCACGTCGGTGCCGATCAGTCCCAGCAGCAGGCCGACCAGGATCATGCCGATCGCCTTGATCAGCGAGCCCGAGGCCAGCACCACCGCGCCGATCAGGCCCAGCACCATCAGCGAGAAGTATTCGGCCGGGCCGAACTTGAACGCCACCTCGGTCAGCGGCACGGCGAAAGCCGCAAGGATCAAGGTGCCGATACAGCCCGCGAAGAACGAGCCCAGGCCCGCCGCCGCCAGTGCCGGCCCGGCCCGGCCTTGCCTGGCCATCTGGTAGCCGTCCAGCGTCGTCACCACCGAGGACGACTCGCCAGGCAGGTTGACCAGGATGGCGGTGGTGGACCCGCCGTACTGCGAGCCGTAGTAGATGCCCGCCAGCATGATCAGCGCGGCCACCGGCGGCAGCGCGTAGGTGGCGGGCAGCAGCATCGCGATGGTCGCGGTCGGGCCGATGCCGGGCAGAACGCCGATCATCGTGCCGAGCAGACAGCCAACGAAGCAGTAGATCAGGTTCTGGACCGTGAAGGCCACGCCGAAACCGATGGAGAGGTTGTTGATCAGATCCATGATTCGCTTCCTCTCAGCGGGTCAGAAAAGAAGGCCATACCGGGAACTGGAGGTTCAGCAGCAGGATGAAGGCGCAGTAGCTCAGCACCGCGAGGGCCACCGAGAGAATCGCCACTTCCTTGGCTTTGAATTCATCGCCGGCCAGGCTGGCAACGAAGACCAGGGCGAAGATGCCGACGATCAGGCCCATCGCCGGAATGCCCAGCTTGGGGATGCCGCCGAGCATGATGCCGAAAATGACGTTGGACGCGATGATGTAGAACAGCGGCTTCCAGGCGAAGCCGCCGATCTTTTCGCCGTCTTCGGTTTCGACGACCAGCGATTCGAAAACCGTGAAAACGCCGATCGCCGCCAGCAGGATGCCCAGCACCAGCGGGAAATAGCCGGGGCCCATCCGGGCGCCTTCGCCGATGCTGTAGTTGGTGGCGCCCCAGGCGAAGGCGACTCCCACGGCCATGAACATGAGGCCTGAGAAGAAATCCTTCTGGCTTTTGATTTTCACGTACTAATCTCCTCGAAAAGGAATTCCGATGCGCGATTGTGGTGGTAACAACCCTGCTGCGAGTTGTGGGTTTCACCTACATGCCACAGCGGCGACTCGTACTGATGGCTAAAGCGGCGGCGTCGCAGTGAGCACTTCCTCCAGGGTCGTCAGGCCTTCGGCCACCCGCAATGCGCCGGCCAGCCTGAGCGGGCGCATGCCTTCCGCCACGGCCTGGCGCCGCAGGGCTTCGATCCCGGGATCCTGGGTCACCTTTTCCTTGAAGGCCTCGTTGACCGTCAGCAATTCATAAAGGCCCATGCGCCCCATGAAACCGGTCATGCGGCAATCCACACAGCCCACCGGCTTGTAGGGCTTGTAGCCGCCACTGATTTTCCAGGGCTTGACGATGGCATCCAGCGCTTCGCGGGAGGCAGCTTCGTCGGGCTGGCGGCACTGCTTGCACAACGTGCGGACCAGCCGCTGCGCCAGCACTCCGAGCATGGTGGCGTTGATCAGGTAGGCCGGAATGCCGAGTTCCATCAGGCGGGTAATGGCCGACGGCGCATCGTTGGTGTGCAGCGTCGAGAACACGAGGTGCCCGGTCAGGGCCGCCTGCACCGCCATTTCGGCGGTCTGCAGGTCGCGGATCTCGCCGACCATGATGATGTCGGGGTCCTGGCGCATCAGTGCGCGCAGCCCTTCGGCAAAGCCGAAGTCCAGCTGGGCCTGCACCTGGGTCTGGTTAAAGGCCGGCTCGATCATCTCGATCGGGTCCTCCACCGTGCTCACGTTCACCTCTTCGGTGGCAATGCGCTTGAGGGTGGAATACAAGGTGGTGGTCTTGCCCGAGCCGGTCGGGCCGGTCACCAGGACGATGCCGTGGGGGCGCTTGACCAGCGCCTCCCAGCGCTGCGAGTCGTGCGGCGAGAAGCCCAGCGCGTCCAGGTCCTTCACGGCGGTGTCGGGGTCGAAGATGCGCATCACCATCTTTTCACCGAAGGCCGTGGGCAGCGTCGACAGCCGCATTTCGATCTCGTCGCCGCGCGGGTTGCGAGTTTTTATGCGCCCGTCCTGGGGCCGGCGCTTCTCGACCACGTCCATGCGGCCGAGCAGCTTGATGCGCGCCGTCATGGCGTTGAGCACGCCCATCGGCATCTGGTAGACCGGGTGCAGCACGCCGTCGATCCGAAAGCGGATCACGCCCTGCTCGCGCCGCGGCTCCAGGTGGATGTCGCTGGCGCGCTGGTCGAAGGCGTAGGTCCAGAGCCAGTCGACCACTTGCACCACGCCCTGGTCGTTGGCGTCGAGCTGCTTGTTGGACTTGTTCAGCTCGACCAGCTGCTCGAAACTGGCCGCGCCGGCATTGCCGCCGGTCTTCTGGGCCGCCCGCACCGACTTGGCCAGGGCGAAGAACTCGGCCGTATAGCGGTGTATTTCGACCGGGCTGGCCATCACCCGGCGCACCGTGCGCCGGGACTGCCGCTCGACCTCGTCCACCCAGTCGGTGAGAAAGGGCTCGGCCACGGCCACCACCACCTCGGTGGCGTTCACCTGCACCGGCAGCACCCGGTGCCGCTCGGCATAGGCCGCGCTCATGGTGTCGGCCACCTTGCCGACATCCACCTTCAGCGGGTCGATGCGCAGGTAATCCAGCCCGCACCGCCCGGCCAGCCACTGGGTGAGCGACTCGATGTCCAGCGGTTTGCCGTTGCTCGCGCGTTCCATGGCCACGGCGGCCAGCCGCACCAGCGGATGCTGGGCGCTCTCGGCCTGGGAGCAGCGAGCCACGGTGCGGCGCGCCTCTTCAACCGAGATCACGCCATCCTGGCTCAGCCATTCGACCAGGCGGCGCCAGTCGACAGGCCCCTGGTGCGCGCTTTTGGACGGGGGCTTCGGTTTGGCGGCAACGCTCATGGGGAAAAATGATCCGGTCAGTCGGCCGGCTTGAACACCCGCAACCATTTGCGGGCCGGCAGGCCCCAGCGAGTTTCAATGGTTTCCGACCGTTGAGCAAGCGTGGCGCGGCTCGGGTGTTGCGGCGTGCGCAGCGCCAGCACGATGGTGTTGCCTTCCCGGGTCGGCCGGAATGCCCAGACCGATCGGGGGCCGAAGGCCGCCACGATCTTTTCCAGGCTCTGCGCGAAGCTCGAAGAGCGGCCGAACAGGTTGACCGTCATGCAGCCGTCGTCCGTCAGCAGTTGCCGGCAATCGGCGTAGAAGGCCTCGCTGTCCAGCACCGGGGCGGCGGCGTCGTGGTCGTACAGGTCCACCTGCAAGGCATCGACCTGGCCGCGCCAGTGCGCGTGCGCCGCCACCTCGGCCGCGTCGCCCAGCACCACCGACAGCCGGGCATCGTCGGCCGGCAGCTTGAACCACAGCCGGCAGGCCGCCACCACCTGCGGATTGAGCTCGATCGCGGTGGTCTTCATCCGCAGCTTCTTGTAGCAGAACTTGGTCAGCGAGGCCGCGCCCAGGCCGAGCTGCATGGCATGGCGCTTGGGCACCGAGGCGGGATCCACGAACAGCAGCCAGGCCATCATGCGCTGCACATACTCCAGCTCGATGTCGAACGGAGCGTCCAGCAGCATCGACCCCTGGATCCATTCGGTGCCCAGGTGGAGGTAGCGCACATCGCCCTGATCGGAGAAATTGACTTCGGGAAGTGGGGGCTTGGGCGTTTTCACTGCCCGGGATTATGACGAG
Organism: Ramlibacter sp.; assembly: GCA_036675435.1. Lineage (GTDB taxonomy): Bacteria > Pseudomonadota > Gammaproteobacteria > Burkholderiales > Burkholderiaceae_C > Ramlibacter. The sequence continues at coordinate 3,605 of JAKFEZ010000179.1, read as the reverse complement.
GCGGGTTGTCCATCGATCGCCGCAGGCGCGGCAGGGCCTGCAGTGCATTGCCGGTGGTCGCCCGGGCCAGCTCATCCAGCCCGATGCCGCGCAACTGCGCGATGACCTGGGCGATGCGCGGCAGCTCGGCCGGCTCGTTGCGGCACTGCGGTTCGCCGCCAGCCCGCTGGGATGCCGTGCGGTAGAGCCAATGCGGCGGGATGTCGGGGGCATCGGTTTCAAGCACCAGGGCCGACAACGGCAGCTGCGCTGCCAGCCGCCGCAGTTGCAGGGCGCGCTCGAAGGTGACGGCGCCGCCAAAGCCCAGCTTGAAGCCGAGCTTGATGAACTCCTGCGCTTGCTGGACGCTCCCGTTGAAAGCGTGGGCGATGCCGCCCTCCACTCCCGTTTCGCGCAGGTATTTGAGCAGCCGGTCGGCCGAACGGCGCACGTGGAGGATCACGGGCAGGTCATGGCGGCGCGCCAGCAGCAGTTGCTCACGATAGAAAAGTTCCTGTTTGACGCGATCCAGGCCGGGCACGAAAAAATCAAGGCCGATCTCGCCCACCGCCACCAGCCGGCTGTCGCCCTGCGCCTCGCCGAGCGCCTGGTCGAGCCGGGCGAGGTCGTCCGGGTGCGCCGAGCCGATGCAAAGCGGGTGAATGCCCAGCGCGTAGCTGTCGCCGTGGAGGTGCGCCAGGGCGCGAACCGCCCCGAAGTTGCCGACCTCGACCGCCGGCAGGACGCAGTGCCCGACGCCGGCGCCGGCGGCCCGGGCACGCACGGCGCCGATGTCATCGGAAAACTCCGCCGCATCCAGGTGGCAGTGGGTGTCTATCCAGGCAGCCATCACCCGATGATGCCCGATGCCGTCCTTCCTAAGGGTTCACCCGTGCATGGCGGGTCAAACCGTGATACCGTGTGATTTCGCTTTTTTGTTTTTCGTTTTCCCCGCAGTTTTCATAGGTGAACGAATGCGCAGGCCAGCCCTTTACAGCTCAAGCCGCTCGGGCCGGCCGGGGCAGAACCCTTCCCCGGCCGCCGCACCCGAGCCCGCGGCCGCCGCGCCTGCGCAGCCCGCCGCATCCCGCCTCTCCGCCGCCAGTCCCAGGCTGCTCTGGATGGCCATCCTGGTGCTGGCCGGCTTGCTGGTGTTCAGCATCAGCCTGGGCCTTCGCCCGGCGCAGCGCAAACTCACGCAGGACGACATCAACGCCGCGGTCCTCAAGACTCTGGAGACCAAGACCGTCCCGTCGGAATACGCCAAGGCTTACGACAACATCCGCCCCTCCGTGGTGCGGGTCATCAGCTACGTCAAGAAGAGCCGCCTCAAGGAAGAGTCGCCGAGCCTGCCGCGCGGCGGCGCCAAGCCCAAGCCGCTGGGCCCGGCCACCGCCGAGCCTGACAAGTCCGGCCCTGACGAGGAAGTCGAGCATGGCGTGGGCACCGGGGTCGTCATCGTCGACAAGGGCATCATCCTCACCAACCTGCACGTGGTGTCGGGCGCCGACCGGATCATGGTGGTGTTCTCCGACGGGCTGGAGGCGCGTGCCTCCATCACCGGCGTGCAGGCCGAAAACGACCTGGCCGTGCTGCAGGCCAGCAAGATCCCCGACGACCTGATCGCCGCCACCATGCGCTCCACCGGCGACCTGGGCCCCGGCGACAAGGTGATGGCGGTGGGCTTCCCGTTCGGCATCGGTCCCTCGGCCTCGGGCGGTGTCATCTCCGGCATGAAGCGCGCCTTCCGCTCGCCCGAGGGCAAGCAGGAAATGAGCAACCTGATCCAGTTCGACGCAGCGGCCAATCCGGGCAATTCCGGCGGGCCGCTGGTCACCATGGACGGCGAGGTGGTCGGCATCGTCACCGCCATCCTCAACCCCACTCCGGCGCGCACCTTCCTGGGCATCGGCTTCGCCGTGCCGATCGAAAATGCGGCGTCCGCTGCGGGCCTGCCGCCGTTCTGAAGCGCGGTCGCCCTTTCGCGTTTTCCTTCCTTTCTTTTTTTTGAACTGACTGCGAAACACATGGAACCGAACACACGCCAGGACACCGACACCGCCCAGCTGATGGAGCAGATCCTGTACGAGGTCAAGCGGGTGGTGGTCGGCCAGGACCGCTTTCTCGAGCGGGTGATGGTGGCCATCCTGGCCCAGGGCCACCTGCTGGTGGAGGGCGTCCCGGGGCTGGCCAAGACGCTCACCGTCAAGACGCTCGCCAACACCATCCACGGGCAGTTCAAGCGCATCCAGTTCACGCCCGACCTGGTGCCGGCCGACCTGGTGGGCACGCGCATCTACAACCAGAAGACCGGCGACTTCAGCACCGCGCTGGGTCCGGTGTTCACCAACTTGCTGCTGGCCGACGAAATAAACCGCGCGCCGGCCAAGGTGCAGAGCGCGCTGCTGGAAGTGATGCAGGAGCGGCAGGTCACCATCGCCGGTGAAACCCACAAGGTGCCCAGCCCTTTCCTGGTGATGGCCACGCAGAACCCGATCGAGACCGAAGGCACCTACCCCCTGCCCGAGGCCCAGGTCGACCGCTTCATGATGAAGGTGCTGGTGGACTACCCCACCGACGAGGAAGAGTTCGTCATCGTCGAGCGCGTTACCGGTCCGGCCGTGGCGGTGTCGTCGGTGGCCACCACCGAGCAGCTCGCGGCATTGCAGGCCGAGTGCCGCCGCGTCTACGTCGATCCCTCGCTCGTGCAATACGCCGTGCGGCTGGTGTCGGCCACACGCACGCCCGAGAAGCACGGCCTCAAGGACATGGGCCGGTACATCACCTTCGGGGCCAGTCCGCGCGCCACCATCAACCTGACGGAGGGCGCCCGGGCCCTGGCGATGCTGCGCGGACGCACTTACGCCTTGCCCGAGGACATGACCGACCTGGTGCCCGATGTGCTGCGGCATCGGCTGGTGCTGTCGTACGAGGCGCTGTCCGAAGGCTTGTCGCCGGATGCGCTGGTGAGCAAGATCATGACCAAGATTCCCTCGCCGCCCAGGCCGCTGGAACATGAAAAGCTCGCCGCCTGAACGAGCCCCCACGCTCCCTGCCCGGAGCCGGCCTGGCCCCGATCCTGCCGCAGCAGGGTCGGCGGGCGCAAGCAACGCCGAGCAGGTGCTGCGCCGCCTCGAATGGACGGCGATCCGGCGGCTCGACGGGCTGCTGCAGGGCAACTACCGCACCTTGATGCGGGGCGCCGGGCTGGACCTCGCCGATTTGCGCGAGTACCAGCACCACGACGACGTACGCCACATCGACTGGAACGTCACCGCGCGCCTGCAGGTGCCGCATGTGCGGGTGTTCACCGAAGACCGCGAGATGGCGGCCTGGTTCCTGCTGGACCTGAGCCCCTCGATCGACTTCGGCTCGGGCGAGCAGCGCAAGCGCCACGTGTCGGCCGAGTTCGTCAGCGTGCTGGCGCGGTTGCTCACGCGCCACGGCAACCGCGTCGGCGCCCTGCTCTACGGCAGCGGCGTGGACACCGTGATCCCGACACGCGGCGGCCGGCGCCATGTGCTGCACCTGCTGCACAGCATGCTGTCGCGCCCGGCCCAGGCCGAGAGCGGCACCACCAAGCTGCGCGACCTGCTGGAATCGGCCGCCGGGCTGATCAAGCGCCG
>JAKFEZ010000183.1:0-3304 GCA_036675435.1 Ramlibacter sp. | reverse complement strand
CCTGCAGGCCAGCGGCCAAGACATCGACGCCCTCATGCGCGTGTTCGGCGACGGCCGCGGGCGCATCGGCAAGAGCGCGCTGGCCGCGGCCATCCAGGTCGGCGCGGTGGTGATCGCGGCCGATGGGACGGTCACGGTGGATCGGGCGGTGCTGGATCTGGCGTAGCCCCGAAGCTTTGCGTGTGTGACATGCGCCGCGTGTCACAGCCCTACAACCTGCGCTCGGTAGAACCGTTGTTTCGCACTTCACGAAACAACGAATCGAACCGACATGAGCAGTCTCACCACCGCAGTTGCCCGCCGCCGCACTTTCGGCTACGACCCCGACGCCAAGGGCTCCAACGTCAAGACGCTGCCCGACGGCACGCGGTTGACCGTCCACTTTCTCAACGCCAGCATCAACGGTCTGGACGACGAGGCCGCGCGTCAGCGCCTGGGCCAACTGCAGCGTCAGGCGGTGGCGTCGGGTGGCGAGTACACGCAGATCGAGCGCGACATGATCCACCGCCTGATGCAGTCGGTGCGCAACGGCAAGAGCCTGGACCTGTCGCTGGCCGCCGAGATGATCACCCTGGTGAGCGATCTCGCCAGAAGCCAGCCCAAGGGCGAGCTCCACGAGAACCAGCGTGAGATCGCGTTCCTGATCCTCGATGCCATCGGCTCGGGGGACTTCGGCAACGCGGACCTGCAGCACGTGATCGACGTGTTCCGGCGGCTTTCCACCGATGCGGACGGCTTCACCGAAAGGGATGCGCAGACCATCCGCGACCTGCTGGCCGGGCTGCCGGTCAAGGCGCCTGCGTCCCCTGCATTCGTACCACCCCCCGAGGTGCCGGGCGGTTTCGAGGCGTGGAAGATTCCCCGCGCGCCGTCGCCTGAGCGGCACCCGTCTTCAAAACCGGGCGGCAGATCGGGAAGCAAGCCGACGGATCCGAAACTCGAGGATCCGCCCGCCGATCCGCCGGCCCAGGCGCCTGCTCACCCGCCTGCCGATCCGACGGTTCAGCCTCCGGCGGAGCCGCCGGCCCAGCCCCCCACCGCAGCGCCCACGCCACCGAGCGAGCCCGGCACCGGTACCGGCCTGGCGCTGCGCGCAGGCGTCACGGCGCGCTTCGCCCTGATCCGCAAGCCGGCGGAGAACGGCAAGCTCGCGGGCTTCAGCGCTCCCAACGTCATGAACGAGGCGACAGCGCGCGAGCTCGCAGGCACCGGGGCGGCAGACGCCAGGATCATGACCATCGGCCCCGACCTGGGCGACAAATCCCCGGCCCGGTTTCGTGTCGTGCGCGACGGCAAGACCTACACCCTGCAGCAAAGCAGCTTCGGCGGCGCGTGGTTCGATGTCACCAAGGGCATCAAAGGCAACGCCACGGTGAAATGGGGCATCGGCTACGAGCTCGAAGCGGGCGTGGGCGGCAACGTCGCCGCGGTGTCGCAGGGCGGGCAGAAGGCAGGCACGGGCAGCGCCAGCGCTGGCGGCCAGGCCCGGCTCAAGCTGTTCGCCACGCTGCAGATCAATGAGAAAACGCCCGACGGGGTGTTCGGCGACCAGTTCCGGTTTCGCTATTACTTTCCCTCGCCCTCGGGGCAGGCCAACATCGCCACCGACGGGCAGACCAGCGGCCTCGCGGCGCCCTTGACCCTGGAGGCCGGGCGCATCGAATACCGCTGGGGCCAGGCCCGCAGCAAGCCCGACCCGAACAGCGATGCAGACCAGGTCCGCGTTCGCGAGGCCGGCTTCAGCCTGCTGGCCACCGCCGGCTTCGACCTCGCCGCCTGGACGGCCACCGGCGGCGACCCCGACAAGTTGAAGGCGCTGGCCGCCACCGTGCCGTCGGCCAGCCTCGTGCTGCAGGCCTGGGTCTCGGGCACCAACGAGCTCGGCGTGCATGCCAACCGCCTACACCGCGAATGGACGACCGACGGCCCCGGCGGCGCCAAGCCCTCGCGCTTCAAGCAGTTGGCGGGCAAGCTGTACAAGACTTTGGCCAACCTGTTCCAGCAGTGGGAGCTGTCGGGGTCGCTGCCTGTTTCGCTCATCGTGCCCAAGCCGGGAGCGGCGGGCGCTGGGGGCGCCACCGCTTCGGGAAACGCTTCCACCGGAGGATCGGGTGCAACCCATTCGGCCGCCACGGCTGGCAGCGCCGCCAGTGCGGGGAGCGGCGGCGGAGGCCTGCTGACGCAGGAGCAGATCGACAGCGGTTTCGCGGAGGTGACGAAGGACTTCGACGCCCTGATGGACTACCTGCAGGAGTCGGGCCTCGCGGGCATCGCGGCGAAGGCGGCGCCGTACATCGAGGCGGCGTCCGTGCTCGCGACAGTGAAGGCGCTGGCGAGCAAGAAGGGCTTTGCAAAGTTCGCCCTCGATCAGCTCAGCCCGGGCCAGCGGGAGCGGCTCGACGACCAGATTCTGGCGAAGGCATTCGAGCTGGCGCTGGCGGCCAGCGGGCCCGACAAGGACGGCCGCATCGATGCGAAGAAGGGCTTCACGAAGATGCCCGGCGAAACGACGGCCGACTACTGCAAGCGCGTCATCGGGCTCGTCACGAGCAAGCTGGGTCAGGCCGCCAAGGACGTGCTGCTCGACGATGTGACCTGGGACGACTTCATTGACCCGCGCTTGCCGGGCTCTGGATCGAGTTCTGGCTCGGGCTCGGGCTCGGGCTCTGGATCGGGTGCGGGCCCAGGTTCAGTTCCGGGGCCGGGACCAGGTCCGGGTGCAGGCGCTGGTGCAGGAGCTGGCGCTGGCGCGGGAGCAGGAGCGGGTGCTGGCGCAGGAGCTGGTGCTGGCGCAGGAGCCGCAGCGGCCGGAGCTGGCGCCGGTTCCGCGGCCGGAGCCGCAGGCGCTGACGACGAAGACGAAGACGCCCCGCCCGATGAAGGTGTCGGCACCGCCGCAGCCATCGGTGTGCTCCAAACCCTGCCGGGCGGCCCCGACCTCGCGCTCGCCGAACGCATCATCAAGCTCGGCTCGAAGCACGACGCCTGGGCCAATCAGGGGGAACTGAGAGACGGCTTCGAGCGTGCCGGCTTCGACGTCGAGGCGGGCGACGAGGAGATGGACCGCGTGATCGCCACCTACGGCGTGTCCGGCAGCGGCGCACTCACCGCCCAGGAACTGGCCTCGGCCATCGAAGACGGCGTGATCGAACTGAACGAAGACGGCAGCGTCACCGTCGATACCCTGGCGCTGCAGGCGGTGCAAGCCGAAGGCGCGGCCAACATCGCCTCTCGCGTGATCGATTCAGGCGCGCGCGCCGAGACCGCCGACGGCGGCGAAGTCAGGGAGGGCTTCGGCAAGGCC
>JAKFEZ010000303.1:0-17654 GCA_036675435.1 Ramlibacter sp. | reverse complement strand
AGCCACCGGCGCCACCGACGGTTTGGCGCCGCCCGAGGCGACGGCGCCCAGCACGTCGCCCTTGGTCACGCGGCCGTCCTTGCCGGTGCCTGGCACGGTGCCGGAGGCGAGATTGTTGTCGGCCATCAACTTGGCGGCGGCAGGCATGGCGATGCCCGCTTTCGACCCTGTGGCTGCCGCGGCTGCGGGAGCCGGCGCTGCGGCGGCCGGTGCAGGCGCCGCAGCAGCGGGCGCGGGCGCAGCGGCGCCGGCCTTGCCTTCGGTGTCGATCCTGGCGATCACCTGTTCGGCCGCCACCGTGGCACCGTCGGCCTGAACGATTTCGGCCAGCACGCCGGCGGCCGGTGCCGGCACTTCCAGCACCACCTTGTCGGTCTCGATCTCGATCAGGATTTCATCGAGCGCAACGGTTTCGCCCGCCTTCTTCTTCCACTGCAACAGAGTCGCTTCGGCCACCGATTCAGACAGCTGCGGGACTTTCACTTCAACGATAGACATTTTGTTGTTCCTGGATATTTTTTGATCTGGCACCCGCGCGGTGAGGGCCCGTCAGGCCCTTTCGACGGCGCGGACGTATTTCGGCGTTTCGCGTCCCGAAATACGGTCGCCTGTCACTTGGTGAGAACGAATCCCTTGAGCTTGCCGAAGGCGCCGTCGACCAATGCCTTTTGCTGCTCCTGGTGGAGGTGCGAATAGCCCACGGCCGGCGAAGCCGAAGCGGCCCGGCCCGAATAACCCAGCTTCTGGCCCTCGACCATGTTCTCGTGGATGTAGTGCTGCACGAAGAACCAGGCGCCCTGGTTCTGCGGCTCGTCCTGGCACCAGACGATGTCGACCAGGTTCGGGTACTTGCGCAGTTCGGCCGCGAAGACCTTGTGCGGGAACGGGTACAGCTGCTCCACGCGCAGGATGGCCACGCTGTCGTCGCCGCGCTCCTCCCGCTTCTTGGCCAGGTCGTAGTAGACCTTGCCCGAGCACACCAGCACCCGCTTGACCTTGTCGGCCTTGAGGTCCTTGTTCTCGGGGATGATGGTCTGGAAGCTGCCCTTGGTGAACTCCGCCAGGGGCGACGTGGCGTCCTTGTTGCGCAGCAGCGACTTGGGCGTCATGATGATCAGCGGCTTGCGCAGGCTGCGCACCATCTGCCTGCGCAGCACGTGGAAGATCTGGCTCGCCGTGGTCGGCTGCACCACCTGCATGTTGGTATCGGCCGAGAGCTGCATGAAGCGCTCGAGGCGCGCCGAGCTGTGCTCCGGGCCCTGCCCTTCATAGCCATGCGGCAGCATCAGGGTGATGCCGTTGACGCGGCCCCACTTGACTTCGCCGGAAGCGATGAACTGGTCGATCACGACCTGGGCGCCGTTGGCGAAGTCGCCGAACTGCGCCTCCCAGATCACCAGGGTGTTGGGGTCGTTGGAGGCGTAGCCGTATTCGAAGCCCAGCACCGCCTCTTCGGACAGGATCGAGTCGATCACCACGAACGGCGCCTGGTTCTCCGCCACGTTCTGCAGGGGCGTGTAGGTGCCGATGTCCCACTTCTCGCGGTTCTGGTCGTGCAGCACGGAGTGGCGGTGCGTGAAAGTGCCACGGCCGCAATCCTCGCCTGACAGGCGCACCGGGTAGCCGCTGGCGACCAGTGAGGCGAAAGCCATGTGCTCGCCCATTCCCCAGTCGACGTTGACCTCGCCCCGGCCCATGGCCGCGCGATCATCCAGCACCTTCTTGACCAGCGGATGCGGCGTGAAATTCTCGGGCACCGTCGTGATCTTCTCGGCCAGGCGCTTCCATTCGGCGGTGGGAATCGCCGTGTCGGCCGCGTCGGTCCACTTCTTGCCCAGGAACGGGCTCCAGTCGACCGCGTACTTGCTCTTGAAGTTGGTCAGCACCGGGTCGACGGTGTGCTTGCCGGCATCCATCGCGGCGCGGTAGGCCTTGACCATGTCGTCGCCGAGCGCTTCGCCCAGGCCCTGCGCCGCCAGCTTGTCGGCATAGAGCTTGCGCGTGCCCGGATGGGCCGCGATCTTCTTGTACATCAGCGGCTGGGTCAGCGACGGCGTGTCCTGCTCGTTGTGGCCGAGCTTGCGGAAGCAGACGATGTCCACCACCACGTCCTTGGCGAACTCCATGCGGTATTCCAGCGCCAGCTGCGTCGCCAGCACCACGGCCTCCGGGTCGTCGCCATTCACGTGCAGCACCGGGGCCTCGATCATCTTGACGACGTCGGTGCAGTACAAGGTGGAGCGGCTGTCGCGCGGGTCGCTGGTGGTGAAGCCGATCTGGTTGTTGATGACGATGTGCACCGTCCCGCCGGTGAAGTAGCCGCGCGTCTCGGCCAGCGCCAGCGTTTCCATCACGACGCCCTGACCGGCGAAAGCGGCGTCGCCGTGGACCTGCACCGGCAGCACCTGCTTGCCTTGCGGGTCGGCGCGGCGGTCCATGCGGGCGCGCACCGAGCCTTCGACCACCGGGTTGACGATTTCCAGGTGCGAGGGATTAAAGGCCAGGCTGAGGTGAACCGGGCCACCGCGGGTGGTGACGTCGGAGCTGAAGCCCTGGTGGTATTTGACGTCGCCGGCCGGCAGGTCTTCCTTGGCCGTATGGTCGAATTCGGCGAACAGGTCGGCCGGCATCTTGCCCATGGAATTGACCAGCACGTTCAGGCGGCCGCGGTGGGCCATACCGATCACGATTTCCTGGACTCCCTTGCTGCCGGCTTCCTGGATCAGCTCGTCGAGCGAGGCAATGAAGCTCTCCCCGCCTTCCAGCGAAAACCGTTTCTGGCCGACGTACTTGGTGTGCAGAAAGCGCTCCAGGCCCTCGGCGGCAGTAACGCGGTCGAGGATGTGCCTTTTCTTTTCGGCCGGGAAATTCGGCTTGCTGCGGATCGACTCGAGCTTTTGCTGCCACCAGCGCTTCTTGTGCTGATCGCTGATGTACATGTATTCGGCGCCGATGCTGCCGCAATAGGTTTCGCGCAGCGCGTTCATCAGCTCGCGCAACGACATCGTCTCCTTGCCGAAGAAGGTGTTGCTGGTGTTGAAAACCGTTTCCTGGTCGGCGTCCTTGAAGCCGTAGAAGGAAGGGTCGAGCTCCGGGATGTTCTCGCGCTCGGTGCGCTTGAGCGGGTCGACGTCGGCCCAGCGGCAGCCGACGTTGCGGTAGGCCGCAATGAGCTGCTGCGCCGCGGTCTGCTTGCGGCCGAGCTCGGAGTCGGCGCCGGCGGCCTGCACAACACGCGTGCCGCCCTGCTTGGCGCGCTCGGCAAACGCATTGATGACCGGCAGGTGCGGCACATCCTTGGCGTTGCCGCCATCGGCGGCCGGAACGTTCTGGAGCGCGTCGAAGTACTCGCGCCAGGTTTCGGGGACGCTGCCGGGATTGGCGAGGTAGTTTTCGTACATCTCCTCGACATAGGGCGCGTTGCCGCCGAAGAGATAGGAATTGCCCTGATAGGCCGTGTAGACGGAGCTGGTCTCGCTCATGCTTTGCGCTACTTTCCGCCCCCCTGCAGGGAGCATTGGCTGGTTAGGAAACCTTCCGCGACACGGCTGAACCGGTTGGCGGATGCGACTGTGGCTGGAAGGGGCCTTGGTTGCGTGCCGAATTGTGCCACCTATTCCTGACGGGCGTGGCGCTGTCTTGCGAACGCCCTTCCCGCGGCGTCCTGCATGGGGCGCTCAAGGCGCCAGCAAGTCCCGGATCTGCTGCAGCGCCGACGGGTCCTCGATGGTGGTCAAATCTCCCGGGTCGCGGCCTTCGCACACCGCCTGGATCGCGCGGCGCAGCATCTTGCCGCTGCGCGTTTTCGGCAGCGAGCTCACGAAGCGCACGCGCGCCGGCCGCGCCAGCGCCCCGAGTTGCCCGTCCACCACCTTCATGATGTCGCCCTCGAGCTTGAGCCTGGCCGCGTCGTCGGCCAGCGTCGCGGCGTCGCGGGGCACGACGAAAGCCAGGGCTACTTGCCCCTTGAGGTGATCGGCGACGCCCACCACCGCGACCTCGGCCACGTTGGGGTGGCTGGAGATGCTCTCTTCGATCTCGCGCGTGCCCAGCCGATGGCCGGCGACGTTGATCACGTCGTCGGTTCGGCCCAGGATGTAGTAGTAGCCGTCCGCGTCGCGGATGCCCCAGTCGAAGGTGCTGTACACAGTGCGCCCCGGCAGCGTTTCCCAGTAAGTCTTGACGTAGCGCGCGTCGTCGCGCCAGATCGTCTGCATAAAACCCGGCGGTGTCGGGCCTTCGAGCACCACCACGCCTTTCTGGTTGGGCTCGGTCAGCTCCTCGCCCGTGCTTTCGTGGACCAGCCGGACATCGAAGCCATACATCGGCACCCCGGGGCTGCCGAATTTGCTGGGCATTTTCTCGATGCCATTGGCCACCGTGAGGATTGGCCAGCCGCTTTCGGTCTGCCAGTAGTTGTCGATGATCGGCACGCCCAGCCCCTCGCTGATCCAGCGCGCCGTCGGCTCGTCCAGCGGCTCGCCCGCCAGAAACAGGGCCTTGAGGCTGGACAGGTCGTACTTTTTCAGGAAAGCCGGATCCTGCTTCTTGAGCACGCGCACGGCCGTCGGCGCGCTGAACATGGCGCTGACCTTGTACTTCTCCACCAGGCTCCACCAGATGCCGGCGTCGGGCCGGATCGGCAAACCCTCGTACATGATGGTCGCCATGCCGGCGATCAGCGGGCCGTAGACGATGTAGCTGTGGCCGACCACCCAGCCGATGTCGCTGGTGGAAAAGTAGGTCTCGCCCGGCTCGCCCAGGAAGATGTGCTTCATGCTGGCCGCGAGGGCCACCGCATAGCCGCCCACGTCGCGCTGGACGCCCTTGGGCTGGCCGGTCGTGCCGCTGGTGTAGATGGTGTAGCTGATGTCGGTCGCATCGAGCCACTCGCAGGGCACTTCGGCCGCGCCCTGTGACTCGGTCAGCTCGCGCCAGTCGTGGTCACGCCCAGCGGTGCGCTCCATCGCCGAAAGGCCGCGGTCGACCAGCAGCACCGATTGCGGCTTGTGGCTGGACAAACGGATCGCCTCGTCCAGGAGCGGCTTGTACGGCAGGACCTTGCCCGCCCGCGAGCCGGCGTCGGCGCTGACGATGACCTTGGGCGACGCGTCCTCGATGCGCGAGGCCAGCGACACCGAGGCGAAGCCGCCGAACACCACCGAATGAATGGCGCCGATGCGCGCGCAGGCCAGCATCGCGAAAGCCGCCTCGGCGATCATGGGCATGTAGATCAGCACGCGATCGCCCTTTTGGACGCCCAGCGACTTCAGGGCGGCGGCGGCGCGCTGCACCTCGCCATGGAGCTGGCGAAAGCTGTAGGTTCGCTCGAGGCCGGTTTCGCTGGAAACGTAGATCAGCGCCGCCTGGTCGGGCCGGTCTTTCAGGTGCCGGTCCACGGCGTTGTGGCACAGGTTGGTGGTGCCGCCGGCAAACCAGCGGGCAAATGGCGGACGGCTGTCGTCGCAGATCGTGCGCGGCGGCTCGTGCCAGTCGATCAGCTGCGCCTGCTCGGCCCAGAAGGCATCGCGGTCTTCGAGGGAGCGTTGGTAGAACTCTGCGTAACGGCTCATCGTTGTTCTCCTGAAGAGGGCCGGCCGGCCGATGGTGATCCCGCGCCTGGCCCCGAGTTGAAACTGGCGGGCGCCGGGCGCGCGCCCCCGCGGCTACTTGATCTGACCCAGGACGTCCTTGAACGCCGGATGGTCCGCCGTGCGCAGCCACTCGAAAGCCACCATTTCGGTGGTGACCAGCTCGGCGCCGGCGCCGGCCAGTCGGTCGAAGGCGGCGTCGCGGTTGCGCTCGGTGCGCGAACTGCAGGCGTCCGTCACCACCCACACCTCGAACTCCTCGTCGAGCAGGTCCAGGGCGGTCTGCAGCAGGCACACATGCGATTCGCAGCCCGCCACCACGATGGTGTTGCGCTGGTCCGGCGCCGCTTGCGGGGGCTTTTGCAGGTGCTTGGGCAGGCTGCGGGCATTGCCACCCTGCGCCTGGCGAGCGGGCGGGCGCAGCAATTGGGCGAGGCCGTCGGCCACACCGCTGAAATGCATCTTGGCCAGCGTGGTGCGGCACAAGGCGCGAATCTCGGGCGGGTTCTCTCCCAGGCGCTGCGGGTTTTGCTCGGTGCCCCAGGCCGGCACCTCCAGCAGCTGCGCCATCTGGGCCAGCCGCAAGGCGTTTCGCAGCACCGCCTCGCTCTCGTGGATCGCAGGCATCAGGCGGGCCTGGTAATCCACCAGCACCAGTTGGGAGTCGTCGGCATCGAGCAGCATGGGGCGTTTTCCTGTGAGGCGTTTTTCTTGTATTGCCATGGATTATTCCAGCGTGCTCCAATGCCCGGTACCGGACAACTACCAAAAGGAGCAGCCGATGAACGCGCCCACCCCCACGTCGCTCATGATGTCCGGCGCCGAGTACCGCGAATCGCTGCGCCGCTATAGGCCGAATGTGTTCGTGGATGGCCGCAAAGTAGAAAGCGTGGCCGACGAAAAGGCCTTCGGCCCGGGCCTCAACGCCATCGCCCTGACCTACGACTACGCGCTGAAGGATGAGTACGCGCCGCTGATGACGGCCATCCAGCACACCAGCGGCAAGCGCGTCAATCGCCTCAGCCATATCAACACCAGCTCGGGGGACCTGCTGAACAAGCTGGAAGCAGTGCGTCTGGTGTGCCAGGAGACCGGTTGCGCCCAGCGCTATCTCACCCACGACGCGCTGAACGCCATCGGCCAGGTGTCCGCCCGCATCGACGACGCCAGGGGCTCGAAGGAGCACACCGGACGCTTCCTTGAATACCTGCACCGCGTGCAGGACCAGGACCTGACACTCGGCATCGCCATGACGGATGCCAAGGGCGACCGGCGGCTGCGCCCGCACCAGCAGTCGAACCTGGACAGCTACCTGCACATCGTGGAGCGCAACGCCCGCGGCATCGTGATCTCGGGAACCAAGGCCATCGTGACCGGCGCGCCCTACGTGCACGAACTGCTGGTCATGCCTTGCCGCAACATGGGGCCGGAAGACGCCGACTTCGCGGTGTGCTGCGCCGTGCCGGTCGACGCGCCGGGCCTGACCATCGTGGCCCGGCCGGCCGGGCGCCCCGGCGAAAAGCTGGAACACGGCGAGGCGCTGTTCTCGCGCAAGTACGGCCAGAGCACCGGCGTGTGTATCTTCGAACAGGTGTTCGTGCCATGGGAAAGCGTCTTCTATGCCGGCGAGTGGGAGCACAGCGGGCACCTCACGTACAGCTACGCCACCCACCACCGCCAGACCTGCATTGCCGCGCGCGCGGGTTTCGGCGACCTGCTGATCGGCGCGGGCGCACTGATGTGCGAGGCCAATGGGTTCGATCCGGGCAGCGAGACGCACCTGCGCGAGCAGATGGTGGAGCTGATCAAGATCACCGAGGGCTTCTATGCCTGCGGCGTGGCGGCCAGCGTCTATGGCAAGGCCGACGAGCACAGCGGCACGTTCATGCCCGACCCGGTGTTTGCCAACGTCGGCAAGCTGCTGCTGGCCACGCAGATCTACGACATGCACCGGATCGCGCACTATGTCAGCGGCGGCCTGATCGTCACCCTGCCGGGGCCCGACGAAGACCACAATCCCGATACCGGCGCCAAACTCTCCGACGTGCTGCGCGCCAATCCGGGCGTGCCTTACGAGCAGCGCATCCAGACAGCCCGCTTCATCGAGGACCTGACGGCCGGCTACCAGGGCGGCTGGTACAGCGTGATCAGCCTGCACGGAGGCGGCTCGCCGGCGGCCATGAAGCAGGAGATCTGGCGCAATTACCCGGTCGGCTCCAAGGTGGAACTGGTGGAGCGCCTGCTGGATCGCGGCGTGGCGCACGACCCGTCGCGCGCCATCACCCGCAACCGCCAGCCGGGCAAGTGCTGCGACATGGGCTGCAGCGCGCCCGGGCAGCCGGTGATGGTGGACTTGCCGGTGTCGAAGGCGGGCTTGTAGGCGCGCGTAAGGGGGCATGCCCCCACCCCAGCCCTCCCCCAGAGGGGAAGGGAGCGAACTCCGGGGCAGAGCGTGAACCCCGCCCCCTCAGTTCACCACCAGCGGTGCGGGCAGGGTCTTGGACAACTGGACACGTGCCGGGCGGGGCTTGGCCGCGCTTTGCGACGCCAACGCCGAGATGCCCATCGGCCGCGAGTGGCGCTCGCGCTCCCGTTGCAGGTAGTGCTGGCGGCGCTGCTCGGCCTCGTCGATCCTCGTCAGTTCCCCGCGCAGCGCGTCATAGAGTTCCTGCGCCGATTCCCCGCCGGCTTCCACGGTTTGCACGGCGAAGCTCGGCACCAGCACGATCTCGTCGTCGCCGGCATCGAACTCGATGCGGCCCGGCTTGCCGAGCACACGCTGGATGGCAGCGATGGCCTTGTCCCGGCCGATGCCGGGCAGCACGATGGCGAACTCGGCCGGCCCGGTGCGCGCCGCCAGGCCCGTGCCTGCCGCCACGGCGTCGAGCTTCTTGACGACCCGCGCCATCACCTTGCGCGCGACGCGGCTGCCGTAGATGCTGCGCACCTCCAGCAGGTCGGCGCAATCGAACACCGCCATGCTGACCGGCCGGCGTTCGCGCCGTCCGGCAGCGAGCAACTCATCGCCATGGGCGAGCAGGCCGGCCTTGTTGTACAGCGAAGTGGCGCCGTCGATGCGCCCGCCCTCCAGGGCGTCGTCGGGCCGGCGCATGGCAGCGCCGAACTTCATGGCCAGCAGCAGCGGGAATGCCGAGGCCAGGGCGGTCTGGGCCATCGCACCCAGGGAGACGGCGCCCGGTTCCAGCTGAAACGAAGCAGCGGCGAACTCGATCGCCGCGGCGCCGATCAGCAATGCGCCCCAGGCCGGCTTGAGCATGAACGTGTACGCCAGGCAGGTGATGCTGAGCCAGAAGAACAGCGGCCCGCCAGGCCCGCCGAGTTCGCTGCTGTGGGTATGCAGCGCATAGGCACCGGCAATCAGCGCGAGGCCCCGCAAGGTCATCTCTCCCTGATAGCGGGAGGGGTTCAGCTCGGCCCATTTTCCGATCAGCCCGGCATACAGCACGAAGAACCAGATGGCCGGCACGCCCGCAAAGACGGACAGCCCCAGCCAGGCCGAGTAGGCGGCGATGGACCAGGCCACCCAGCGCTCGAGGTCGCGCAGGCTATGCGATATCCAGCCCTGCGGTGTGTTGACCGGCAGGGCCGCGCCACGGGCACTCTCGAGGCCGGCGGGCGCGGTAGCAGGGGGCTGTGTGTTCACGGTGTTCGCTCCTGCGCGGCTCGTGGCCGCGCCAATGGAGCAATGACACCACGTCCGCCGGCCGGCACAGTAGGCAAAATGTCCTGCGCGATATAGGCGAATTGCCTAGGGCGGGCCTCGGGCCGGGAGGCTCTGCGACGCTCTCTGCGGCGCTAGTGGCGCCCGCTTGGCGGCTCGTGCACCAGCAGCCAATACACCTGCAGGCGCTGGACCTGCTCGACGAAGCGGCCGAAATCCACGGGCTTGCGCACGTAGCTGTTGGCACCGTTTTCCAGGCTGGCCACGATGTCCTCTTCCTCGCTGGACGACGTCAGGATGACCACCGGGACGTACCGGGTCCGCTCGTCGTCGCGCACCCGGCGCAGCACCTCGATGCCGCCCACCTTGGGCAGCTTCAGGTCCAGCAGTATCAGTGCCGGCACATCGCGGGCGTCTCGGCCGGCGTGGGAGCCGGTGGCGAAAAGGTAGTCCAGCGCCTCGATCCCATCGTTGGCCACCACGATCTCATTGCGCACATTGTTCTCTGCCAGCGTCATCAGGGTGAGCTCCCGATGGTCTGGGTTGTCCTCGACCAGAAGAATCCGGCTGTTTTTCATCGCTGGGTACCGCCTTGAGTGTGAACTGGAATGTAGCGCCCTGGCCCGGGCTGGATTCGGCCCAGACCCGGCCGCCGTGGCGCGTGACGATGCGGTGCACCGTGGCCAGGCCGATGCCGGTGCCTTCGAAGTCGCTGGCCGCGTGCAAGCGCTGGAAAGGATTGAACAGCTTGTCCACGTAAGCCATGTCGAAGCCGGCGCCATTGTCGGCAACGAGGATGGCGGTTTCGCCATGCTGGTCGGCCTTGTGGCCTATCCGGATGCGGGCATCCGGGGTGCGCGCGGTGAATTTCCAGGCATTCTCGAGCAGGTTTTCCAGCACGATCGCCAGCAGGCGGGCATCACCCGAGCAGGTCAGCTCGTCCTCGATCTGCACGGCGACCTTGCGCTCGGGCTGGCGCTGGCGCAGGCGTTCGATGATCTGGGCGGCCACGGGCGCCAGGTTGACCGGCTCGGCGTTGATCTCGGTGCGGGTCACGCGCGCGAGCAAGAGCATGTCGTCGATGAGCTCGCCCATGTGGCGGGTGTTCTCGCGGATGCGATCCAGGAAATGCCGCGCCCGCTCGTCCAGTTGCCCTGCGTGGCGTGCCAGCAAAGCCTTGCCGAAGCCGTCGATGACCTGCAAGGGCGCGCGCAGGTCGTGCGATACCGAATACGCAAACGACTCCAGCTCGCGGTTGGAGACGGCCAGTTCGCGGGTGCGCTCGCCCACCCGTCGCTCGAGTGTCTCGTTGACCTGCTCCAGCGCCTGCTGGGCCAGCCGCCGCTCGGTGATGTCATGGGCCAGCACCATGCGGGCGCGCCGTCCGCCATAGTCGAGCGTATGCGAGGAGATTTCCACGTAGATTTCGCGACCATCGCTCAAGCGGTGGCGCCACGGCACCGGCAGGTGCAGGCCTTCGCCGTCGACCACCGCCGCTCGCAGGGGCTGGGCGTCTTCGGGCGGGCGGATGTCCAGGATGGTCATGCCCAGGAACTGGGCGTGGGAGTAGCCGTAGTGAGCGACCGCGGCATCGTTGACAGTGAGAAAGCGCAGGGTCTCCAGGTCGTAGACCCACATCGGGTGGGGGTTGGATTCGAACAGGGTGCGGTAGCGCTGCTCGCTGTCTTTCAGGGCCTGCTCGGCGCGAAAGGCCGCCGTGATGTCGGTGAACACCAGCACCGCCGCGTACGGCAACCCTTCCGGCGATGACAGGGTGCGGGCATGGCCCTGGACGATCTTCTCCACCCCACCGGACAGGCCGCCACGGAGCACGTATCGGTAGTGGTCCACGTTTTCGCCGGCCAGCGCGCGGGCGCCCGGTCGCTCGTGCGGCGCCACCGGCGTTACGCCGTCCAGCTGGAACAGGCCCCAGTCTTCTGGCGGCGCGCGCCCCGGGTGCTGGCGCCGGTTGAGTTCGGCGGCCCCCGGCAGGATGCGATGGGCCGCCGCGTTGCTGTGAATGGCGCGGCCTTTGCGGTCGGTCACCAGCACGCCTTCCGCCATGCTTTCCAGGACCGATTCGAGCAGGTTCTTCTGTCCGGCCATCTCGGCCATGGCCCCGTCGCGCTGCACCGAACGCTCGGCCAGGCTGCGGGCCATGTCGTGAAACCGCTGATCCAGCTCGCGCAGCTCGACCGGCCCCTGCGCCGCCACGGCGGTGTCCAGGCGAAGCTCCTCGCTGCGCAAGGCTTCGACCCGATGCAGCATGCGGGAGATCGGCCGCACCACGATGCGGTCGCCGAAGAGCCACGCGGCCACGCCCCCGAGCAGGGAGATCAGGGCCAGTGCGCCCAGCTGCACGCGAAGGCTTTGCGCCGCGGGCGCCAGCACATCGGCGCTGGCGATCATGCCGGCGACGAACAACTTGGCCTCGCCCTCGCGGCCGACCGGCTCCGCCGCGAAGAGCCACTCCTGTCCGTCGGACACCACGGTGCGGGGCAGGCGTGCCGTACCGCCGCCGATGGCCTGCCGCAAAAACCCCTCCGGCAGGCGCGATCCGGCGCTGACACCGTGCGGGCCCGCGGCTGCGAGAACGATTCCCTGGCTGTCGGCCACCAGCAAAGTGAGTTCCGGCGCCAACGCGAGCTTGCGCAGCTGCGCGTCGGCCTGTGCCACGTCCAGCGCGAGATAGGCAACGCCACGCAAGTCGCCGCTTTCCTTGTAGACCGGCAAGCCGAACGGCAAGACCGGCTTGCCGCTAGCCCGGCTGAGGGTGAATTCACCGACGCTGAAGCGGCCGCTTGCGACGGCGGTGCGAAAGAACGCCCTGTCGCTGGAGTTCACCGCTGCGGCCGGCGGCTTGGCCCGGCAGGTCAGCTGACCCTGCGCATCGAGCAGCCCGAAGGTGCCATACGCAGCCGCGTAGTGGGACTGCAGCTTTTTCATGTAGGCCGCGCAAGCCGGGAGGTCATCGCCATAGACCGGCGGCGAATAGGCAATTGCCGCCAGCATCTGCCGCGCGCCTTCGATCAGCCGCTCCTGCTGGGCCGCAGCGAGGCCGACCACCGAGCCCAGGCTGGTTGCGGCGCGTTGCAGCCGGCCCTGCTGCTCGGCCAGCGAGGCCTGTACCACCACGGCGAACACCGGCGCGATCGCAATCAGCACCAGCAACGTCAGCGCCGAGCGCAGACCGAATGAACGCACGATGGTTGGAATCCCTGCCCCTTGTGACCGGCGCACAACCGTCCTATCGCCGGAATCTTTGCCCCGCGCGCGATCGCAATTTCTTCCTGCGCCACTGTAGAGTTTGGCGCGGGCAGCGCATCTGTCAAGCAGGGAAGACGACGTAGAACCAAGGTATCCAGCGCATGCGGGGACGTCTCAGCGGCCGCCCGAAGGACGCTGAGTGCCCCCTCGGGGGGCAGCGGACGAAGTGAGCTTGGGGGCCGACATCAGACCGCCGCCGGGCCGCTCCCAAGGTGGGCCGCGCCCCCTCGGGGGGCAGCGAACGAAGTGAGCGTGGGGGCGGACATCAGACCGCCGCCGGGCCGCTCCCAAGGTGGGCTGCGCCCCCTCGGGGGGCAGCGAACGAAGTGAGCGTGGGGGCCACAATTCCAGCGGTAAACTTCAGCTCAACACTGCAAGGACGCCGTGACCCAGTTCGCCGTACCCGCCACGATCAGATTGCTGTGCGTGGAAGACAACCCCGACGACGTCGAGCTCATGGCGATCGCGCTGGAGCGGGCCGACCCGCAGCGGCGCTATGTGCTGCACCGGGTCGAGGACGCCACCGGATTCGTGGATGCGCTCCAGCAAGACTTCGACGTCATCCTCTGCGACTTCAACATGCCTCGCTTTTCGCCGTACGCGGCGTTGCAGATCCTGGTGGCCCGGCGCTGCGGAACGCCGCTGGTGGTGGTCACCCGGGCCATCGGCGAGGAAGCCGCGGTGCACGTGCTGCGATGCGGCGCCAAGGATTACCTCGTCAAGGACAAGCTCGGCACGCTGCCGCAGATCATCGAGCGGGTGATGGGGGAGCGGCAGCGCGTGCTGGAGCAGGAACGGATGGGGCTGGAGCTGGAGGCGGCGTACCGGCGGCTCAAGAAGCTGTCGGCGCGCCTGGTGGTGGCCCAGGAGCGCGAGCGCACGGTGATTTCGCGCGAGCTCCATGACCAGCTGGGCCAGACGCTGACCGGCATGGTGATTCACCTGCACGCCGCGAAGCGGGCGACCGACCCGGGCGCCGCGAGCCACCATACCGACACCGCCATGGAGATGGCCCAGGGCGCCGTGCAGCAGGTCAAGACACTCTCGTTCTCGCTGCGCCCCGCGCAGCTGGACTTGCTGGGCCTCGTGGCCGCTGCGCAGTCCGCCGTGCAGCGCATCGCCGAGCCCGCGGGCCTGGCGTTTTCAGTCGTCTCCCGCGGCAAGGAGCCGTCCAGCGTGAACGAAAGCGCCTCGGTCGCGCTGCGGCTGGTGCAGGAAGCGCTGAACAACGTGGTTCGGCACGCCCAGGCGACGCGCATCGCCGTGCGGCTGCGCTTCCTCCCGCAAGACCGCATCGGCGTTTGCGTGGTGGACGACGGCGTGGGGTTCGACAAGCACCTGCTGCTGGATGGCCAGCCCAGCGAGCGCAACGTCGGCCTGTACGGAATGATCGAGCGCACCGAGCTGGCGGGCGGGCGGCTGCATATTCGCACCTTCCCGGGCAAAGGCGTCGCCGTGCGCGCGGTGCTTTAGGGCCTGATCACACCATTTTTGCAAGTGCGAACGTGGTTAAAACAGCGCCAATCTAGGCGCGCGACGACGCCCAGGCTGGCCGCCTGGGCTAGGAGTGCAACGACGAGTGGCGTTGTTTTAACCCCGTTCCCTTCGGGTTGCGGTCAAAAAGGCCATGCGCCGCGTTGCGAAGCCTTGCCGGACGCCGTGTCCGGCTGCGTTTCGCGCCTTGCGCATGGCCTTTTTGATCCGCAACGCATCTTGCAAAAATGGTGTGAACAGGCCCTTGGGGTATAACAGCGCTCATGAAAACCACCGTCCCCGCCCGGCCCACTCGCGTTGTGCTCGCCGACGACCACGACCTGGTCCGCTCGGGGATCAAGGCGCTGCTGTCGATGGTCGAGGGCGTGGAGGTGATCGCGGAGGCCCGCGACGGCCGCGAGCTGATCACGCTGGTGGACAGCCTGATGCCGGACGTGGTCATGACCGACATTTCCATGCCGGGAATGGACGGCATCACCGCCATTTCGGAGATCCACGGCAAGCACCCCGAAGTTCGCCTGCTGGTGCTGTCGATGTACGACACCGTCGATTTCGTCAAGCGCGCCGTCGCCAATGGCGCATGCGGCTACCTGATGAAGGACGCGCCGCCGTTCGAGCTGGAGCAGGCAGTGCGCAGCGTCATGGCGACCGGCAGCTACTTCAGCCCTGCCATCGCCCAGCGCCTGCTGCAGCCCTCGGAACCGACCGTCGACGACGAGCTGACCCATCGCCAGGTGGAGATCCTCAAGCTGATCGCCCAGGGCCGGGCTTCCAAGGAAATCGCTTATGAGCTGGGGCTTTCGCCCAAGACCGTCGACGTGCACCGCGCCCGCATCATGGAGCGCTTGCGGCTGAACGACATCGCCAGCCTGACGCTGTACGCGGTGCGCAAGGGGCTGGTCAAGCCCTGAGGCGATCGCCCGCGATGGCCTCTACGGAGGCAGCAAGCGCAGCAGGCTGCCCCGGGGGCTGTCGGTCAGCACATACAGCAAGCCGTCCGGCCCCTGCCGGACGTCGCGCACCCGCCCGCCCCCTTCCAGCAGCTTGTGCTCGCGCTGCACCTTCCCGCCCGACATCTCGAGCCGCGCCAGGTAGCCGAACTTGAGCGAGCCGACGAACAGGCTGCCCTTGAGGGCTGCTCCGTAGCGGTCGCTGGTGAGGAAGGCCATGCCCGAGGGTGCGATCGAGGGCACCCAGTAGTGCAGGGGCGGCTCCATGCCGGCCTTCGAGGTCAGCCCTTCGCCGATCTTGCCCCCGCCATAGTTTTCTCCGTAGGTCACGATGGGCCAGCCGTAGTTGCGCCCCGGCTGAGGCACGTTGATCTCGTCGCCGCCCTGCGGGCCGTGCTCGTGCATCCAGAAACTGCCATCCTCGGCCCGCGTCGCTCCTTGGGAATTTCGATGGCCGAAACTCCAGATTTCGGGCAAGGCACCGGCCCGCCCCAGAAATGGATTGCCGGGGGCCGGCGCGCCCTCTTTGGTGAGGCGCACGACCTTGCCGAGGTGGTTGTCCAGTTTCTGGGCATCGTCCTTGCGATGGAACCGGTCGCCCAGGGTGAGGAACAGCGCGCCGTCGCGCGCCTCGACGATCCGGCAGCCAAAGTGGGAGCTGCTCGCCACTTTCGGCTGCTGACTGAAGATGACCTTGACCTCTTCCAGGCGCGAGGCGTCTGCTGACAACCTGGCTCGTGCCAGCGCCGTGCTGTTGCCTGCCGGTCCTGGTTCGGAAAAGCAGAAGAAAAGCGTTCGGTTGGTCGCAAACCCGGAGTCCAGCACCACATCGAGCAGGCCGCCCTGGCCCCGCGCAGCGACTTCCGGAACCCCGGCGAGCGGCGCCCCCACTTGGCCGCTGGGCTCAATCACCCTCATCCTGCCGGGCCGCTCGGTCACCAGGAACCCGCCCTGAGGCAGGAAAGCAAACCCCCAGGGGTGCTCGAGGCCTTGCGCCACCGGCTCGGACTTGAGGTTCTGGGCTTGCCCGACGGCAGGTGTCCAGCCGCAAGCAATGAAAGCAATTGCCGCCGCGCTGCGAGCGGCGCGCAGCAGAATGTCACAAGCCATGGTCCATCCCCACACGGGAAGCCCGTCGGAGCGTGCATTCTTGCGCAAGTCGGAAGCTGCGGGTCACCGTCGTAACAACATCTTCCATTTTTCCATGAGAATCAATAGGTTACGAAGGATACCTAACTTGACTGGTTTGCCGTGCGCCGGGTATGCTCCGCGCATGTCGAAATGGCTCTGCCTCATCCTTGCCGTTGCGTGCGCCAGCGCGGCAGCTGCCCCGGTATCGCCCGAAGATGATTTTGCCCGCTTCATGGCCGAAAAGGCGTCCTCGATCGAGCCGGGCATTCTCACCAAACTGGAACACGTCGGCCACAGGGTGACGCACAGCGCCTCCGACCTCGTGCTCACCGCCATGGGTTTCCTGGGCGTGCCCTACCGCCGCGGTGGCAACACCGCCGAAACGGGCTTCGACTGCAGCGGGTTCGTGCGGGCCATGTACGAGAAGACCATCGGCCTGGTGCTGCCCCGACGCGCCAACGAGCAAGCGGCGGCCACCCAGACCATCGACAAGAAAGACCTTCAGCCGGGCGACCTGGTGTTCTTCAACACCTTGAAGCGCGCGTTCAGCCATGTCGGAATCTACGTGGGCGAGGGAAAATTCATCCACTCGCCCAAACCCGGGGCGCAAGTGCGTGTGGAAGACATGGGCCAGAGTTACTGGCGCACGCGCTTCGATGGCGCCCGCCGCGTGCTAAGCCTGCCGACAGCAGCAGCAGAACCCGACCCGATGCCGATGCGCTGAGCCCGGCCGGTTGGCCAGGCTCGGTTCGCCTCAGGCCTTGCGCGGTGGCGGGACGTCCGTGCAGGTGCCGTGCGCGATTTCCGCGGCCATCCCGATGCTCTCGCCGAGCGTCGGGTGCGGATGGATCGTCTTGCCGATGTCGACCTCGTCGGCGCCCATTTCAATCGCCAGTGCGATCTCGCCGATCATGTCGCCTGCGTGCGTTCCGACGATGCCGCCGCCGAGGATCCGATGGGTTTGCGCATCGAACAGCAGCTTCGTGAAGCCTTCGTCACGGCCGTTGGCGATGGCCCGGCCCGAGGCCGTCCAGGGAAAGTGCCCCTTCTTGAACGCGATGCCCTCCGCCTTGGCCTGATCTTCCGTGAGGCCCACCCACGCCACTTCAGGATCGGTGTAAGCCACGCTGGGGATCACGCGGGCATTGAACGCGGCGCGCCGCAGTGTTTCATCGCCGTTCATTTCGCCGGCCGCCACTTCAGCCGCCACGTGCGCCTCGTGAACTGCCTTGTGCGCCAGCATCGGCTGGCCGACGATGTCACCGATGGCGAAGATATGCGGTACGTTGGTGCGCATCTGGATGTCAACCGGGATGAACCCGCGATCGGACACGGCGACGCCGGCTTTTTCCGCACCGATCTTCTTGCCGTTGGGACTGCGGCCGACGGCCTGCAGCACCAGGTCGTACAGCTGCGGCTCCTTGGGAGCCTGTTCGCCTTCGAACCGGACCAGGATGCCGTCCTTCGTGGCTTCAGCGCCGACGGTCTTCGTCTTGAGCATGATGTTGTCGAAGCGCGGCGCGTTCATCTTCTGCCATA
>JAKFEZ010000257.1:0-3371 GCA_036675435.1 Ramlibacter sp. | reverse complement strand
GCCGGCTTTGGCAGCCGCGTCCATCGCCCTGAACAGCTCCGCCATGTATGCGGGCCAGGCCATCGGCGCGGCCAGCGGCGGCTGGCTGATTTCCAACGGCGCCATGGACATGCTGCACTGGGCTGGTTTCGCCGGCCTGCTGCTGGCCATGGCCGCCAGCGCCTGGGCCACGCGGCGGCAAGGCTCTCACCGATCCTGATCAGGGCGGCGGTTCTGCGCTACGGGATAATCTTCGGATGACTCCTATCTTCAAGACCGTGGGCGTGGTTGGCGCCGGCGCCATGGGCCGCGGCATTGCCCAGATCGCGGCGCAAGCCGGCAGCAACGTCCAGCTCTACGATACGCAGCCCCAGGCCATCGCCAAGGCGCAAGGCGAACTGTCGTCCCAGTGGGACCGCCTGGTGGAGAAAGGCCGCATGGACCCAGCCGCGGCCCAGGCCTGCAAGGGCCGCCTGCAGGCGGCGCAGACCTTGCAGGCGCTGGCGGGCTGCGACCTGGTGGTCGAAGCCGTGGTCGAGCGGCTCGACGTGAAGCAATCGCTGTTCGCGCAGCTCGAAGGTATCGTAGGCGACAGCGCCGTGCTGGTCACCAATACTTCGTCGCTGTCCGTGACGGCGATCGCTGCCGGCTTGAAGCGGCCCCAGCAGTTCGCCGGCTATCACTTCTTCAACCCGGTGCCGCTGATGAAGGTCGTGGAGGTGATCGCCGGGCTGAAGACCGGCAAGGCGGCCTGCCTGGCGTTGGCCGAGTACGCCCGGCAGATGGGCCACACGCCGGTGCAGGCTCAGGACACGCCGGGTTTCATCGTCAATCACGCCGGCCGGGGTTACGGCACCGAAGCCCTGCGCGTGGTCGGCGAAGGCGTGGCCGACTTCGCGACGATCGACCGCATCCTCAAGGACCAGGCCGGTTTCAAGCTCGGGCCGTTCGAGCTGATGGATCTGACGGCACTGGACGTCTCGCATCCGGTGATGGAATCGATCTATCGCCAGTACTACGACGAGCCGAGGTTCCGCCCCAGTGTCATCACGGCGCAGCGCCTGGCCGCCGGCATGGTGGGCCGCAAGGCCGGCGAAGGCTTCTACCGCTATGTGGACGGAAAGGCGCAGGTGCCACCGGAGCCGGCCGTGCCCGCCGTCGCCGAAATGCCGCCGGTCTGGGTGTCGACGCGCGCCGCGCGCCGCGCCGAGCTGTATCAGTTGCTCAAGGACCTGGGCGCCACGATAGAGACCGGCCAGTCGCCCTCGCTGCAGGCGCTCACACTGGTCGCACCGCTGGGCTTCGACGTCAGCACCGTGGCAGTGGTGGAGCGGCTCGATCCGGCGCGCACGCTGGGCATCGACATGCTGATCGACGATGCGGCGACCAGGCGCCGGGTGCTGGCCACCAACCCCGCCACCCGCAGTGACATGCGCGATGCGGCGCACGCCTTGTTCGCCCGCGACGGCAAGGCAGTGAGCGTGATCCGCGACTCCGGCGGCTTCGTCACACAGCGTGTGGTGGCCACCATCGTCAACATCGCCGCAGACATGTGCCAGCAAGGCGTCTGCAGCCCCAAGGACCTGGAAACGGCGGTGACGCTGGGCCTGGGCTACCCGCTGGGCCCGTTGGCCATGGGCGATCGCTGGGGCCCGACCAACGTGCTGGAAGTCCTGTTCAACATGCAGACCGTGTATGGCGACCCGCGCTATCGCCCGAGTCCCTGGCTGCGCCGGCGCGGCGCGATCGGCTTGTCCCTGCTCCACGAAGAACCCTGAACGCCCATGACCGCTGAACTCAAGAGCACCAGCCAGGGCCGCACCATGGTCCTGACGATCAGCAACCCCGAGCATCGCAATGCGCTGGGTCCCGAGATGTACGCGGCCGGCGTCGAGGCACTGAGCGTGGCCGAAACCAGTTCCGACGTGCGCAGCGTGGTCATCACCGGCGAAGGCAGCATGTTCTGCGCCGGCGGCAACCTGCAGCGCTTGCAGGCCAACCGCCAGCAAGACCCCGAAGTGCAGGCCCAATCCATCGAAAGCCTGCACAGCTGGATCGAGGCGATCCGCACGTTCCCGAAGCCGGTGATCGCCGCGGTGGAGGGCGCCGCGGCCGGGGCAGGCTTTTCGCTGGCACTGGCCTGCGACCTGATCGTGGCAGCCGACGACGCGGTCTTCGTGATGGCCTACAGCAGCGTGGCGCTTTCGCCCGACGGCGGCGGTACCTGGAGCCTGGCGCGTGCCCTGCCGCGCCAGCTGGCCGGCGAACTGCTGATGGGCGGCGAGCGCATCGGCGCCCAGCGCCTTCACGCGCTGGGCGTGGTGAACCGGCTGGCTGCGCAGGGCGACGCCCTGGCCCAGGCGCTGGCGTGGTGCGAACAGCTCAACGCCCGGGCGCCCAACGCGCTGGCCAGCATCAAGGAGCTGCTGAACGAGGCCGCCGGGTCCACCTTCAGCCAGCACCTGGGCAATGAGCGCGACCATTTCGTGAAGAACCTGCATCACGCCAACGCCGGGATTGGCATCGCCGCGTTCCTGGCGCGCAAGCCGCCGAGCTACGAATAGGCCTGCCCGGCGCCTGCCGGCAGGGTCGCACGAAACGGCGCCCGTTGTTGCGACTGGTCACGCACGCGACAATGAGCGCACCGCCAGTCACTCAAAAGACAGATCATGGACGACCCCATTCTTACCATCGAAGAACGAGAAGCGATCAATTCGGGTCGCTGGTTTTCATCCCTATCACCATCGCTGCGGCACGACATTCTCCGATGCGCCTACGTCAAACGCTACAAGGACGGCGAACTCATCTGTGCGCGCGGCGATGCGGCGGACGAATGGAGCGCGGTGGCACGCGGCGCGGTGCGGGTGAGCTCGACCTCGATCACCGGCAAGCAAGTCACGCTGACCTATGTCGAGCCGGGCATCTGGTTCGGCGACGTGGCCATCTTCGACGGCGACCGGCGCACCCACGACGCCTATGCCCATGGCGAGTCGACGCTGCTGTCGGTTTCGCGCGGCGACCTGCGCAAGATCCTCACCCAGCACGTGGAGCTGTACGAGGCGCTGCTGCGCCTGCACGCGCGCCGCATCCGGCAGCTGTTCGGCCTGGTGGAAGACCTCAACACCCTGCCCCTTCGGGCGCGCCTGGCCAAGCAGCTGACCCACCTCGTGCGCAGCTACGGCGTGCCGTCGCTCTCGGATGGGCACGAAGTGCGCATCGGCCTGCAACTGGCACAGGAAGAGCTGGCGCAGTTGCTGGGCGCTTCGCGCCAGCGGGTGAACCAGGAACTCAAGACCATGGAGCGCGAAGAAGTCATCCGCATCGAGCCGGGCGGGCTGGTGGTGCGCAATCGCGATGCGTTGATGCGCATCATCGAGGCCGACAAATGACGA
>JAKFEZ010000116.1:0-17867 GCA_036675435.1 Ramlibacter sp. | reverse complement strand
CAGTTTCGTCGAGTGGTACGCCGAGGAGGCCAAGCGCGTCAACGGCGAAACCCTGCCGCCCTTCGACAACAACCGCCGCCTGATGGTGATCCGCCAGCCCATCGGCGTGTGCGCCGCCATCACGCCGTGGAACTTCCCGCTGGCCATGATCACGCGCAAGGTGGCGCCGGCACTGGCTGCCGGCTGCCCGGTGGTCATCAAGCCGGCCGAGCTGACGCCGCTGACGGCGCTGGCCGCCGCCGAGCTGGCGATGCGCGCCGGCATCCCGGCCGGCGTCTTGAACCTGCTCACGGCCGACGGCGCCAACAGCATCGCGGTGGGCAAGGTGTTCTGCGCCAGCGACACGGTGCGCCACATCAGCTTTACCGGCTCGACCGAAGTCGGCCGCATCCTGATGGCGCAGAGCGCGCCCACGGTGAAAAAGCTGGCGCTCGAGCTGGGCGGCAACGCCCCCTTCATCGTCTTCGACGATGCCGACCTCGACTCGGCCGTCGAAGGGGCGATGGCCAGCAAGTACCGCAACGCCGGCCAGACCTGCGTGTGCGCCAACCGCATCTATGTGCAGGACGGCATCTACGACCAGTTCGTCGAGAAGTTCTCGGCCAAGGTGAAGACGCTGAAGGTGGGCAACGGCTTCGAGGACGGCGTGGTGCAGGGTCCGCTGATCGAGGACGCCGCGGTGGAGAAAGTGCAGCGCCACGTGCAGGACGCGGTGTCCAAGGGCGCCCGCGTCACGGTGGGCGGCAACAAGCTGCAAGGCCAGTTCTTCGAGCCCACGGTGGTGGCCGACGCGACCGGCGACATGCTGTGCGCCCGCGAGGAAACCTTCGGGCCGCTGGCGCCGGTGTTCCGTTTCAAGACCGAGCAGGAGGCCATTGACGCGGCCAACAACACCGAGTTCGGCCTGGCCAGCTACTTCTACAGCCGTGACGTCGGCCGCATCTTCCGGGTGAGCGAGGCGCTGGAGTACGGCATGGTCGGCATCAACGTGGGTGTCATCGCCACCGAGCATGTGCCCTTCGGCGGGGTCAAGCAGTCGGGGCTGGGGCGCGAAGGCTCACGCCATGGGATGGACGAGTACCTGGAGATGAAGTACCTGTGCCTGGGGGATATCCTGAAGTAGCGCGGTCGGCCCTTAAGGCAGTTCACCTAGGAAAGCCGCGATGGCAGGGCTGGAGCGGGCAAAGGGAATCGAACCCTCATCTTGAGTATGGGAAACTCAGGTCCTGCCATTGAACGATGCCCGCGTTCAGCTGGGGATTTTAGCCGGTAAAGGCGAGCAGGCAGCTCCCCAAAGCGACAAGAGCACCTCGCGGTGCTCTTGTCGCGCCCTCAGCGATTAGCGTGCCGGGGCGGGAACCACGACGATGGTATCGCCAGTCTTGCCGCGTTGGCCCGTCGCGCCGGTGTCGCCGGTACTACCCGTGGCGCCAGTGTCGCCGGTGCTGCCCGTGCTGCCCGTGCTGCCCGTGTTACCCATGGCGCCGGTGTCACCGGTGCTGCCCACAGCGCCAGTCGAACCGGTGTTGCCCGTAGAGCCAGTTGCGCCCGTGTTGCCTGTATTGCCTGTATTGCCCGTGTCGCCGGTGGCGCCAGTGGCACCTGCGGGACCCGGAACCGGCACCGTCACCACCGTGGGAGCGGGCGTGGCAACCGTCTCACGCTGGCAGCCGACCAGGGTGATCGCCAGGGCAGCCATCGACAGCGCCATTGCATATTTCTTCATGAAGTTTCCAGTTCGAGTAAAGCGAAACCGCCAGCCTGGACAGAAATTTGCATAAGGCGCAGTTCACCCGTTGAGGCTAACGGCCCAACTCGAGCTGATCTGTGCGTTGCCGCACTTAGGAGGCGCCAGGAGCGCGTGTCGCGGCATCCGCCTACAAGGGCGAGGCCGGTGGTCAGGGCAGTCCCGACTTCAGTCGGCTCGGGTCGGGTCGGGCCCGGTTAGTCAGTCGCCCTCGCTCGGATGCCGGGCGTTCGACGGATTCGGCCGCAGCTGCGGCGAGCGATCGGCGAAGGTGCCTGCGTTCTCCGCCCGGCGCTCCATTGCCTCGGCCGAGCGCGAGAGCTGGCCGCTCTTTTGCTGCGCCTTCGAATACCAGTTGCGCACGATCTCCGCGGCCGTCTCACGCCCACCCAGGCCGAAAGCCAGCGCCAGGCCGAGCGCCATGGCGCCGACGAAGGCCATGAAGAGCGTGTTGACCAGTTCGGTGGCCACGCCGATCTGGTTGACGGCCACCACGATGGCGAAAGCCCAGACCATCACCGAAGCGATCTTGGCCAGCAGGTCCGGGTTGCCCATCCCGCCTTCGGCCGTCGCGCCGCGCACGAGGTTGCTGAGGGCGCGTGCGGCCAGGCCGCCGATCACCAGCACCACCAGCGCCACGACCACATTGGGCAGCCACAGCAGCAACTGGCGCAGCACGTCGGACACAGCCGGCAGGCCGAGCGCGTCGAAAGCCACCACCAGCGCGATCAAACGAATGAACCACTTGACGACCATGCCGATCATGCCGGCGGCGTCGGTGCGTGTGCCCATCTTGGCGACGAAGTCCGACAAGCCGGAGCGTTGCGCGAGATCATTGAACTTGATCGCCCGCAGGAGCGCGGCCACGCCCTTTTCGACCAGCGACGCGATCATCCACCCGACGATGACGATGACTGCGAACCCGAGGATTTTGGGAATGGCGGAGAAGAACAACGCCATCGCCGCGGCCATCGAGGTCATCAGGGCGGCGCTCCATTCGGTGATCTGCGCTTGCATGAGAGTTGCTCCGGACAGAAAAAAGGTTGACTGCAGCCGAGGCCGGCCGGGTGCCCAACTCTCATGGTTTGCCGCACCCTGCGGCGTCAGCCCGTGCCAGCGGCGGCTGTAGGAAGCGTCAAGCGCCGAGTGGGAGGCGGCAAGCGCCCGATGAGGCGCTCGGCCCGCTTCGCGGCTCAGGCGGCTGTTGCAGCCCGGTAGTTCGCGGGGGCCTCGATCGGCGGCGTGCCCTGCTTGATGGCCGAGGCAATCTGGCTGCGGAATTCGGGCGAATCAGCATGGCCATGAACGGCCACGGCGTGCTGGACGACGGCGTCGACCAGTTCGCGCTCGGTGTCGGCCGAGATGGCCACTGAGCAGTTCATGTCGCTTGGGATTTCCCGGCAGTCGATGTATTGGCGTGTCATGGCGGTCTCCTTTCGTCCCTCAGGGACGTGCTTCGAAAACAAGGTTGAACGGCGTTTCGGAAACCCGCCGGAAGCGGCCGAAGCCGCCCTGCCCGACGACATCGCGCAGCCGGGCTTCGCCGGCCTGGGCGCCCAGGCACATGCCCACTTCCTGCGAGCGCGAGGCCGGCGTGCAGATGAAGGTGGACGCTGAATAGAACACCCGCCCGACCGGGTTGATGTTGTCCTGCAGCTGGTCGTTGGCGAACGGCTCGACGATCATCCAGGCGCCATCGGGCTTGAGGCTTTGCTTGACGTGAGCCGACGCGCCGACCGGGTCGCCCATGTCGTGCAGGCAATCGAAGAACGCCACCATGTCGTAGTCGGTGCCCGGGAAATCCTTGGCGCTGGCCACCTCGAAGCGCACCCGCTTGCTGTCCAGCCCCGCTTCCTGGGCGGCCGAGCTGGCGCGGTCAACCGACGGTGCGTGATAGTCGAAGCCGACGAAAGAGGAATTCGGGAACGCCTGGGCCATCAGGATGGTGGAAGCACCGTGCCCACAGCCGACGTCAGCCACCTTGGCCCCGCGCTCGAGCCGCTCGCGCCCGCCCTCCAGGGCCGGAATCCACTGGTCGACCAGATTGGCGGCATAGCCCGGCCGGAAGAAGCGCTCGGTGCCGTGGAAGAGCGATGCGTCGTGCTCGTGCCAGCCCACGCCCAGGCC
This sequence comes from Ramlibacter sp., assembly GCA_036675435.1. Lineage (GTDB taxonomy): Bacteria > Pseudomonadota > Gammaproteobacteria > Burkholderiales > Burkholderiaceae_C > Ramlibacter. The sequence continues at coordinate 13,993 of JAKFEZ010000116.1, read as the reverse complement.
GGTGCGCATGGCCTGGATCATCTTGGGAATGGCCTTGAACTGGGCTACCGCGATCTGGAAGGCGCCGGGAATGAAGGCCGGGCTGCCCTCCTGCGTCAACGCCAGGGCCTGCTCTTCACTCAACGAGAACATGGCGGTCTTCGGCTCGTATTCCACATAGCCGCTGGCCGCCTGGGCCGACAGCCATTCACGCAGATAGCGCGGATCGGTCTGCGTCTTGCGGGCCAGGTCCTCGACAGTCGAAGGGCCGTCCACCATGGCCTTGTACAAGCCGAGCTGGTCGCCCACCACGACAGTGGCCGCGTGCATGACCGCGCCGATGTCGTTGACGAAGTTGCCCATGAACACATTGAGTTTCGACTCGTCGATCGCCATGGCTTTGCTCCTTTGCGCCGATGAACTATAAAAAAGGCGGAAGCATCGTGGCGCAGAGCGCGTTCGAACTCCATACGCAGCAATGCGTATGGGTTTGAATGCAGCAATGCGCGTGGGTTTGAATGCAGCAATGCGCGTGTGCGAATGCAGCAATGCAACGCGGCAATGCGTCTGCGTGGCAAAGGGAATGCGATGAATCACTTGACCCGTGACGATTACGCGTGCGCGTTGCGCGTGCTGGCTCAGATCGAAGGCGAAACCGGCGATGTGGCGTGTTTTGCGCGGGCTTCGAGGCAGGGGCTCGGTGAGTCTTTCAGCGAACATGAATCACCGCGGTTGGAGCTGTTGCGGCCTCGCCTGGCTTTTTTATACCTGCAAGCCTGCCGCGCGGAGCGGTCGCCCACCGTTGAGGTCGAGGCGTATGCGCCGACCATGATGAGCCTGACCCATCGGGAAGGTGAAGTGATGCAGTGGCTGTCGCGCGGCAAGACCGACGCGGAGATTGCGGCGCTGCTTTTCATCAGCCCGCGCACCGTGCACAAGCATCTGGAGCATATCTATGTGAAGCTCGGCGTGGAAACGCGCACGGCCGCGGTGATGCGAGCCTTTGGCAGCCTGCCAGGGCTCAGTGGAAATCGCGGCTACTCGGCTTTTGCCGGCCAAGGCGCCCGAGCAAGGGAGTCAAGTCCCTGAGCCGATGGGCGATCAGGTTGCGCACCAGTCCGTCGCTTTGCCCATCGCGTTGCCATACGCCCTCCACCGCCAGCAGACGCGACTTGAGCAGCGCATCGCGCTGCTGCTCGCGCAGCGATTTCCAGACGATCACATTCACCGGGCCGGTCTCGTCTTCCAGGGTGACGAAGATGGTGCCGTTGGCCGTTTGCGGCTGTTGGCGCACGGTGACGATGCCGCAGGCCCGCACCCGCCTGCCGCTGGGCAGATCGTTCAGCTCGGTCGCCGTGAGCAGCTTCATCCTTGCCAGCCGGGGGCGCAGCAAGGCCAGCGGATGGCGGCGCAGGCTCAGGCCCAGCGAGGCGTAGTCGAACACGATCTCCTCGCCCTCCGCCGCGGCCGGCAACTGCAGGGCCTCTTCGTTGACCGGCACGCCTTCCAGCAGGCCCGGCGCCCCGCGCTGCGCCGTCGCGTCCCACACCTGCTGGCGCCGGTGCCCCGACAGCGATAGCAAGGCATCGCCGGCAGCCAGGGCATTGAGGTCTTTCAAGTCGAGCTGGGCGCGCAAGGCCATGTCTTCGGTGCTGGTGAACGGCTGCCCAGCGCGCGCGGCCACCACGCGCTCGGCGCCCTTCTCGCTCAGCCCACCCACCATGCGCAAGCCCATGCGAACGGCGGGACGCGCATCAGGAAAAGAATTGGAATCTGACCCCAATTTTTCCAATTTGCAGTCCCAGTCGCTGAAGGCGACGTCGGGGGGGAGCACGGCGACGCCGTGGCGCTGGGCGTCCTGCACCAGTTGCGAGGGCGAGTAGAAGCCCATGGGTTGGGAGTTGAGCATGGCGGCCAGGAAGCACTCGGGCTCGTGGCATTTGAGCCAGCTGCTGTCGTAGGCCAGCAGCGCGAAGCTGGCGGCGTGGCTTTCGGGGAAGCCGTATTCGCCGAAGCCGAGAATCTGCTTGAAGATGGCTTCGGCGAACTCCAACCGGTACCCCTTTTTCTGCATGCCGCCGATCAGCCGGTCCTGGAACTGGTGCACCCCGCCGCGCCGTTTCCACGCGGCCATCGAGCGGCGCAGGCGATCGGCCTCGTCGGCCGAAAAATCGGCGGCGATCATGGCGATCTGCATTACCTGCTCCTGGAAAATCGGCACGCCCAGCGTCCGCTCCAGGGCCGGCTTGAGCGCTTCGCTTTCGTAGTGAATCTCTCCGCCCGCGCGCAGCCGCTCGCGGCTCTTCAGGTAGGGATGAACCATGCCGCCCTGGATGGGCCCCGGCCGCACGATGGCCACTTCGATCACCAGGTCGTAGAACTTGCGCGGGCGCAGCCGCGGCAGCATCGACATCTGGGCCCGGCTTTCGATCTGGAACACCCCCACCGTGTCGGCGCGGCAGATCATGTCGTAGGTGGCTTCGTCCTTGTCCCGGATGTCCTGCAGCAAAAACGGATGGCCGCGCCGCTGGCTCACGAAGTCCAGGCAGCGCCGCAGCGCGGTGAGCATGCCCAGCGCCAGCACGTCCACCTTGAGCAGGCCCATGTCCTCCAGATCGTCCTTGTCCCACTGGATGATGGACCGGTCTTTCATGGCGGCGTTTTCCACCGGCACCAGGCGCGACAGCTTGCCCTGGGTCAGCACGAAGCCGCCGACATGCTGGCTCAGGTGCCGGGGAAAGCCACGCAGGGTTTCGGTGAGTTCCAGCCATTGGCGCATCCGCAGCGCACCGACGTCCACGCCCGACTCGGCGGCCCGCTCGCACAGGCGCTGCACCTGCAAGCCGCCCTCATCGAACCAGTAGTGCTCCTTGGCAAAGGCATCCACCAGCGCTTCGGGGATGCCCAATGCCTTGCCCGCGTCGCGGATGGCGCTGCGCGATCGATAAGTGGCCACCACGGCGGCGATGGCGGCGCGGTCGCGGCCGTACTTGCCGTAGATGTACTGGATGACCTCTTCACGCCGCTCGTGCTCGAAGTCGACGTCGATGTCGGGCGGCTCCTTGCGCTCCTTGCTGATGAACCGCTCGAACAGCAGGTTGGCGCGATTCGGGTCTATCTCGGTCACGTGCAGGCAGTAGCACACTGCCGAATTGGCCGCCGAGCCGCGGCCCTGGCAAAGGATTTTTTTCTCGCGCGCGTGCCGCACGATGTCGTGCACCGTCAAGAAGTACATCTCGTACTTGCAGTGCGAGATCAGCCGCAGCTCGTGCACCAGCTGCCTGCGCACCTTCCACGGCACCCCGGCTGGATAGCGTTTGCGGGCGCCTTCGATCGTGAAGCGCCGCAGCGCCTGGGCCGGCGTCATGCCCGCGGGCACCGTCTCCATGGGGTATTGGTACTTGATCGACTCCAGGCTGAACTGGCATCGGTCCGCCACCTGCAGCGTCGCGGCCAGCAACTCGGGCGGATAGATGCCGCCCAGGCGCACCCGCGGCCTCAGGTAGCGCTCGGCGCTGGCCTGCAGCGCCAGCCCGCACTGGTCCACTGGCTTGCCCTCTCGCACCGCCGTGATCAGGTCTTGCAGCGATTTGCGCGATCGCACGTGCATGTGCACGTCGCCGGCGGCCACCAGGGGCACGCCGGTCGACAGGCTGACCCGCTGCAGCGTGTCCAGCCAGAGCGCATCGTCCAGGCCCAGCATCAGTTCGGCCGCCAGCCAGAGGCGATCGGCAAACAGCTGCCGGGCCCAGCGCACCAGGCCTTCCACCTCGATGCGGTCCTCGGCATCCAGAGCGTCGCTGCCATGCCGCGACGGGCACAGCAGAATCTCGCACTCGTCCAGCAGGGCGAAGTTGCTGGCCTCGCGGCTGACCGTGTACTCGCCCTTCACGGCATTCATCCGGGCGGCGGTGATGAATTCGCACAGATTGCCCCAGCCGGTGACGTTGTGGGGCAGCGCCACCAGCCGAAAACCGTCGAAGGCGAATTCGCTGCCCAGGATCAGCCTGAATGGATCTGGGGGCGCCAGCTTCAAATCCTTGTAGGCCGCGTACGCCCGCACCACGCCCGCCACCGAGCATTCATCGGTGATCGCCAGGGCGGCATAGCCGAGGCGATGCGCGCGCACGACCAGCTCTCCCGGGTGCGACGCGCCGCGCTGAAAGCTGAAATTCGACAGGCAATGCAACTCGGCATAACCAGGTAAACCAGGCAGGGATGGCGTCGGGCTGCTCATGGCTTTCAGGCGTAGACACCCTGCAGATACCAGCGCACCGGCACGCTGTCTCCGTTCGGCCCGGAGCGATGCGCCAGCCGTTCGCGGTAGATCCACAGCAAGCCGGCCTCTTCGCTGCGGGCCACGAAATAATCCCGCAAGGCGGCGCCCGGCGGCTCGCTGTCCCACCAGCCGGTCTCCAGCCGCTGGGGGCCTGCCAACAGCCGCAGCGGCCCGTGGAAGTGGGGTTTTTCCGCCCTCACCTCCAGCCGCAGCGGCTGCGGCAACAGCCAGGGGGGATAAAGAGAATCCGCGGGGAGCAATGGCGCATGGTGCTTTGCCGCCGGCCGCGCACCGGTGGTGATGTTGCCGGCCCTGGCAGGCACCCATTGCTGCATCCGCTCGGGCCTGTGATCGGCCCGCGCCTGGGGCGCCACCACGTTGGCCTCACCCAGGCGCACGCTCAGGCGCTCCACCAGCTGGTGAAGCTTTTCGCCCTTGACGTTGTCTTCCGGCAGCAGGCTTTTGCTGGCGCCGGCCCAAGGCGCGGTGTCGAGCGAGCGAAGCCGCAGGTGATTGGCCGGCGCTGCCAGGCTGGCTCGGCTGAGGTGTTCGCCGACCAGCCGGCGCAGGTGAGCGATGTCCTGCGTCGGCTGGGCGGTGCGGATCGCCAGCTGTTGATGGGAAGGCAGGTTGACGCCGTTCAGGCGCCGCAGGTCGAGGGTCCATTCGAGTTCGATGGCCAGCACCCCGCGATGGCGCGCCTGCAGCCATACCTGCAACTGGGTCAGCAATCGCTGCGCGCCCCACATCAGTTCGGGGGCCGTGGTGGCCAATGCCGCCAGCTCCACTTTCAGGTCGAACACCTCGGGGATATGAAGCCAGCGATAGCCATCGGGCCGGTCGCCAAAGCCGCAATCCAGGGCCTCCAGCAAACCCGCGCCAAAACGCCGGGCCAGGCCCGCGCGAGGCAAGGCCCGCAGGTCTTGCCAGGTGCGGCAGCCGGTGCGCTCCAGGGTATTCAGGTGATCCCTGGCCGCGCTCAGCACCGACAACGGCAGGCCGTGCGGCACCTTGCCCGGCACCGGCTGGCCCTGCTCCTGCAGGCGCAGCAGCGCCAATGCTTGCAGGCTGGTGGCGGCGTGCGCCCACCGGCACGGCGCCAGCGGTTCACTGTCACCGATCAGCCGCTGCAGCAGCTTCTTGCGGCCACCCCACAGGCGCAGCGAAGCCGAGGCCTCCAGCAGCAGGGCCTCTTCGACGGGTGCCACGTGCGGCGTGAACTGCAGCGCCCTCCAACCCCAGGCGGTGCGCTCGTCTTCATGAGATGGCAGCAGTGCGATCCAGTACATGCGATCTCCTGGGCAATGGCACCAGAGGCGCGGCCGCGGGCGCCTTGTTGCCGCCCCCCCGCTGGCTGCGCGCCTGCAGCAAAGCGGCCAGCTTGCGTGAATGGGCCGGCAGTTGCACCGGCGACTGCGCCGGCGGCCCCCGGCGTTTGAGAATATTCAGCTGCAAGCTGTCGATGCCCTCGAGCGAAAGCCGCAAGCGCGCCGGCGAAGCATCGCGGCTGGCCTCCAATCCCCTGAAGACAAAAAGCAGCTGGCCCTGCTGCTGCGCCGCCATCTGCAGGCGGCGCAATTCCGAGCTGTTGGCGCGCGGCAGCCAGGCCAGCACGGCGGCCACCTCGCCGCAGCGAAGGCATTGCTCGGCAGCCCAGAGCCTGGCCGCGGGCTTGTCGGCGCGCACGCACAGCAGCCTGTTCACCGGAATGCCCTGGGCATCGAGGCTGGGCCCGAAAGGCAGGTAAGGCGCGCCGACCAGCAGCAGGGGGCCCGCCCGCTGGGCCAGCGCCTGCGCCAACCCCGGCAGCAGCAGCTGCCAGACATGCTGCCCCGGCTGCGACTGCAGTATTTCGACCATGCTGCCCAGGGGCCAGCCCCCGCCGGGCAACTGGGCATCGAGCGTTTCATGACCGCTGGGCAGCACGTGGTGCTCGGTCGCAAGGTCTTCCACCCGCCAGACATGAGGCAGTGAATCAGGCGCAACGAGACGGAGCGGGGAAAGGCGATACACTGTTTCTTTATACAGTCTTTCATTCTTTCCCGGAAGCCTTCGCCCGGTCCGCGCGCCTTAAAAAAGCTTTTGCGTTAAAACGGTCACTTTGCCCGCCTGGGCTCTGCATTCCTGGAGCTGCTGCTTTTGTTTCGACTCTTCGAAAAACTTCTTCACCCCTACCCCGAAGCCGAACCTGCCCTGCCCCCCAAGGGTTTCATTGAATTCGTCTGGGCCTGCACCCGCGGCCTGCGCGGCTACATCGCCTTTCTTGCGCTGCTGAGCGCAGGCATCGCGGCTTACGAAGCCTGGCTTTTCGCCCTGCTCGGCCATATCGTCGACTGGCTGGGCCACATCGAGCCTGCGCGGCTGTGGGAGCAGCAAGGGCCGATGCTGCAGATCCTGGCCGGTGTGCTGGTGGCCAGCACGCTGCTGGTGGCCATGCAGACCATCGTGAAGCACCAGACGCTGGCCATCAACTTCCCGCTGCGGCTGCGCTGGAACTTTCACCGCCTGATGCTCGGCCAGAGCATGGCGTTCTACTCCGACGAGTTTGCCGGACGCATCACCACCAAGGTCATGCAGACCGCGCTGGCGGTGCGCGAAATGATCTTCACCACCACCGAAGTCATCATCGGCATCGGCGTCTACTTCATCACCATCGTCGTGCTGGCGGGCGGCTTCGACCAGCGGCTGATCCTTCCGTTCGCCGGCTGGTTCGTGCTGTACGCCATCTCCGTCTGGTACTTCGTGCCGCGGCTGGGGCGCATCGGCAAGGCGCAGGCCGACGCCCGGGCCATGATGACCGGCCGCATCACCGACGCCTACACCAACATCTCCACCGTCAAGCTGTTCTCGCACACCCAGCGCGAGGCCGGCTTCGCGCGCGCCGCCATGTCCGATTTCATGCGGGCCGGCTACCGGCAGATGCGGCTGGTGAGCGCCTTCGAGATCGTCAACCATGCCCTGGTGGTGTCGCTGATCCTGGCTACCTGCGGCTATTCGATCTGGCTGTGGACGCTGGGCGAAGTCGGCATCGGCGCGGTGGCCGCCGTCACCGCGATGTCGCTGCGCATCAGCGGCATGTCGCACTGGATCATGTGGGAGATGGCCTCGCTGTTCGAGAACATCGGCACCGTCCAGGACGGCATCGCCACCCTCACCCGCCCGCGGGTGGTGATCGACCGGCCGGACGCCGTGCCCCTGCAGGTGCCGCGCGGCGAAGTGAAGTTCGACAACGTCAGCTTCAGCTACGGGCGCAAGACCTCGCCGGTCATCGCCGACTTCTCGCTCACCGTGCGCCCCGGCGAAAAGATCGGCCTGATCGGCCGCTCGGGCGCCGGCAAGTCGACGCTGGTGAACCTGCTGCTGCGCTTCTACGATCTGGAATCCGGCCGCATCCTGATCGACGGCCAGGACATCGCAAACACCACGCAGGACAGCCTGCGCAGCCATATCGGCATGGTCAGCCAGGACACATCGCTGCTGCACCGCTCGGTGCGCGACAACATCCTGTATGGAAGGCCGCAAGCTGGCGAGGACGAGATGGTGCGGGCCGCGCAGCGAGCGCAGGCCCACGAGTTCATCGCCCACCTCACCGACCTGCAGGGCCGCAAGGGCTACGACGCCCATGTGGGCGAGCGAGGCGTCAAGCTGTCGGGCGGCCAGCGGCAGCGCGTCGCCATTGCGCGCGTGATGCTCAAGGACGCGCCCATCCTGCTGCTCGACGAGGCCACCAGCGCGCTCGACTCCGAGGTCGAGGTCGCCATCCAGGCCAGCCTCAATGACCTGATGCAGGGCAAGACCGTAATTGCCATCGCCCACCGCCTGTCGACCATCGCTGCCATGGACCGGCTGGTGGTGCTGGACCAGGGCCGCATCGTGGAAGAAGGCGATCATCGCAGCCTGCTGGCCGAAGGCGGCCTGTATGCGCGGCTGTGGTCGCACCAGAGCGGCGGCTTCCTGGGAGAAAGCACCGATGACTAGGCGCCTCTCTTCCCAGGACTTCATGCGCGATTCGCACGAAATGGCGCACGCGCTGATCGGTGCGGTGCTACTGGTCGACGGCGTGGGCGGCCGCATCGTGGAGACCGAGGCCTATGACCGGGAAGACCCGGCATCGCACAGCTTTTCGGGGCCGACGGCCCGCAACCAGGCGATGTTCGGCCCGCCGGGTCGCGCCTATGTCTACCGCTCCTACGGCATTCACTGGTGCCTGAACTTCGTGTGCCGCGAAGAGGGCCACGGCGCCGGTGTGTTGATACGCGCGGTAGAGCCCTTGCACGGTCTGGAACGGATGCGCGAGCGGCGCGGCCTGGCCAATGAGCGCCTGCTGTGCTCCGGCCCAGGACGCGTGGGCGAAGCCTTGGGCATCACGCGAGAGCTCAATGGCTGCCGGCTCGACCGGGCGCCTTTCGAGGTGCTGGCAGCAGAGGCGGACACCCCCGTGGCTGTAGGCCCGCGCATCGGCATATCGAGGGCCATGGATGTGCAATGGCGCTATGGCCTGATGGGATCGCGCTTTGTAAGCAAGCCTTTCCGCAAGGCCTGAGCTCTACGGCAACTTTGTCGCTTTCCGCCGCTGCATGTATATCTTGTTTCGGTTTGATGCACGATGAGCCGAGCATGAAAGCGCGACGTAAGATTTATCCTATGGAGCGCATCACTGGGCCCTACAAGGGCTTCTTCATAGCGGCATATTCGGTGGCGACGGGGGCAAGTTATGTCGGCTACGCGAAAGTGTGCCCCGAGGAGCCCGACAGTGTCTGGTGCTCCGAGCCCGTCGAGAAGCTCACCAGCGCAGCGGGCTGCCGCAGCGAACTCGAAGCAGTATCGGCCGCCGAGCAGAAGGCTCGCGAGGCCATTGCCGAGTTGGCATCCGGACTTGACCCAACCACCAGCCCAGGCGCGTTGAATTAAGGCCGTGCGGGCTGGGCGGGCCGGGTGCGGCGAGCGGCTGCGGGCGCAGTCGAGCCAGGCACCACCGAGACGCCGGTCGAAATGGCTGCGTCGCGAGGGCGCACCACCACTGCCCCATGACCAACAGCCTGATGCGGAAGGTGCAGCGAACGCGCCGTCTGCTGGTCGGTCAACAACGGCGAGTTGCCCGTCACATCGCGCCCGCCCAGGCCAGACGCCACGGAACTGATGACGGGGCACTCGGCGGACGAGTCGAAAATGAGGTGGCCGCCCGGGAACCGGACCGGCACCGTTTCATGTAGCGGCCGGCTCATGTCGACCGGGGGCTTGTGCGATTGGTAAACCACGCGATCCGACTTGTCGAACACGGTGTAGCAGGCCGACGCATGCAGCGAGGCCAGGGCCAGCGCGGGGCAGACGATCGCAAGTTTCCAAAGGTGCATGGGTGGCCTCTTTTGCCCATTATCGTGCGCAATATCACGCTGTCGATGCCCCGCGATGATGAGGCAGACCCCTGGTTGGGCTTGAAGGCCCGCGCATCCTTCCGATGTAGGCGTAATTCGACGCTGCCCGTAGCCAGAGAGCTGTCGAGCGGGGCCAGCTCTGCATTAGACTGCCGAGAAGGCAGCGTTGTTGTCACCCGTTACGGATGAACCTGATGATATTTTTGCGTTTGCAGGCCTTGCTGGCAGGGCTTGCGGTGTGCCTACCCGTATGGAGCCAAACCGAAGTCAAGGGCGACTTCACGGCCGCGTCGGTGACAGGCTGGGCCCTCGCCGGCGTGGCGGCCACCACGGCGCCTTCACTCGACCCGGCGGGCGCGGGCTGGCTTCGCCTGACGGGCAATGCCCCCAGCGCCCTGGGGAGCGCCCTGTACACCGGCGGCAGCTTCAATGCCTCCGCAGGTCTCACTTTGTCGTTCAGTTATGCAGCCTGGGGCGGCGGCGAGCCCGGCGGCGACGGCATTGCCGTGTTCCTGTATGACGCCTCGCGCGACATGGCCGGCACGAGCCCCGGCGGCGGCATGGGCTATTGCAATGGCAATGGCGCCTGGCTGGGCTTGGCACTCGATGAATACGGCAACTTCTCTCATCCGGCCGACCGGTGTGGAAACGGGCCCGGTCCGCGGCCCCAGTCCTTGGTGCTGCGCGGCCCGGCTGCGGCGCACAACCCCTACATCGGGCAAGCGGCGATTCCCGGCAAGATCGACCGACCCGCCGCCACCAAAAGGCCGCCTGCGGCCCACGTGACGATGCATCTGCGGCCCAAGCCGTCTGGGCCGGGCTACACCGCCACGGTGGAATGGCGCGCCGAGGGGTCGGCTACGTGGACGCGCCTGCTGGACCACGTCGACTTTCCCCACGCCGCGCCCGCCACGCTGCGGGTCGGTGTTGCAGCCAGCACCGGCGCCGCCAAGAACATTCACGAGGTGCGGCACTTGTCGGTGCGCGCGCACACCCCCGCCACAGTCAGCCAGGGCTTCGACCCCGCAGTGGTCAGCCGCGGCGCCGCCACCAAGCTCACGCTGCGCCTGGGGTCTCGCGGCGACACGGCCGCCCGGCTGGTCGAGCAGTTCACGCACAAGCTGCCCGCCGGGTTGCAGGTGGCCAACCCGGCAGCACTGGGCGGCACGTGTCCCGGCATGGTGACGGCCGCGCCCGGCGGCTCGACGATCACCCTGGCGCCGGGCACCCTGGTGCGGGCGGGCGGCTGCACGGTGACGGTGTCGGTGTTGCCGGAGGCGACGGGTGTCCTGACCAGCATCGTGCCCACGGGAAGCATCGTCACCGATGCCGGCGCCAACGTGGCGCCCGCCGCCGCCACACTGACAGTGCGGCCTTGACCCGCCTGGCCTGGCTAACTAGCTAATCCGCAGGGTCAGGCAAAGAAGCCGGCCAGCCGCTGCGCCAGGGCCTGCAGTTCGGGCAAGGGCATCTCGCGCGAAGCAACTTCAAGCGGGAAGTTCTTGCGGGCCTGCTCGCTGGTGCCGAAGGCGGCGCGCGAAGTCGAGTCATGATGAAGGTGCACCATCGGCTCGGGCACCACCTGCCAGTTGACGCCCAGCCGTAGCGCCCGATTGAACAGCTCGTTGTCTTCGGATCCCCAGCCTTCGAACACTGGATTGCAGCCGCCGATCTGCGTGTACACCAGGCGGCGAAACAGGAAGATGCCGCCGACGTTGTAGGGATAGAGCAAATTGGCGTCAGGCGGAAGCTCGCCCTTGGCTTCGACGATGCCGCGCAGCAGATCGAAATCAGGGCGCTCCATGAAGGCCTGCCGAGTGTCGCCCGCCACGTTGATCATGCTCTGGAACGGGCACATGGCCCCCAGGCCGGTGCCCAGCACATCGCTGCCCTCCGGGGAGAGCATGCGTTCGACGCAATACGCCAGGTAGTGCGGGCTGGCGATGCAATCGGCGTCGTGGAAGCACACCAGCGGGCCGCGAGACAGCCTGGCGCCCGTGTTGTACAGCAACGATTTGGGGAAGGCACCGCGATGCGGCAGGAACACGTGGCGAATCTTGGAGTCACCCACTCGCCGCCAGTCGAACCGCGGCGACTCGTCGGCCTCCATCAGCCAGAGCTGGTAATCGCTGTACGTGCGGTCCAGATGCCGCAGCACACCATACAGGTTGTCGCTGCGCTCCTGGCTCGCCTCGCGGTACGAAACGACGATGTCGAGGTTGTGCAACGAGAACTTGGCGGCAGCGGCGGTGTCCATGATTCACCAATAGGCAGTTAAAGCGGAAGCGGCAAAAAAAAAGCGGAGGACGCTATCGTAGCGTTCTCCGCTGAGCTGCAAGCCCGGGGGCTTGCAGCAGCTTTCAGCGATGCATCACTTCCACTTGAAGCCGATGCCCATCTGCAGGCCCCACTCCTTGCCGGTGGTCGACACGCCAAGGCCCCAGGCGCTGTCGCCGGTGGTGCTGAGCGACTTGAAGGTGATGCCCACCGCGCTGTAGCCCTTGTAGCTGCCCAATCCAACGCCCAGGCCCTTGTCGCCCGGCTCCAGGTTAGGCATCACGGCGCCCGTCATCGCGAAGCTCATCGCGACACCCGAGTAAGCGATGCGGGACACGTCGCGCAGTTGCGACATGTTCGCCGCGTCGGTGCCGGCGATGCCCGGCGCCACGTTGGTGATGCGGCGCTCGTTGCCGGCGGAACCCACCGACACCGTGTTGGCCTGGTCCGCCACCGAGAAGGCGCCCACCGCAACCGCGCGGGTGGCCGTGGCCTGGGCGCTGGCGCCGATGGCCACCGAGTCCACACCCGACGCCAGCGAGTTGTCACCCACCGCGGTCGCCGGGTCGGCAATGGCCTGTGCGTTGTGGCCGATCGCCACCGAGCCGGCGAACCTGGCCACGGCGCGGTAGCCGATGGCGGTGGTGTTCGGATCCATCGCCTGGGCGTAAGCGCCGTAAGCAGTGGCGCCGTCGCCGTTGGCAGTGGCGCCCAAGCCGGTCGCCGTGGTGTCGATGCCCGTCGCAGTCGTCATGCCTGCCGCATTGACCGTCGTGATGGCCGTCCCCGACGGGCCGCGCGTTTGCACGATGCCGCCGGTGCCGCCACCGATGGTGGTGCCCAGCACGGTGCCGCCAGCCGCCGAAGCCGCCTCCGAAGCCTGAACGATCGGAGCGACCGTGGTGGACAGGCTGGCCAGGTTGCTGGTGGTGGTGCTCAAGCCGGTGGACAGCGAGTTGATTCCGGTCGAGGTGGAAGTGGAGAGCGAGGCAGTTGCCGTAGACAGCGAACTTACTGAAGTCGAGGTGCTTGTCGACAAAGAGGAAACCGCTGTCGAGGTAGATGTGGACAACGAGGTGATGCCGGTCGAAGTAGAAGTCGAGAGCGAAACAATGCCGGTCGACAGCGAATCAATGCCGGTCGAGGTCGAGGTTGACAACGAACCAATGGCCGAGGACGTGGAAGTGGACAACGAACGGATTCCGGTCGACGTTGACGTTGACAGCGAGCTGGTGGCGGTCGACGTCGAGGTCGAAAGCGAATTGATGCCCGTCGAAGTCGAAGTGGACAGCGAGCTGATACCCGTCGACGTCGAAGTGGACAGCGAACTGGTCGCCGTCGACGTCGAGGTCGACAGCGAGCTGATGCCTGTGGAGGTCGAGGTCGACAGCGAGCTGATGCCTGTGGAGGTCGAGGTCGACAGCGAGCTGATGCCTGTGGAGGTCGAGGTCGACAGCGAGCTGATCCCCGTCGAGGTTGACGTGGACAGCGACGTGATGTTGCTCAGGTTCGTGCTGATGCCCGTCGAAGCGGAGGTCGATAGCGAACTGATGCCCGTGGAGGTCGAAGTCGACAGCGAACTGATACCCGTGGAGGTGGAGGTGGACAGCGACGTGATGTTGCTCAGGTTCGTGCTGATGCCAGTCGAAGCCGAGGTCGACAGCGAGCTGATGCCTGTCGACGTGGAAGTCGACAGCGAAGTGACGTTGCTGAGGTTGGTGCTGATGCCAGTCGAAGCCGACGTGGACAGTGAGCTGATGCCCGTCGACGTGGAGGTCGACAGCGAGGTCACGTTGCTGAGGTTGGTGCTGATGCCAGTCGAGGCCGAGGTCGACAGCGAGCTGATGCCTGTGGAGGTCGAGGTCGACAGCGAAGTGACGTTGCTGAGGTTCGTGCTGATGCCAGTCGAAGCCGACGTGGACAGCGAGCTGATGCCCGTCGACGTGGAAGTCGACAGCGACGTCACGTTGCTCAGGTTGGTGCTGATGCCAGTCGAAGCCGACGTGGACAGTGAGCTGATGCCCGTCGACGTGGAGGTCGACAGCGAGGTCACGTTGCTGAGGTTGGTGCTGATGCCAGTCGA
>JAKFEZ010000106.1:0-17875 GCA_036675435.1 Ramlibacter sp. | reverse complement strand
CGAGCGCGCCGAGGTGGAAGACGGCGGTGACTTCTTCAATCAGCTGGCCGCGCACTGGAAGAAAAACTATCCCGGTTGGACGGCCTGGGTGCTCACGCCCGACCTCAAGCTTCCGTCGCGCATGCGGCTGAAGGAATCGCGCCGCGTCCCGATGTGGAACGGCCCGATCGAGTGCCGGCTGTTCCGCTTCGACATGGTGCGCGGCTCGGCCCGCGTCAAAGATGCAAACGCTGGTCCTTGACACCAACATCGTGCTGGACCTGTTCGTCTTCGGCGACGCAGCGGCGCGGCCGCTGCGGGCCGGGCTGGAGCAGGGCGGGCTGCGCTGGATCGCCACCGGGCCGATGCGTGAGGAACTCGAGCGCGTGCTCGGCTACGGCCATATCGAAGCGCGCCTGGATTTTTACGGATTGCGGGCTGCCGACGTGCTGGCTGGATTCGATCGCCACGTGGTGCGGGTCGATGTAGCCGCGCGCGCTTCCGTGATCTGCCGCGATCCGGACGACCAGAAGTTCATCGACCTGGCCGTGCAGCACCAATGCCTGGTGCTGAGCAAGGATGCCGCCGTGTTGTCGATGCGAAAGCGCCTGGTGCCGCTGCAAGCCGGCGCGGCGGCGGTGATGCCGCAATCCAGCTTGCCTGCTACCGCGTGAAGAACGCGCGCAGGGCGTGCGCGGTTTCCATATGCAGGGCTTCGGGAATGAAGTGGCCGGACGGCATGCATTCGCCTTTTACCGTGCCGGCGCACTGCGCCTGCCACAGTGAAACGGGTTTGAACATCTTCTCGATCAGCCCGTCGCGTCCCCACAGGGCCAGCGTGTCGCAGGCAATCTTTTGCCCCTGGGCGCGGCTGGCCCGATCGTGCTCCAGATCGATGCCCGCGCTGGCGCGATAGTCTTCGCAGGCCGCGTGAATGGTCTCGGTGCGGCAAAACGTGCGCTCGTATTCGGCCAGCGCCTGCGGCTCGATGTAGTCGAGCCCGCCCGAGCCCCATCCGCCCAGCTTGGCGTGCAGGTACATGCGGGGGTCGCCGCCGATCATGGTCTCGGGCAGCGGTGCCGGCTGGATCAGGTGGAACCAGTGGTAGTAGTAGCGCGCGAAGGCCATGTCGGTGGCTTCGTACATGTCGAGCGTGGGCGCGATGTCGATCACGCAGAGTTTTTCCACGCGCTCGGGATGATCGACGGCCAGCCGGTGGGCCACCCGTGCGCCCCGGTCGTGGCCGCACAGGAAAAAGCGCGTATGGCCCAGCGCGGCCATCAAGGCCACCATGTCCTGCGCCATCGCGCGCTTGCTGTAGTTGGCGTGGTCTGCCAGCCCGGGCGGCTTGGCCGAGTCGCCGTAGCCGCGCAGGTCAGGCATCACCAGGCAGAAGTCGTGCTGCAGGTGTTGCGCCACCCGATGCCAGATCGCATGGCTCTGGGGGAACCCGTGCAGCAAAAGAAGCGGCGCGCGACCAGTGGCAGCGCCGAAGCGCGCGAAGATCTCGGTGCCGTTGACTTCGAAGCGCCGCTGCTCGAAGCCTACGAACCAGCTCATCGCACGGCCTCCTTCGCCAGAAAGCGCTGCAGGTTGACTGCCGCCTGCTTTCGCACCTTGCCGCGAATCAGCGGCGTCCAGCCCAGCAGGACGCCGGGCGCGCCCAGGGCCTGGCGCGACCAGCCCCAGAAGTCGAAGCGATCGTGATGGCGCACGATCCGCCCCTGCGGATTGAAGTCGAAACGCGCGTCGATGTGGTTGTCCACGAGCCGCCCGGTGGCGCTGAAGCGGTAGTGCGCGTCCCAATGGGCGCTGCCGGCGGCAGCGTCGGCCTGCACGTCGCGGTATTGCAGCTTCCACACGTCCGCGCCCTTTGATCGGGTGGCTTCGCACAGCATGGCCCACATCCCGGCCACTTCGCGCTTGCCGCGCAGCGCGAACACCTCGTCCTCGAATACGGCGTCGTCTGAATAGCAACGCCCCATGGTGTCCGGGTCCAGGCGGGCAAAAGCCGCATAGAACGTTTCCAGGGTCTGCTGGTTGGGATGCATGGCGTTCCTTGAGGTCAGAGGGCGGCCGGAACCGCGGTCGCGAGGAAATCGTACACCGCCCGGATGCGCGGGCTGGTGCGGATTTCCCGGTGCACCGTCAGCCAGATCGGCAATGGCGGGATTTTCAGGGTGGGCAGCAGCGCAACCAGGGCCTTGTCGGTGCGCGCCAGGTAGTCCGCGACAAAGCCCACGCCGAGCCCCGCGCGCACGGCTTCCCAATGGGCGATCAGGTCATCGCAGCGGAACGCAAAGGCTTCGCGGTCGACGGGGTGTCCGAATTCGGCGAAGGCCCGCAGGATGGTTTCGTCACGATCGCCGCCGATCAGCTCGTGCGCCAGCAGCTCGACCATCTGCCGCGGCGTGCCCCGTCGGCGCAGGTAGTCGCGGTGGGCATAAGTGCCAAGGGTGACTTTGCCGATGCGCCTGGCGACCAGGCTGGCCTGCGCCGGCTGCACCATGCGCAGCGCGATGTCGGCCTCGCGCCGCAGCAGGTTGCTTACCTTGTTGCTGGACACCAGTTCCACCTGCACCTGCGGTAGCGCGGCGCGCATTCGGGCCAGTACCGCCGGCATCACGAAGCAAGCCACCGGCTGGCTGGCGCTGATGCGCACCGATCCGGCGACGCCATCCTGCGCGTCGGAAACGCTGCGCGCCAGCTGGTGGGCATTGCCTTCCATGGCCCGGGCCGCATCGGCCAGCCGCAGCGCCACCTCGGTAGCCAGCAGGCCGCGGCCGGTCCGCTCGAAGAGCACCACGCCCAGCTGGCGCTCGAGTTCGGCGATGTGCCGGCCGACCGTGGGCTGGGTCGTGCCCAGCGCCCGCGCAGCGCCCAGCAGGCTGCCGTTCTCCAGCGCCGCCAGGAAGGGGCGCACCAGGCTCCAGTCGAAATCGGTATTCATATGCGAATAGCTGGTATGGAGAGTTAGGCAATTGTGGAATACCGCCGATGTTTCCACAATCGGGCCACACCACCCCATTTCCCACCCCGACAACTGGAGCAGCCCATGACCTCGATCTCCACCGTTCCGACCTTTTCGTGCTGAGGAGCCACCATGCAGCGTCGATCATTCATTCGCGTGGCCGCTAGCGGCCTGGTCGCCTCGGCCGCCGTGCTGCCCCTGACCGGCTGTTCGTGGTCGGGCGACTATCCGGCGGAGGCGGTCGCGCCCTGGCAGGGACCGGGCAACGAGGTCACGGACCTGCGCCGCTGGGTCCTGGGCTACGCCATCCTGGCGCCGCATTCGCACAACCTCCAATCCTGGCGGGTCGACCTCGCGCGGCCGGGCGAAATCTGGCTGTACTGCGACCTCGAGCGCCTGCTGCCCGAAACCGATCCGCTGTCGCGCCAGATCACGATGAGCCAGGGCACCTTTCTGGAGCTGCTGGACCTGGCGGCGCGCCGGCGCGGCTGGCGCGCCGACATCGAGCTGTTCCCCGAGGGCGAGCCCGGCGCCGCCAAGCTGGACGCTCGGCCCACGGCGCGCATCCGGTTGGCCCAGGATGCGTCGGTGAAGCCCGATCCGCTGTTCGACCAGATCCTGAAGCGGCGCACCAACCGCGAGCTGTACGATGCGCGCGAGCCGGCCGCCGCCGACCTGGACGCAATCGCCGCAAGCGTGTCGTCATATCCGGTGCGCCTGGGCTTCACGGGCGCCGGCCAGGCACTGGCGCTGCACCGGCTGCGCGAAATCGCCGCGCAAGCCTGGGCGATCGAGCTGACCACGCCGCGCACCATCATGGAGTCGTATCGGGTGCTGCGGGTCGGGCCGGACGAGATCGCCAGGCATCGGGACGGCTTGTCGATCAACACGCCCCGTGTGCGCGCGTTGGCGGCGCTGGGCCTGTTCGACCGCAGCAAGGCGCCGGGCCCGGACGACTACGCCACCACCAGCCAGATCGAGGACTTCCGCGCCAGGATCGCCGCCACCCCGGCGTTCTTCTGGATGGTCAGCGAAGGCAACGATCGCCGAACGCAGGTCATGGCCGGGCGGGCCTATGCCCGCGCGCAATTGGCAGCCACCGCGCGCGGCCTGTCCATGCAACCGCTGTCGCAGGCCCTGCAGGAATATCCCGAGCAGGCAGGCCCGTACGCCGAGATCCATGCCTTGCTGGAGGCGCCGGCGCCACGCTACACCGTCCAGATGTGGAGCCGCCTGGGCTACGCGCCGCCGGTGGGCCCGGCGCCCCGGCGCGGCGTGGAGGCGCACATCATGGCGGCCCGACCGTCATGACAGCCGCTCGTCGTCCAGCCGCTGCAGCAGGCCCTCCAGCGCATGCGTGACGGTGGCGGCGCGGATGGCGGCTCGGTCGCCGTCGAACAGCTGCAGCTCGCTGCTCAGAAGCCCATGGACCATGAAGCCGAACCAGACGGTGCCGACCGGTTTCTCCGCGCTGCCGCCGCCCGGGCCGGCGATGCCGGTCACCGCCACGCCGACCTGCGCCCTGGACCGGCGCACCGCGCCGAAGGCCATCGCGCGGGCCACCACTTCGCTCACGGCGCCATGGCCAGCGATCAGCTGGGCATCGACTTCCAGCAGCTCGGTCTTGGCTTCGTTCGAATAGGTGACGAAGCCGCGCTCGAACCAGTCGCTCGAACCCGCCAGCTCGGTGCAGGCCGCGGCAATCATGCCGCCGGTGCAGCTCTCCGCCGTCGCCAGCATCCAGCCCTTGTCGCGCAGGCGCTGCGCCAGTTGTTCGGTTGCCGTCATCACCAGTACCTCCACGCGGCAAATACCAGCAGCGTGCAGAACGCCGCCACGAGGTCGTCGAAGATGATGCCGAAGCCGCCCCGCCAGCCGAAGCCGTGGAACAGGCCATCGGCCCAGCCCACGGGGCCGGGCTTGAGGGTGTCGAACACGCGAAACAGCACGAACGCGCCGAGTTGCCCCCAGAAGCCGGTGGGCATCACCAGCCACAGCACGATCCAGAACGCCACCACCTCGTCCCAGACGATGCTGCCGGGGTCCAGCACGTGCATGTTGGCGGCCGTCACGGTGCAGGCCCACCAGCCGATCGCCAGCGCCGCTGCGATCACCACGCCGATGGCGGCCGCCGACAGCCAGCTTTGCAGCACGAGATACGCCAGCCAGGCCCACAGGGTGCCGGCGGTGCCCGGCGCCAGCGGCGACAGCCCCGAGCCGAACCCCAGCGCGATGCAGTGGGCCGGATGCGCCAGCATGAAGCCGGCGGTGGGGCGCCGCGGCGCGGGGTGAAGCGGCAGGCCGAGAGAAGGGTCGTCCGAGGTCATTGGGGTGGGGCGGGGTTGTCGGCCGCGGCGAACCATTCGGCCCAGTAGTCGATGCAGGCCTTGATCTTGGGCAGCCGGTGCCGCCCACCGGCCGTCACGGCGTAGACGGGCACCGGCCGCGGATCGACAAACTGTTCCAGCACCGGCACCAGCAGCTGTTGCCGCCGCAGCGGCTCGCCGACCAGCGTGGCCAGCCGGCCGATGCCCAGGCCCTGCAGCACCATGCTGGCCGCCATGTTGGTGTCGTTGGTTCGCCAGTGGCCTTCGGCGGCCAGCACGAACGGCTCGCCTTTCAGGGTGAAAGGCCAATGATTGAGCACCGTCGCCTGGCTGTTGGTGATCAGCCGGTGCGCGCGCAGGTCGCCCGGCACTTCGGGCAGGCCGGCTGCCGCCGCATAGGCGGGCGCGGCGTAGAGGGCCCGGCCGAGCGTGCCGATCTGCCGGGCGATCACGGTGTCGGGCAGGTTGCTGATCGTGCGGATTGCGACGTCAATCCCATCGCGGGCCATGTCGACGAGCCGATCGCCCACTTCCAGTTCCACCCGCAGCCGCGGGTGGCGGGCGTAGAGGGCCGCCAGGCTGGGCACCAGCTGATATTGCGCAACCACTGTGCTGGCGGCCACCCGCACCAGGCCACTGACTTCGTGGGCCTTGCCCGCAAAGTCGCCTTCGAGCTCGTCCAGCGTGGCGATCATGCGCATGCAGTAACCGCGAAAGGTCTGGCCCTCGGCCGTGAGCGACAAGCCATGGGTGGAGCGGTGGATCAGCCGCGCGCCACAGGATTTCTCGATGCGCGCAAGGGTGCGCGAGACCTGGCTGACCGGTACGTCGCGTTCGCGGGCGACGGCTGACAGCGTGCCCATGTCGGCCACGCGGGCGAACAGGTGCATGTCGTCGAGCTGGAGATCCCGCATGGGCCAATGGTAACCACGCGCCGGGCGCCGGCTTTGCGGCAGGCGCAACACCTATTTGCGCGCCGCGCCGTTTCGCAGCGGGGCCGATTTTTCTACAGTGCCCTCACCCGAACCGAAAGGAGAGCACCATGTACAGACCCCAGCCCAACGAGTCCTATGACCGCATGATGGAAGCGGCCAAGCTGCGTGCCACACAGCTGCGGCAGCAGGCCATCGCCGATTTCTGGCGCGACGCCGGGGCGGCCGCTGGGCAGGCCGGCCGCAGCGCGCAACGCCTGGCCAGCCGCCTCGCCCGCCATTCGCGGCTGCGCCAGGCGCGGGAAGCCTGACCATGCCGACGCTGAATCTCAAGGTGGCGCCGCTGCAGAACCCGCAGCGCTATCAGCAGCTGGCGCAGGCGCTCACGCATCTCACCGCCCAGCTGCTGGGCAAAAGGCCGGAACTGACGGCAGTCTTCATCGACGACATGCCGCTCGCCCGCTGGTTCGTCGGCGGCGAGCCCGTGACGCAGGCGACGGCCATGCTGGAAATCAGCGTGACCGCCGGCACCAACTCTGCCGATGAGAAGGCGGCATTCGTCAGCGCCGCCTTCGCCGAGCTGCAGCGCCAGCTGGCGCCCGGCGGGCGGCTCCAGAAAGAGAGCTACATCATCGTGCGCGAGTTGCCGGCCACCGACTGGGGCTATGGCGGAGAGACACAGCAGGCGCGCCGGCTGGCGAAAAGCCGAAGCTGAACTCAGTGGCAGCGGCCGTGGCGCCGGCGGAACTCGCGCGGGGGCTCGGGCGGGCGGGCACTCCAGAGGCCGAGCCCTTCACGCCGGGCGAGTTTTTCCTGCGCAGCGAAGGGGCCCGGATGGCCCCGAAAACGATAGGACCACGCGTGGCCGCGCCGCACCATCCAGCGGCCCAGGTCCTCGCCACCGAGGCTGACCGTGCCGACCGTCCGATCAAAGGCGTCCTGGGCGCGGCCTGCTACCCGCACCTGGCGCCGCAACACCCGCGCGGCCAGCGCGTCGCGCGCCTCGGGGCCGTAGGCCTGGCAGATTTCCGGTGCGTCGATGCCCTCCAGGCGCACCGGCCGCGGCGCACCGCCGCCGTCTGGGCGCACCCACACCGTATCGCCATCGCCGACATGCGTCACGACGCCGCCGAAGGTGGCGGGCCAGACGGACAGGCTCACGCCGAGCAGCAGACCGCAGGCCAGCAGCCGCCGCGCCAGGGCCATCACGCGAAGTGGTCGAACGAGGCGAAGCGCCGTTCCAGCCGCAAGCCCTGCCCGTCAAGCAGCCGCAGGCCTGGCTCGGCCTCGATGCGGCCGATCCGGGTGACCCGCGTGGCGGCAGCGCCAGCCGCCGCCTGAACCGCGTCGCGCAGCGCCGGTGGTGCGGTGAAGGCCAGCTCGTAGTCGTCGCCGCCGGCCAGCACGTAGTCCAGTCTTTCGTCTTCGCCGAGCGTGCCGGCCGACTGCATCAGCGCACTGGCGACCGAGGTGTCCAGCGACGCGCCGGCGCCGGACTGCCGCAGGATGTGGCCCAGGTCGCCGGCCAACCCGTCGCTGATGTCGACGGCGGCCGTGGCGATGCCGCGCAACTGCTGCCCCAGGGCGACCCGCGGCGTCGGCTGCTCCATCCGCGCGCGCGCTGCCTCGAACACAGCGGCGGAAACCGAGCGCGAACCGCGAAAGACTTCGAGCGCCAGCCGGGCGTCGCCCAGCGTGCCGCTCACGTAGATGTCGTCGCCGGGTTGAGCGCCCGAGCGCAGCAGCGACTGGCCCTGCGGGATCTCGCCAAAAGCGGCGATGCAGATGTTCAAGGGCCCGCGGGTGGTGTCGCCGCCGACCAGCTCGCAGCCGTGCGCATCGGCCAGCGCCAGCAGGCCGCGCGAAAACGGCTCCAGCCAGGCTTCGTCGGCCACCGGCATGGACAGCGCCAGGGTGAATGCCAGCGGCGCGGCGCCGCACGCGGCAAGGTCGCTCAGGTTCACGGCCAGCGCCTTGTGTCCCAACTTGAACGGATCGACGGTGGAAAGGAAATGCCGGCCTTCGACCAGCATGTCGGACGACACGGCCAGCTGCATGCCGGCTGCGGGCGTCAGCAGCGCGCAGTCGTCGCCGATGCCGAGCGCGTTGCGCCGGACCGGTCGCTTGAAGAATCGGTCGATGAGGTCGAATTCACCCATGCGGCGATTGTCGCTGCCTCGTCAGCCCTGCCGCCTGAAGCGCAAGGCCCCTTGCCGCACCACCTCGGCCAGCAGGCGCTCGCGCACCTGCTTGTCGCGCAGCCAGCGCGCATCGTTGGTGCCCAGCTCCGCGTCTTCGCTCAGCAGCTGCACCCCATGGCTGGCGCCGAGCTTGCGCGCGTGTTCGCCGACTTGGCGCAGCGTCTGCACGATGTGGTCGCGCAGCGGCATGTGCTGGCCGGTGGGCGGGTCGACATACACCGCGTCCAGCCCGAAGCGGCAGGCCTGGAAACGGTTGTAGGTATAGACCATGTAGTCGTCTTCCTGCGGCATGAAAGGCTGCTCGTGCAGGAACCAGGAGGCCAGCGACTGCACGAAACCGGCCAGCGCCGCGGCCCGCTCCACCGTCAGCGGCGTGTCGAACACGCGGATTTCGATGGTGCCGTACTCGGGCTTGGGCCGGATGTCCCAGTAGAAGTCCTTCATGCTCTTCACCACCCCGGTGCGGGTGGTCTTGGCGAAGAACTTGCCGAACTCGTCCCAGCTGAGGGTAAAGGGCGCGCGGCCGGACATCGGGAAGGCGAAAACCGAGTTCAGCCGCGCCGAGTCGAACTGGGTGTCCTGGCCCTGCACGAATGGCGACGAGGCCGACAGCGCGATGAAATGCGGGATGTAGCGCGACATCCGGTGCAGCATCAACAGGGCGCTGTCGGCATCGGGGCAGCCCACGTGCACATGCTGGCCGAAGATGGTGAACTGCTTGGACAGGTAGCCGTACAGCTCGGACAGCTCGCGAAAGCGCGGCTTGTCGTAGATGCGGCGCTCGTGCCATTGCTGGAACGGGTGGGTGCCGCCGCCCACCACCGCGATGTTCAGCTTGTCGGCGCACTTGACCAGCGCCGCCTGGATTTCCGACAGCTCCGACAGCACCTGCGAGGTGGAAGTGCAGACGCCGGTGGAAATCTCGATCATGCTCGAGGTCATCTCCGGCACCACCGAGCCAGGCAGGGTGTAGCGCGACATGAGGCGCAGCATCTCGTCGGAGTAGGGCGCCAGGTCGTAGTCGTGGGTGTTGACCAGCTGCAGCTCCAGCTCCACGCCCAGCGACAGGGCCTCGGATTTCTGGAACGGCTCCAGGCTGATGGCGGAGGCCGGCGCCTGCAGCGGCATCTGTGCGAGCTTATCCACGCAACTCTCCGGCTTGGTTGTTGGGCGCGCTCTCCGAAGGCAGCTGCCGGGAGCTTTCCCCAACGCGGTGAATGGCAAAGGTGGTGATGATCGCCCCCAGCACTTCCATCAGCAGGATCGCCGGCAGGGCGATGCTGGCGATGCGCGGGCCGAGCGTCAGGGACGAGGCGACGAACTGCGACACCAGAAGCAGCGCCACCGAAGACATTGGCGACATCGCGCAGCCGGTCCAGAAGGCCTGGCGCCAGCTGGTGCCACTGCCCCAGTTGGCCGCGCCGACGCCGAGCACCTTGGCCAGGGCGCGGGCCAGCACCAGGGCGGCGACCAGGCTGACGACCGCGGGGTTCCAGTCGGCCTTGGCCGCCACCACCGACACCAGCACGAACATCAGCATGAGCAGCAGCGAGGCCGCCGTTCCCAGCTGCCGCGGCCAGGCCCAGGGCCGGGGGTTCAGCTGCTTGAGCATGATGCCGGCGAGAAGCGCCGCAAGCGGCGCAGAGCCTCCCAGGTGGGCGGCCAGGGCCGTGGCGGCGGTGATCAGCGCGATCAGCAGCATCGAGGTGTTTTCGCTGGTGGGGCTCATCACCCGCAGCGCGGTGCGCAGCGCCAGCGCCAGCAAGGCGCCGACCACGAACGACACGCCCAGCACCACCGCGACGGGAAACAGCGTTTCGCCCAGGTCGGTCTGCGGCCGGTGCATCACGCCCGCGCGTGCGCTGACCAGCGTCAGCGCATACAGCGTGCTCAATGTGGACAGCACCATGGCGCGCTCGGTGACGGGCCCCGAAGCACGGGTGTCCATGATGACCCGGCTCAGCACCGCCGGCGATGCCGCCATCGCGATCAACCCCAGGGCCTCCGCCACGGAGGGGCGAACCCCCATCCAGCGCAGCGTGTAGTAGACGAACAGCGCGGTGAGCACCGACTCCAGCAGGCTTTGCAGCAGCACCATCGGGTTGTGGCGGAACCAGCGCAGCGCAATTCGCCCGCCCGCCTCGAACAGCACCACCGAGACGCCGAGCTCCAGCAGAAACAGGCCGATGCCCTGCAGCGGCCAGGCGCCGCCGGAAAATCCGCCCAGGCCGGCCAGCGTGCCGACCAGTGAATAGCCCACCACTTTCGGCAACCCGGTGTGGCGCTGCAGCAGGTGGCCGGCCGCCGCGGCGACTGCCAGCAAGAGCGACCACTGCACCGTGGGAAGGCCGGCCGAGGGCCTGAGCCAGTCGGCCCAGATGGCCATGATTTCGTTCATGCGCGTTTCTCCCGGCGCGCACTGTACCCCGGCGCACGGCAGCGGCAGTGTAGGACGCAGGCCCGAGGGCAGCCGGTATTCAATGCAGCACGCGGCTTGCGCCGTCATCCAGCACGAAGACCGGTATCTCCACTTCGAAACGCTCGCCGTCCTCGGCCACGCAGAAGTAGCTGCCCTGCATGGTGCCGCTGGGCGTGCGCAGCCGGCAGCCACTGGTGTACTGGAACGACTCGCCGGGCTTGAGCAGCGGCTGGTGGCCTACCACGCCCAGGCCCTTTACCTCCTCCACCTCGCCGGCCGCATTGGCGATGATCCAGTGCCGCGAGATCAGCTGCGCCGGCACCTCACCGCTGTTGGTGATGGTGATGGTGTAGGCGAAGCTGTACAGCGACTGCGCGGGCGCCGATTGCTCGGGCAGGTACTGGGGCTCGGTTTCGACGCGGAACTGGTACTTGGCCATAAGCCCGATCCTAACCTTTCACGATTTGCGAGAATCGCCCCATGAGCAAAACCTATCGCATCGCACCCTCGATCCTGGCTGCCGATTTCGCCCGCCTGGGCGACGAGGTGAAGAACGTCGTCGCCGCCGGGGCCGACTGGATCCACTTCGATGTGATGGACAACCATTACGTGCCCAACCTGACTTTCGGCCCGATGATCTGCTCGGCCTTGAAGCCGCACGCGAAGACGGCGGACGGCCGGGCCGTGCCGATCGACGTTCACCTGATGGTGCAACCGGTGGACGCGCTGGCCGAGGCTTTCGCTCGAGCCGGGGCCGACTACATCAGCTTCCATCCGGACGCGTCGGCCCATGTGCACCGCAGCGTCCAGGCCATCCGGGGCGCCGGGTGCAAGGCCGGGCTGGTATTCAACCCGGCAGCGCCGCTGGACGTGCTGGACTGGATGGTCGAGGAAATCGACCTCATCCTGATCATGAGCGTGAACCCCGGCTTCGGCGGCCAGGGGTTCATCGACTCGGCGCTGCGCAAGATCGAGCAGGCGCGGCAGCGCATCGATGCTTGCGGCAAGGATATCCGCCTGGAAGTGGACGGCGGCATCAAGGGCGACAACATCGCCCGCGTCGCGTCGGCGGGCGCCGATACCTTCGTCGCGGGCAGCGCCATCTTCGGCCGACCCGACTACCGCGGTGTGATCGACGGCATGAGAGCCGCCCTCAAGAATTGACGCAGTGAGCCCTCACGGGCTGAATTTCTTGAGCGGGTCGTCGGCGCCCTCCCGCACCTTGTCGTAGGCCTGGTCCAGGACGGGACCGCGGTCAGTGTCGACCAGGCCGCGTTCGATGTCATCATGCCCCGCCTGCCCCATCCGCCGCGCCGAGGGCTCGCTGGCACGCTGGCTATCGGCGGACTCGTCATGTTCATGGGGCATTCGCGGCACCCGCTCCTGGGTTTCACCCTGAACAGGCACTGTGTTGCCGCGGCTGGAGGGCTGAGCGCTCTGCCGTTTTCGGCTAGGCATTCGGTTGTGCATGGCGTGCCTCCTTCACTGATGGCCGTTCACTCCTGCATGATGGGATGGCAGTGTCTTCCCGGCAGTAGGACACGCCAAGCCACGGGTGTAGGAAGGCGCCGGGCGCCAGGCTGTCTCCTCTGTCGGAGCCGTCCTACCTTTGAACGCTGTGCGTGCCGACACGCGTGCTCGTTGCCCAACTACGGCGCTTTGCGCATGAGCTTGCTTAAGCTATAGGCGGGACGAAGTGCAACCCCTGCAACCCCCAAGGAGATGGACATGGATCTGTTCGCCGGCATGCCCGGGTGGTTGGTCTGGTGCGCCGCCGGCGGGGCCGGCGCGATCGCCCTGGCCACGCTCGCCAATATCCTGGACGCCGCGCTCGAACTCGACGCGGGCTGACCCACTTCCACCAGCCTTATCCGCCGCAACCGCAGCCCGCCCTGGCGCGCACGGACGCGCGCACCTACAACAAACAGAGAAGTCAAAAAAAGGGAGTTTGATCGATGGCACAGTCCAAGCAGGAGGCGCAGCGCAAGTCCAAGGCCAGCGAGAGCGCCTCGGCCAAGCAACGACAGCTGGAGTCGTTCAGCCAGGCACCGGAAAGCCTGCTCACAACCAACCAGGGCGTGGCGATTCCCGACAACCACAATTCGCTCAAGGCGGGTGTGCGCGGCCCGTCGCTGCTGGAAGATTTCATCCTGCGCGAGAAGATCACCCACTTCGATCACGAGCGCATCCCGGAGCGGGTGGTCCACGCCCGCGGCGCCGGCGCACACGGCTATTTCGAGTTGTCCCGGTCGATGATCGAGTACACCCGGGCCGATTTTCTGCAGGAAGCAGGCACGCGCACCCCGGTGTTCGCGCGCTTCTCCACCGTGGCCGGGTCGCGCGGCTCGTCCGATACGGTGCGCGACGTGCGCGGCTTCGCCGTCAAGTTCTATACCCGCGAAGGCAACTACGACCTCGTGGGCAACAACATTCCGGTTTTCTTCGTGCAGGACGCGATGAAATTCCCGGACCTGGTGCATGCCCTGAAGCCCGAGCCGCATCACGAGATGCCGCAGGCCGCCAGCGCCCACGACACTTTCTGGGATTTCGTGTCGCTGATGCCGGAGACCACGCACATGCTGATGTGGGTGATGTCGGACCGCGCCATTCCGCGCAGCTACCGCATGATGGAGGGCTTCGGGGTCAACACCTTCCGCCTGGTCAATGCCAAGGGCGTGTCCCACTTCGTCAAGTTCCACTGGAAGCCCAAACTGGGCAAGCATTCGCTGGCGTGGGACGAGGCCCAGAAGATCGCCGGCAAAGACCCCGACTTTCACCGCCGCGACCTGTGGGAGGCGATCGCCCAGGGCAGCTTCCCCGAGTGGGAGCTGGGCCTGCAGCTGATTCCCGAATCGAAGGCCGAGAGCCTGGGCTTCGACCTGCTGGATCCGACCAAGCTGATCCCGGAGGAAATGGTTCCGGTGCTCACGGTGGGCAAGCTGGTGTTGAATCGCAATCCTGAAAATTTCTTCGCCGAGACCGAGCAGGTGGCTTTCCATCCGGGCCACGTCGTGCCCGGCATCGATTTCAGCAACGATCCGCTGCTGCAGGGGCGGCTCTTCTCCTACACCGATACCCAGCTGTCGCGGCTGGGCGGGCCCAATTTCCACGAGATCCCGATCAACCGCGGGGTCTGCCCCTTCCATAATTTCCAGCGCGACGGCATGCACCGCATGCTGGTGAACAAAGGCCCGGTGTCCTACGAACCCAACTCGCTGGCCAGCGGCGCGGAGTTTCGGGTGGATGGCGGCCAGCAGGGCTTCCAGAGCTTCACCGAGGCGCTCGAGCCGCCCAAGATTCGCCGCCGCAGCGCCAGCTTCGACGATCACTTCAGCCAGGCCTCCTTCTTCTGGAACAGCCAGAGCCCGGCCGAAAAAGACCATATCGTGGCGGCGTTCCAATTCGAGCTCTCCAAGGTCGAGACGGCAGCCGTGCGCCAGCGGGTGGTGGACAACCTGGCGCACGTCGACGCCAAGCTCGCCCGCAAGGTGGCCGAGCCACTGGGCATCGCCGCGCCGGACGCCAAGGCCGCAGCCGGACGGGCGGGCTTTCGCGACGTGCGCGGCAAGCTGCCGCTGGAGTTGTCGCCGGCCCTGAGCATGGAAGCCAGCGGCACGGGCATCGCCACCCGCCGGGTGGCTGTGCTGGTGGCCAACGGCATTGAAGTGGGGGCGTTGCGGGTCATCCAGCAGGCTCTGCTGGACGCGGGCGCGGCCAGCCGCATCATCTCGGACCACCTGGGCTTCGTCGCCACCTCATCGGGACAGCAGCTGGCAGTCGACCATACGCTGGCGACCATGCCATCGGTGATGTTCGACGCGGTGCTGGTGCCCGGCGGCGCCGCCAGCGCCCAGGCTTTGGCCCGCAACGGCGACGCGGTGCATTTCGTATTGGAAGCGTACAAGCACTGCAAGGCGATCTGCGTCATCGGCGAAGGCGCGCAGCTGTTGCGTACGCTGGGTATCGGCGCGGGCGAGGGCGGGCCGGCGGTGCCGGGCATCGTCGTCGGCCGCAACGACCCGCCCGCCCGGGCGCAGCTCGCCCAGGAGTTCATCGCCGCCATCGCGCGGCACCGGCACTGGGGGCGCGCCAACATCGACGCCGTGCCCGCCTGATTCGGCGCCGGAAACAGCGCGGCATAAGCTGCATCCTACGGGCCCATACCCCGAAGCCTTACCCCCGAGCCTGATTGACTGCACCCAAATGACACCCGGCAGCCGGCGCGGGGCCGGTTGCGCATTAGTGCATCCAAACAGGAGAGATCAACATGGCATCCAGCAGTCAAGGCAAGCAGGGCGGCGGCAATCAAGGCGGCAAGCAAGGGGGCAAGCAAGGAGGCTCGTCCGGCCGCGGCTTCGCCTCGATGGACCCTGAGCGCCAACGCGAAATTGCCCGGGAGGGCGGCCGGGCCGCCCACGAAAAGGGCACGGCCCACGAGTTCACGTCCGAAGAGGCGCGTGAGGCCGGCAGCAAGGGCGGCCAGGCCGCTCACGAGAAGGGCACGGCCCACGAGTTCGATTCGGAGGAAGCCCGCGAAGCCGGGCGCAAGGGTGGACAGGCCAGCGGTGGCGCGCGGGGTGCCAGTGGCAACCAGGGTGGAAACCAAGGCGGCAATCAGGGGGGTGATCAGGGCGGCGGCAGCGGCAAGCGCTGAACGCGCGAGGGCTGAAAGGGCGCCACGACGCCCTTTGTCACCCGACCGCAACGGCCAGGGCGCACAATGGCGGCTTGAAAACCAGCGAACACAGCACCGCCCAGAACCACATCCTTGCCGCATTTCCCTCGGCCGAATACGCCCGCCTGGCAGACCACCTGGAACTGGTTCCGATGCTGCTGGGCGAGGTGTTGTGCGAGTCGGGCGGGCGAATGCAGCACGTTTACTTCCCCACCACCTCCATCGTTTCGCTGCTCTACGTGCTGGAAGATGGCGCCTCGGCCGAAATAGCCGTGGTCGGCAACGAGGGGATCCTGGGTATTTCGCTGTTCATGGGCGGCGACACCACACCCAGCCGCGCCGTGGTGCGCAGCGCCGGACACGCCTATCGCCTGAAGGCGCACCTGCTGCTGCAGGAGTTCGACCGCGCGGGCCCCGTCTTGCGCCTGCTGCTGCGCTACACCCAGGCCTTGATGACGCAGATGACGCAGACCGCCGTGTGCAACCGCCACCATTCGGTCGAACAGCAGCTGTGCCGCGCGTTGCTGTTGAGCCTGGACCGGCTTTCCGGCAATTCCCTCACCATGACGCAGGAGCTGATCGCCAACATGCTGGGCGTGCGCCGCGAAGGCGTGACCGAGGCTGCCGGCAACCTGCAGCGCGCCGGACTGATCCGCTACAGCCGCGGCCACATCGAAGTGCTGGACCGGCCGGGCCTGGAAAATACCGTGTGCGAATGCTACAGCGTGGTGAAAGTCGAGTCCGGCCGGCTGCTGTGCGACGTGCCGCGCGCCGGTCCTTTGCGTGTACCGGCTCCAATTGCGTTCTGAGGTCGGCGCGCGTATGTGGGCTGGCGCACAGACGGCTGGCCGGCAGAGCTTCAGCATGGTCCCATGATCGCAGCACTCAATGACACCATCCTCGCCCGCGACGATGCGGCCAGGGCCAGCAGCCGGGCCGACGCGCTTCTGAAGGCAGGAGCACTGCAGAACGCGATTCTGACCAGCGCCAATTTTTCGATCATTGCCACCGACGAAAAAGGCATCATCCAGCTGTTCAACGTCGGCGCCGAGCGCATGCTCGGTTATCGTGCCGCCGAAGTCGTGAACCGGATCAGCCCCAGCGACATCCACGACCCGCAGGAGGTCATGGCCCGCGCCAAGGCCCTGACACGGGAGCTCGGAACCACCATCGCGCCCGGCTTCGAGGCGCTGGCGTTCAAGGCCTCGCGCGAGATCGAGGATATCTACGAGCTGACCTACATGCGCAAGGACGGCAGCCGCTTTCCCGCCATCGTGTCGGTGACGGCGCTGCGCGACGATTCCGGCGCGATCATCGGCTATCTGCTGATCGGCACCGACAACTCGGTGCGCAAGCGGGTCGAATCGGAACTGAACGAGGCCATGGCCGCCGCCGACAAGGCCAACCGCGCCAAGTCGGACTTCCTCTCCAGCATGAGCCACGAGCTGCGCACGCCCCTCAACGCTATCCTCGGATTCGCGCAGTTGCTGGAATCGGGCGCGCCGTCGCCGACGCCGACCCAGAGGCGCAGCATCGAGCAGATTCTCAAGGCCGGCTGGTACCTGCTGGAGCTGATCAACGAAATCCTCGACCTCGCGCTGATCGAGTCGGGCAAGTTGTCGATGTCGAGGGAGCCGGTGTCGCTGGCCGAAGTGATGGTGGAATGCCGCGCCATGATCGAGCCGCAGGCCCGCCAGCGCGGCATCGGCATGACTTTCCCGCGCTTCGACCTTCCCTGTTACGTCAATGCCGATCGCACGCGGGTCAAGCAGGTGCTGATCAATCTGCTGTTCAACGCGGTGAAGTACAACCGCCCCCAGGGCACCGTGGCCGTGGAGTGCACACCCGGCCTGCCGGGTTCGGTTCGCATCAATGTGAGCGACAGCGGCCAGGGCCTGGCGCCCGAACAGCTTGCCCAGCTGTTCCAGCCGTTCAACCGGCTCGGCCAGGAGGCCGGCGCGGAGCAGGGCACCGGCATCGGCCTGGTGATGACCAAGCGGCTGGTGGAATTGATGGGGGGCCGCATTGGCGCTGACAGTACGGTGGGCGTCGGCAGCGTCTTCTGGGTCGAATTCGACGTGGTGGGAGCGCCCCAGCTTGCCGTGGAAGACCTGGACGCCGCCGCCCCGGCCCGGCTGCGGTCGCCGGACGGCACGCCCCTGCGCACCTTGCTCTACGTCGAGGACAACCCCGCCAACCTGGAACTGGTGGAGCAGCTCGTCGCGCGGCGGCCCGACCTGCGCCTGCTGAGTGCGTCCGATGGCACCATGGGCATCGAGTACGCCCGCGCCTGCCTGCCGGAAGTGATTCTGATGGACATCAACCTGCCGGGCCTGAGCGGGATCGAAGCCATGAAGCTGCTGCGCGCCGA
>JAKFEZ010000160.1:0-3446 GCA_036675435.1 Ramlibacter sp. | reverse complement strand
TGTCCGGCATGTCGTCCACCACCAGGATGCGTGGCACCTTGATTTCGGATGAAGATTGGGTCTGGTTCATGATTGCCCCTTCGGCTGTTTTGGCTGGGTGAAGCAATAAGACCATGCGGCTCGAGGCATGCCGTAGGCAAAACGGAAGGCCGCATTAAGGGAAATGCCTATGGCTCCGTGCTTGTACCCGGCTGGGAACCTCGCGCAAAGGCGGGGCCGGGCGTGCCGCGTCGCATCGGTCAAGGCGGCCGGTGCTGTCGCACCGGCCTTCCGGTTTTGTTCGCAAACCCACCATGTTGGCTCGCGGCAGGCGGTGCCCGGCGGGGGCGATCTCTGGGGCGGCTGCGATGTTCGGCCTGGGGGCGGACGCGCTTGCGCGCTTCGTCAACTGACTCGCCGTGCCTGCTCGAACGAAGCGGCCTCAGGGCGCGAAGAGAGTTGCGCGGCGCCGACCCCAGGCCGGACATCGCAGCGAAGTCGTAGCGAAGCGAAGACCGCCGCAGTGTGAGCCCCTGACGGGCACCGACTGCCGCGACGCGAGGTCTTCAACCGCTAGAGCGAAGGATTCACGCATCCAACTCCGGATACCTCCGGAAAATCCCCTCTTCATTGAACGGCAGCCGCCGCTCGCTGGCCAGATACGCCGCCACCCGCTTTTGCGCGGACACCTGTGCATGCAGCGCGAGCACCATCGGCGCCTTTCGAAACGCTCTGCGGCTGGCCTTCGGCAGCGCGTACCGCAGACCCTCCACCACCTGGAACAACGAAAGATCCGCATAACTGAGCCGCCCGCCCACCAGGTGTGTCGCTGTGCCGCCGGCATTGCGCGGATTGCGCTGCAGCACGGACTCGAACCACGCCATGAATTTCGGCAGCCGCGTCTTGCGGAAATCCGCGGCCCGCCGCAGGGCTTCGTCTTTCTGCTCCTCGTAGTACAGGCTGCTGGCGATCGGGTGGTGCATGTCGTGCACCTCGGTCACCAGGTCGGCTATCGTCAGCTGCAACTGGTGCGTCCAGATCTGGTCGGCCTCGCTCTTGCCCACCAGTCCCAGGCGGGGGCCGAGGTACAGCAGGATGGCGGCCGTCTGGCCGATCACGCGCTTGCCGTCGACCAGGAACGGGCAGGCGAAGGGCGGGCGCGGCACGCCGGGCCCTTGCAGGCAGCGCTCCACGGCGGCGATGCCTTGCCCTTTGGCGGGGGGCCCGCGCGCCACGTCGACGTAGGGTGCGCCCGCGGCCTCCAGCGCCAGCCGGACAAATTCGCCGCGGCCCTGGATGGTCGGCCAGTAGTGAAGTTGGTAAGTCATGTGGATTCAGCGGGCGCGGCAAGTGGCGTGCGGGCGCTTGCTACCTCGGCATCAGTTCATAAAAATCCCAGCCGGCGCTGCGGCCGCCCAGGCAACCGGCCAGCGTGTCTTCGATGCGGCGCCACATCTCGAGCTTGTTGCGCCAGCGGCGCACGGAGTGGCCTTCGTTGGGGAAAGACAGATACTCGACCGTGCGCCCCAGCTTGCGCAGCTCGGCCACCACATCATCTGAATCCTGGCGCATCACGCGAATGTCGTTGGCGCCATGGATCACCAGCATCGGCGCGGTGATCTTGTCCACGTGCGAGATCGGCGAGTTGGCCAGCAGCCGGGCGCGTTCCTCGGGCTTGGCCACGTTGCCGAACGTCATCTCGAACATGTGCCGGTTGCGCCAGAACGCCGGCCAGTTCTCGATCAGACGGGGCCAGTTGGCAGCGCCCACCACGTTCACCCCGCAACGCCAGTCGTGGTGCTTCTGGATCAGTTGCGCCATCACCGAGAAGCCGCCGAAGCTCGCGCCCAGAACCGCCATGCGGGCGGGGTCCGCGATGCCGTTGTCGATGGCCCACTGCGCCGCCTCGGCGATATCCTTCTGTAGCCGCCCGAAGTACTCGTGATTGCCGGCGAACATGAACTCGCGCCCGTACCCGGTGGAACCGCGATAGTTGACGGTGATGAGCGCATAGCCGCGGTTGGCGATGAACTGGTCGGTATTGAACCCTGCCGGGCGCCAGTGGTCCCGCGCCCATGGCCCGCCGTGAATCTGCACGACCAGCGGGGCCGGGCCTTCGATGCCCCGCGGCCGTATGACGTAGCCATGGATCGTGCGCCCGTCCGAAGCCTTGAACGAGAAAGGCCGCTCGGCGGACAGCAGCGAGGCGGTCTCGGGCGTTCGCGGGTCCAGGCGGCTGACGTCGCCGGTCGCGCGGTCCAGCAACAGTTCGGCACTGTCGTAGTCGGTGTCGACTCGCAGCACCATGCGCCGGTTGTCGTGGGCGGTGCTTTGCGGGCGCGCCAGCACCGGCTCGCCATCCAGCAAGCCGCTGTCGCGGGCGCGCCGCACGGCTGCCTGGATGTCGGCTTCGAGCTTCGTGTCGAAGAAGCGGGCCATGGGCAGCCCGGGAAAGGCGGTATAGCCGACCGGCGCGCCGCGCAGCGGCGGCATGATCGCACCCGCCACGTCCACCACCGGATGCTCGGCCAGCACGGTCTCGCCCCCCGTGGCCAGGTCGAACTGCACCAGCGCCTGCTTGTCGCGGCCGATGTTCGACACGCCCCAGGCCTTGCCGCCGGCCCGGTCGATGCGGTGGAACCACAGCGAGTCGAATGCCCCGACTGTGCGCAGCAGGCGCCAACCCCCATCGGGCTTCAGCAGTTCGATGGCGACGCCCGAACCATCGTCGTTGCCCAGCTTGCGGGCGCGCGCGGCCAGCTGATGGTCGGCACCAACCACCCAGCTCAACACACTTCCGTCGCTGCGCGCCACCTCACGCACAGTGCGGGCCCGCGCATCCGCCTCGTACAGGTCCATCGTTGCCTTGTCGCGGCGATTGCTGGCAAAGAAGAACCGGCTCGAGCCGGGTTCGCCGGCCGCGACGTAGTAAGAGCGCGTGCCCGGCCATGGCGTGACGGGCCAGGGCGCAAAGTCGGCCTGGCTGTCGAACACATGCAGCTGGGTGTTCTCGTCGCCGCTCAAATCCTTTAGGTAGGCGATATGGCGGCTGTCGGGCAGCCAGGCGTAGACGGGCCCCGCGGGGCGGGCGAGAAAGCCGGTGGCAAAGGTGCGGGCGGCGCCGCTGCCGACAGGCCGCACGGCCAATCCGCTGTCGGTTCCGACGGCCTGCGACCACACCAGCCTGCTGCCGTCGGGCGACAAGGCGTAGCCGGCTGCAAAGTCGATGTTGGCCACGAAGCGCCGCACCGGCACCAGAGGCGGCAGCTTCCCGGCTTGCTGGGCGCTCGCCAGCGCCGGGTGCGTCGGCGAGGTGCTGCACCCGCCCAGTGAAAGAGCGACGGCGGAGGCTGCGGCCCACGCCAGGACCAGACGGCTGATTTTCATTCTTGTCTCCTCCTGCGCTTCGTTTTTTGCAGGCGCCAATGATAGGCTGCGCGGCCTGCGCGGCCTGCGCGGCCTGCGCG
>JAKFEZ010000172.1:0-70975 GCA_036675435.1 Ramlibacter sp. | reverse complement strand
ATTGACGGGGGCGGAGCAGGTGTCCAGGAAATCATCGGAGCCCATCACGGCGCCCCAATTGGTGATCACCAGCTTCACCGGGTCCAGCACCGCCATTGCCCGGGCCGCCTTGGGGTCGAGGTCGTCCCGCAACGCGCCTTCCAGCGTGCTGTAGTCGATCCAGCTGTCGCTCTTGGTGACGCCGATGCGCTCGGCAAACAGCTGCAGGCTCTCGGGCGTGTAGCCGCGCCGCCGCAGGCCGACGATGGTGGGCATGCGCGGGTCGTCCCAGCCGCTCACCCGGCCTTCGTCCACCAGCTGCTTGAGCTTGCGCTTGCTGGTGATCACATACGTCAGGTTCAGCCGCGCGAATTCGTATTGCCTCGGGTGCGGCTGGTTGATCAGGCCGCCTTCGGCCAGCCGGTCCAGCAGCCAGTCGTAGAACGGCCGCTGGTCCTCGAACTCCAGCGTGCAGAAGCTGTGGGTGATGTTCTCCAGCGCGTCCTCGATCGGGTGCGCGTAGGTGTACATCGGATAGATGCACCACTTGTCGCCGGTGTTGTGGTGCGTCGCGCGGCGGATACGGTAGATGGCCGGGTCACGCATGTTGATGTTGGGGCTGGCCATGTCGATCCTGGCGCGCAGCACGGCCGCGCCGTCGGCCAGTTTCCCATCGCGCATCTCACGGAACCGCTGCAGGTTCTCGTCGATGCTGCGGCTCCTGAAGGGGCTGTCGGTGCCGGGCTTGCTAAAGTCGCCGCGGCTGGCGCGCATGGCCTCGGCGCTCTGTTCGTCGACATAGGCCAGGCCGGCCTCGATCAGGTACTCGGCGGCGCGGTACATGAAATCGAAGTAATCGCTGGCCTGATAGAGGTGCGCGGTGCCGTTGGCATTCCAGCTGAAACCCAGCCACCTCACCGCGTCCAGGATGGAGTCGACGTATTCCTTGTCTTCCTTCTCGGGGTTGGTGTCGTCGAACCGCATGTGGCAAACACCGTTGTAATCACGCGCCAGTCCGAAATTCAAACAGATGCTTTTGGCATGCCCGACGTGTAAGTAACCGTTCGGCTCCGGCGGGAAGCGGGTGCGGATTCGGGCAGGGTCGGGTTGACCCTGCTCGTGGGTGCTCGCGTCGGCGGGGTGGCCGGCCCATTTGCGGCGCGCGTACGTGCCCTGCTCCAGGTCGCGTTCGATGGTCTGGCGCAGGAAATTGCTGGTTTTCAGGGATTCTTTGTCGGCGGGGGCGGTCATATCTCAAGCATTTTATGGGCCAGCGCAGAAATTGCCGTTCTGCCCACGAAAGGCCATCAGGCAGGTCCCCGGCAGCGCTTCATGGTCGAGTTGCAAACACAACAAGCAATCAGGCGTTACGTCTGGCAACGGGTTTGACTGTGCAGAGGGTATTCGTAGTGCCGCCCGCTGCGTTTAATACAGGCATGGGGCGATGCGGCCCCGCTCAACAACCAGGAGTGAAACCATGAAGTTCAGCCGTTCCGTTTACGTCAAGGTGGCTGCCGTCGCCCTGGCGCTGGCGGCAGCCGGCACGGCGTCGGTCGCCCAGGCGCGCAGCGATGTGCACTTTTCCATTGGGGCTCACGTCGCTCCAGGGGTGACTCTCGGTGTGTCGAACGCGCCTGTGTATTACCCACCGGTGTATGTGCAGCCTCAGCCGGTTTATGTGCATCCGGCGCCGATCTACTCCTCGCCCTACGGCTATGTGCGTCCGGCACCGATCTACTATGCGCCGGCGCCCGTGTATTACGGCCCGCGCCACCACTTCAACGGCCATCGCCACCATGGGAAGCATTCGGCTCACCGCGGGCACGGTCACAGGCACGGCCATCGCTAGGTAGAGATTCTTTTTTCGCAGCAAGCCATAGGTTCTCCAAGCTGGGCCCCCGCGCATGAGCGTTGGGGCCCTTTTTTTTGGCTCGCCCGGGAAACGAGTCGGCCAAAAAAGAGCCCCCAGGCTTTGGGCCTGGGGGCAACATGCCAGTCGCGGGACGGAGGGCCGGACCAGCTCACCCCGGAGGAGGAGGGGACTCAGAGGAGTCGGGGTGATTGGCTTTCAGTAGACAACGGACCAGCCGGGCTGGCTGTAGGACGAGGCCCACAAACGCTGACAGACGGGCGCTCCACGCTTGGAAGCAGCCGAGCAGCGTGGCCTCGTGACGTGGTCCGGCAGGCAGCCCGGCTACATCGCCTTGAAAAGGTGCGCGTACAGCCGGCTGATCGCCAGCCGCTCCCCGCGGCCACGCAGCGTCAGGTGCAGCTTGCCCGACTCGTCGCGCGTGACGCTGTCGATGGCTTCGGCCTGCACCACCGTGCCCCGATGGACTTGCCAGAAGCGCTGGGCGTCCAGCTGCGGCACGAGCTCTTTCAGCGGCGTTCGGATCAGGTATTCGTGGCCGGCCGTGAGGACCCGCACGTACTTGTCGGCGGCCTCGAAGTAGAGCACTTCGCCCACGGGCACCATGCGGATGCTGCTGCCCACGCTCACCTGGATCACCTTCAGAGGTCCCTGCGCCGCCGCCGGCTCGCGCGCGGTGCCCAGCAGGCTGCGCAACTGGCCCAGTGTGGCTTCCAGGCCAGAGCCGTTGCGCTCGCGCCGCGCCAGCACGTCCTGCACCTTCGCCACGGTCTTTTGCAGGCGCGCGGCCTGCACCGGCTTCAGGACGTAGTCGACGGCCTGGCTCTCGAAAGCCTGCACCGCGTACTGGTCGTAAGCCGTGACGAAGACCAGCGCAGGGAAGGGCAGGTCTTGCGGCCACTCGTCCGCCAGCTCGGCGGCGGCTTCCAGGCCGCTTTGGCCCGGCATTCGGATATCGAAGAACAGCACGTCGGGCCGCAGCGACAGAGCCTGCTCGACCGCCGAATGGCCGTCGCCCACCACCGCGGCGATGCGAAGCTGCGGCCAGATGCGGGCCAATTCGGCCTGCAGAGCCTGCGCGAGCAAGGGCTCGTCTTCGGCGATCAGCGCAGTGCAAGCCGGCGATGTCATGGCTGCAGCGGAAAGCGGAGCACGGCGAGCGAGCCGCCGCCCGGTCCGGGCCCGAAGTTCACCTGCGCCGAAGCGCCGTGCAAGGTGCTGAGGCGCTCGCGCACATGGGCCATGCCGTAGCCCGCGCCGGAGACGGGCGACGTGGACGGTCCCGTGCCGCTGTCCGCCACTTCCAGCACCAGCTCGGTGCCTTCACGGCGCGCACTCACCGTGACGCGGCCGCCTTCGACCCTGGGCTCCAGCCCATGCTGGATGCTGTTTTCCACCAGCGGCTGCAACAGCAGGGCGGGCACCGGGTGCTGGGCCAGTTCGGGCGGCAGTTGCAGTGAAAACTGCAGGCGTGGGCCCATGCGGATCGCCATCAATTCCAGGTAGTCGCGCAGCCGGTCGAACTCGGCTTGCAGCGTGTGGGTGGTGGTGCGTGAGGCGGACAGCGTAGCGCGCAGGTAGGCAATCATGTGGTCCAGCATCTGCTGGGCCCGCTGGGGATCGGAGCCGATCAAGGCTCGCAGGTTGGCCAGCGTGTTGAACAGCATGTGCGGCTCCAGCTGCGTTTCCAGCAGCTTCAGCCGTGCCTCGTTGGCGTGCTGGTGCGCTTCGCCCATCTTGCGCTGGAGGTAGGCGCTTTTGCTCTTGAGGTAGAAGTAGGACGTTCCGGCGATGCCGGCCAGGCCGGTGATCAGCAGCGAAGCGCGCAGCTGGCCCTCTTGGTGAGGCACCGATCCGGGCTCGTAGAGGCCGAAATACAGGCACAGCGCGTCCGCGATCTCGTGGCCCAGCAGGTAGCCCAGCACGATGCCGCCGGCCACCAGCGCCAGGCCAGGCAAGCCGTGCGGCCATCCGGTCTCGGCGGCGGACGGAAAGACGTGGCGCCCCAGGTCGATGACGGCCCAGGTAATGGTGCCGATGAAAAGCGAGTAGACCACCGGAGGCCCATAAGGCCGCTCGGGCTGGAAGGCGTATTGAACGGTGGCGATCACCAGGCAGAAGGCCAGCACCTGCAGCATGTGCCGCAGCTTCGAGACCCAGTCGATGTTCATGGGGGCGCCGATTCAGGAGCCGCTCTTGCGGCGCAGGCGGTCGCGTTCCTGCTGGACCAGGCGCTCGCGCAGGCCGCCTCCGGCGCCCAGCAAGAATACCGAGATGCCGTGCAGGGCCAACCCCACGCCCCAGCCCAGCAAGGGAAAGACCGACCAGGGCCGCTCGCCGAAGCCGTAGCGCGAGATTGCGAAGATGAAGAGGTTGACCACCACGTACACGGCGGCATGCACGTACCAGCCGAGCTTGGCCCCGGCGCGCTTGTTTGCCAGCCGCTCGATGTCTTCTGGGTTCATGGGGGTCATGCGCAGGGTGGCAGGAGATGCACGAGACATTCTAGGGGAGCGGATGGCCGCCACACCGTCACCAGGCATCGCGCTGCAGCGACAGGCGCTCGCGCTCTTGCTGAACCAGCCGTTCGTGCAGACCGCCACCGCCTGTCACCAGGAACACCACCACGCCGTGCACGGCCAGGCCGATGCCCCAGCCCATGGCGGGGAAGATGGCCCAATGGCGGTCGCTCATGGCCGAGAGCACGGCCAGCAACAGATTGACCGCGATGTACACCGAGGCGTGGATGTACCAGCCCATCTTGGCGCCGGCCCTGCGGCGGGCGAGGGTTTCGAGTTTCGGGTCGTGGGTCATGGGAGTCTCCTTTTCAAGCGGCTGCGGTTGTCAAAGTGGCGTGTGGTGCCGGACGCAGCGCCAGGCGCAGCAGGCGCACGGTGCGGCCGGCGAAGATGCCGCTGAAGACGCCGTACAGCGTGGCGGCCACCAGCGTGAAGGCACCGTTGTCGGCGAGCGAGGGGTTCATCCCCAGGCTGGCGCCGACCACGTACTTGGTCAGGAAGATGCCCATGATCAGCGCCATGGGCGCCCAGCTGCCGGGCAGCTCGAAACGGCGGCTATGGCGGTCGTAGCGCACGCCCGCCGGCAGCTTCATCTGCGTGACGACAAGCAGCAGCAGCACGGTGGCGGCCAGCCAGCTGCCCAGTACGGCGGCCGTCGCGCCAAAGGCCGAGATCGTGCCCCACAGCGAGAAAGCACCCAGCCCCAGCGGCAGCAGAACGATGCGTGCCACGCCGGCGCTGCGGTTTCGGGTCTGGCTGAAGCCCAGCACCAGCAGGGCAGCCAGCAGGCCCCAGACCCAGACCGGCGTGTTGACGAGAATTTGCGAGAACATGGAAGCTCCTTGAGTTGAAAGCGTTGAGGGGGTCGATGCGGCAGCTGCCGCGGAATGCACGTGGGGCGCCAGCAGGCCGAGCCACTCCACCCAGATCAGCTCGCCGAGAAAACGGCCGGGCAGCAGGGTGAAGACGCCGGCAACGACACAGGCTCCGAAGTACAGGATCAGCATCAGCTGGCGGTGTTTGGCGATGTTGCCGCGGGCGAGCTGCTGGAAGGAGCGGAACAGGCCGGCCAGCGTGAGGGGCACCAGCAGGTGGATGGGCGAATAGCCCGCGATGTTGGGCAACTGATAGCCGCGGATGAACAGTGCGGACAAGGCCGCCACCAGCATCAGGGTGACCCAGGCGTAGCCGAACGCCCGGTGCAGCTTGGGCCGGTGGCTGCCGCCCTTGCGGGCCCACAACGCGACCGGGCCGGCGGCAAGGGCCAGCAGGGCCGCAGTCAGGTGAATGGCGATGGCGGGGCTGAGTTGCATGGCGGTTTCCAGGTGCGCGGTTCTTCGATGGATGGACTGTGCCGGCGCGGGGCCTGCCAGGCCAACGGCATCGGACGAAATGCGAAAAACGGGGAGTGAAACGCGCCGGGCCGGGCGCAGGCGGGGCCGCCAATCCCCTGGTGATTCGGATTGGCAATTTCGGCAAACGTGAACCACACTGACCAACTCCCTGCTTTTCCCCACTCACGCCTTCAAAGGAGTTCGAAGATGTCCAGCACAGCTACCGTTGCCGACCCCGCCACCTCCGTGCCCGCCGCCGCCGACCTGGCCGCCGTCAAGCAAAAGCAGCAGGCCGCCTGGTCGTCCGGCGACTACTCGATCATTGGCGTCACCTTGCAGATCGTCGGAGAGAACCTGTGCGAAGCGGCCGACGTCCTCTGGGGCGAGCATGTCCTCGACGTGGCGGCCGGCAACGGCAACGCCACCCTGGCGGCAGCGCGCAGAGGCGCACGCGTGGTCTCCACCGACTACGTGCCGCAATTGCTGGAGCGCGGCCGTGCGCGCGCCCATGCCGAAGGCCTGCAAATCGAGTTCCAGGTCGCCGATGCCGAAGACCTGCCGTTCGCCGATGGCAGCTTCGATCTGGCGCTGTCCACCTTCGGCGTGATGTTCACGCCCAACCAGGAACAGTCCGCGGCCGAGCTGCTGCGCGTGTGCCGCAGCGGCGGGCGCATCGCCCTGGCCAACTGGACTCCGGATGGCTTCATCGGTCAGCTCTTCAAGACCATCGGCCGGCACGTTCCGCCGGCGCCGGGAGTCAAGTCGCCGGCGCTGTGGGGCACCGAGGCGCGACTGGGTGAACTCTTCGGCAAGGGCGCCAGCGCCATCGAGTGCAAGAAGCGGCAGTTCAACTTCCGCTATCAGTCGCCCGACCAGTGGCTCGAGGTGTTCCGGACCTGGTATGGCCCCGTGCACAAGGCCTTCGCGGCCCTCGGTGAAAAAACAGAGAAGAGCGCGGCCCTGGAAAAGGATCTGCTCGAGCTGATGCGCTCCTTCAACCGCCCGGGCGGCAACACGCTGGTCATTCCTGGCGATTACCTCGAGGTGGTGATCCGCCGCAGCTGAATCCGATCGCAGATCGGCATCGCCGGGCGCCGCGCGCAAGCTCTAGCCCGGCGATAATCCGCGCTTTGCCTGGAGCGCGTGTTGGATATTGTTCTGCTGGCCAAGGCCGCGGTGATGGGAATCGTCGAGGGCCTGACCGAGTTCCTGCCCATCTCGAGCACCGGCCACCTCATCCTTGCGGGCGCCTTGCTGGGCTTCCACGACGAGAAGGCCAAAGTGTTCGACATCGCCATCCAGACCGGCGCCATCCTGGCCGTGATCATCGTGTACTGGCAGAAAATCCGCCACACGCTGGTCGCGCTGCCGACCCAGAGAGAAGCGCGGCTGTTCGCGTTGAACGTGCTGATCGCATTTTTTCCGGCCGTGGTTCTGGGCCTGTTGTTCGGCGAGGCCATTCAAAACCATCTTTTCACGCCCGCCGTGGTGGCCACCACCTTCATCCTCGGTGGCTTCGTCATTCTCTGGGCCGAGAAGCGGCCGCTGCAGGCGGTGGCCGTCCATGACGTCGACGACATGAACTGGAAGTACGCGCTCAAGGTGGGGCTGGTGCAATGCGCGGCCATGATCCCGGGCACCAGCCGCAGCGGGGCCACCATCATCGGTGCCATGCTGCTGGGCCTGTCGCGCAAGGCGGCCACCGACTTCTCGTTTTTCCTGGCGATTCCCACCCTGGTGGGCGCCGGCGCCTACAGCCTGTTCAAGCAGCGCGCGCTGCTCAGCCTGAGCGACCTGCCCGTGTTCCTGGTCGGGCTGGTCTTTTCATTCATCAGTGCCTGGCTGTGCGTTCGCTGGCTGCTGCGCTACATCTCTACCCACAGCTTCACGCCGTTCGCCTGGTATCGCATTGCGTTCGGCGTGGTCGTCCTGCTGACTTCGCAGGCTGGCTGGGTTCAGTGGGCGGCTTGAACGGCCGCCATCTGCCTTCGGGCTGGGCCAGCCGGTCCACCACCACGCGAAGCGCCTCGGGGTGCGACACCATGCCCAGGTGGCTGGCCGCGACCTCGACGTTTTCCAGGCGCCCGCCGCCCTCCTGGATGCAGCCGCGCCAGGAGACAACGCCGTCGGTCCTGCTATAGATCGAGGTGGTCGGCACCGGCGGGCATTGCCGCAGCCGCAGCGCCAGGTCGGGCGGCAGGTGCGCACGGTCACGGTTGAGCAACTTGAACGCCATGCCCGCATGGTGGCCGCCGTCCAGGGACGCGAAGGGCGTGCCGAGCGTGACGACCTGCCGAACCGCTTCGGGACAGCGCCGGGCGATTTCGCGCGCGTACACCCCGCCCAGGCTCCAGCCGACCAGGCTGACCTTGCGGTCGTGCAGCCGGCGCAGCTCGCGGACCCGGTCGTCCAGCACGCCCAGCCAGTCGTCGAAGATGCCTTCAGGGCCGGTGTTGACGCCGCCTTCCCAATCATGGACCGTGAAGCCCGAGTCTTTCAGAAAGCGGCGCAGGTGCGATGTCACCATCGCACCTGCGCCCAGGCCGGGGTAGACGACCACCGGGTGACCGTCGCCCACTGGCACGACCTGCGCGCCCAGATGGGCCGATAAGCAGTCGAAGAGGGCCCGCAGAGGCTCTGTGGCCAGCAGTGCAAGGGATGGGGCGTTGAAGCCGGGGGAAGTCGCGGATGCGGGTGTCAAGTTCATGCACGGCAATGTGCCGGCCCAGCGGCGGGGCGCCTGTGGGCACCGGTGGGACTCCCCTGTAGGACGGAGTCCTCAATGCTGCGCTGCAACAGTGCCCGCGAATACTTTTGCGTTCGGACTTAACTGGCGAAGTCGAAGCCCCGCAGTGCCGCTTCGATCGCCGCTGCCGTGGCCAGCGGCTTTTCCATCGGAAACAGGTGGCTGCCATCGAGCATCAGGATGCGGCCCTGGGTCACTTGCTCGGTCATCGCCATGCCCACCCGCTCCATCTCCTCGGATTGGCGCGCACCGATGAAAGCCGCCGGCGACTTCAGCGGATGGCGGCGCAGCAGGCGATCCAGGTTGTCGGGCAGGGTGTTGTAGATGGCTGTTTCGATGTCGCGGTCGAAGCTCAGGACCCGCTCGCCATCCTCGTCGTGGGTGCAGTGCGCGATGTAGTCCTGCAGCACCTGATCGTCCCAACGCGCGAAGGCCCGCTTGTGCCGGAAATGCTCCAGGGCGGCCTCGCTGGAAGGCCAGCGGTTCTTGCGGCGGCGGCTCACGCGCCCAGGCGAGATCGAACCGACCAGCTGCGTGCGCTTCATCGCGCCCAGTGCCGTCGCCTTCCAGCCGCCCAGCAGCGGCGCATCGAGCAGCAGCACGCCCCGGGCCAGGTGCGGATGGCGGGCCGCGCACATCAGGCTGAGGAAGCCGCCGAGCGAATGGCCGACGAAGAACGCGGGACCGCCGTGACGATCGACCTCGCGTTCGGCGAAATCGTGCAGCTGCTGCACCAGGTGGCGCCAGTTGTCGGTGACGGGGTACTGCGGCGCATGCCCGAACTTGTCCACCGCCTTGATCGTGAAGCCGCGCGAGCGCAGGCTCTTGAACAGCACGCCATAGGTGGCGGCGGGAAAGCTGTTGGCGTGGGAGAAGACGACCAGGCTCAAATCAACCGCTCATCCGGCCGAGTGATCTTCTTGAGCGGAGCGTTGCGGCCGCCCTGGACCTTCAGCGGCACCTCGGTGTGGGCGTCGTCCCAGACCGGGTCTTCCAGGCTGTCGAACACCTCGCGCAGTTTCTGCCCCCAGCTGTTGTGCAGCATGCGGTAGTAGGGGTTCTGCATGTCGATGCAGACGATCTTGTCGGTCTCGAAGCGGTTGGCCTCATACACCACCAGGTCCAGCGGCGGGCCGACCGACAGGTTGGACTTCATGGTGGAGTCCATCGACACCAGGGCGCATTTGGCGGCCTCGTCCAGCGGCGTGTCCGGTGT
Source organism: Ramlibacter sp. (assembly GCA_036675435.1). GTDB lineage: Bacteria > Pseudomonadota > Gammaproteobacteria > Burkholderiales > Burkholderiaceae_C > Ramlibacter. Next base: position 61,311 of record JAKFEZ010000172.1, on the reverse strand, counting down.
GATCACGCGATCCAGCACCGGTTTGCCGTACTTCGATTCGCCGATCTGGAAGTACGGCGTCTCGGGCGTGGCTTCGATGAAGTTGCCGGCCGAATACACGTGGAACAGGCGCATGCCCTCGCCCCGGATCTGTCCGCCGAAGATCAGCGCCACGTTGAACTCGACGCCGGTGTGCTTCAGTGCGTCCGCATCGCGGTCGTACACATGGCGCACCGCGTTGCCCAGCACGCGCGCGGCATCGAACATGCTCTTGGCGTTCCAGATGGTGATGGGTTCGCTGGTCGCGCTGTCCTGGATCTGCTCGACCTGCAGGATCTCGCGCACCGATTGCGAGATGCTCAGGTTGCCCGCCGACAACAGCACCATGAAGCGATCGCCCGGGCGTTCGTAGACGATGGTCTTGCGAAAAGTGCTGATGTGGTCGACGCCCGCGTTGGTGCGCGAGTCGGTGAGAAACACCAGGCCCGCATTCAATTTGATGCCGACGCAATAGGTCATGATCTGCCTGCAAGCTTTCTGAGTTGGTACAGCGCGTCCAGGGCTTCGCGAGGGCTCATCGCGTCGGGGTCCAGGGCAACCACGGCAGCCTCCACCGCGCTGTGCGCCGCGATCTCGGCTGGCGGCGGCTCCTCGAACAAGTCTACCTGCTCGCGGCTCAGCGTTTGCTGGGTTTCAAGCGCCGCCAGGGCGTGGCGCGCGTGGTGGACCACCGCCGCCGGCATGCCGGCCAGCCGGGCCACCTGAATGCCGTAGCTGCGGCTGGCCGGGCCGGGCTGGATCTCATGCAGAAAAACGATGTCGGCGCCCGACTCGGCGGCGCTCACGTGCACGTTCACGGCCGCATGGTGCCGCGCCGGGAACTCGGTCAGCTCGAAATAGTGGGTGGCGAACAGGGTGTAGGCCTGGGTCTTGTCGTGCAGGTGGGCCGCAATGCCCGAGGCCAGGGCCAGCCCGTCGAAGGTGGAGGTGCCGCGGCCGATCTCATCCATCAGGACCAGCGAGCGGGCCGAGGCGGCGTGCAGGATCTGCGCCGCCTCGGTCATCTCCAGCATGAAGGTGGACTGGGCGTTGGCCAGATCGTCGGCGGCGCCGATCCGGGTGTGGATGGCATCCATCGGGCCGAGCCGGCAGGCGCTGGCCGGCACGTACGAGCCCATCGATGCCAACAGGCAGATCAGCGCCACCTGGCGCATGTACGTCGATTTGCCGCCCATGTTGGGGCCGGTGATCACCTGCATGCGCTGCCGGGGGCCCAGGCGTGTGTCGTTGGCGATGAAGCTGGCGCCCGAGGTTTCGGCCAGGCGGCTTTCCACCACCGGATGGCGGCCCCGGTCGATCTCGATGCCGGGCTCGCGCATGAACTGCGGGCAGCACCAGCCGAGCGTGAGCGAGCGTTCGGCCAGCGCGCACAAGGCGTCGAGCGAAGCCAGCGCACGCGCCAGCCGGGTGAGTGCCGGCACATGCGCCTGGAGCTGGTCCAGCAGCTGCTCGTACAGCCATTTCTCGCGGGCCAAGGCGCGGTCCTGCGCCGACAGGGCCTTGTCCTCGAAGGCCTTGAGCTCGGGCGTGATGAAGCGCTCGGCGTTCTTCAGGGTCTGGCGGCGGCGGTAGTCACCCGGCACCTTGTCCAGCTGGCCCTGGGTGATCTCGATGTAGAAGCCGTGTACCTTGTTGAACTGGACCCGCAGGTTGGCGATGCCGGTGCGGGCCTTCTCGCGCGTCTCCAGCGCCAGCAGGAAGCCGTCGCAGTTGTCCTGGATGGCGCGCAGCTCGTCGAGCTCCGCGTCGAGGCCGCCGGCGATCACGCCGCCGTCACGCACCAGTGCCGCCGGCTCCTCGAGAATCGTCTGTGTGAGCAGGTCCTCGCATCCGGGCGCGGGCGCCATGCCGGCGGCGATATCGGCAAGCAGTGCGTCGAGGCCTTGCAGCTGCTGCGAGAGCTGTGCCGATTTCGCCAGCGACTGGCGCAACCCCACCAACTCGCGCGGGCGCACCTGGCGCAGCGCGATGCGGGCCGTGATGCGCTCGACGTCGCTGCAGCCCTTGAGGTCTGCGCGCAGCCGCTGCCACAAACCCTCCCGCAGCACAGTGATGGCGTCCAGGCGCTGCTGGGCCTGGCTGCGCTCGCGCCGCGGTTCCAGCATCCAGCACTTGAGCATGCGGCTGCCCATGCCGGTCATGCAGGTGTCCAGCAGCGAGAACAGGGTAGGCGAGTCTTCGCCCCGCAGGGTCTGCACCAGTTCCAGGTTGCGCCGCGTGGTGGCGGGCAAGTCGATCAGTTCGTCGTCGCGCTGCACCGCCAGGCTTTGCACATGCGACAAGGCGCGGCCCTGGGTGTGCTCGGCATAGGTCAGCAAGGCAGCGGCGGCGGCGTGCGCCTGCAGCAGTTCCTCGGCGCTCCACGCCGCCAGCGTGGCGCTATTGAGCTGCTCCAGCAACTTGCGCAGGCCCAGGCCGCTTTCGAATTGCCATTCGGGGCGCTGGGTCAGCGACAGCGAGGCAGATGCGCGCAGGGCCTTCAGCCGCTGCTCGAACGCCGGCGTCACGTCGGCGCTGAAAAGCAATTCGCTGGGGGCGATGCGCGCCACCCAGGCTTCGAGTTCATCGGCGGCGCATTCAGCCAGTTGCAGCGCGCCCTGCGTGACGCTCAGCCAGGCCAGCCCCAGCCGATGGCGCGAGCCCTGGTGCACAGCCAGCAGCATGGCCTCGGCCTTGTCGTTCAGCAGCTCCGTGTCGGTGAGCGTGCCCGGCGTCACCACCCGCACCACCTTGCGCTCCACCGGGCCCTTGGACGTGGCCACGTCGCCGGTCTGCTCGCAGATGGCGACCGACTCGCCTTGCTTGATCAGGCGCGCCAGGTAGCCTTCCACTGAGTGAAACGGAACGCCGCACATGACCACCGGCTCGCCGCCGGAGTTGCCGCGGCGGGTGAGCGTGATGTCCAGGAGGCGTGCGGCTTTCTCGGCGTCGCTGTAGAACAGCTCGTAGAAATCGCCCATGCGGTAGAACACCAGCGTGTCGGGGTGCTCCGCCTTGATGGCGAAGTACTGCACCATCATGGGAGTGTGCGCCGCGACGGTGGCGGCAGGGGAGGAGAGCGGGCGGGTCAAGGGCGTGGCGGGCAAGGCGTGACTGTGCGCATTATCGGCGTGCTGCCGGGCTTCAGGCCTGCAATGTCGCCGCGCCCTGCCGCATCTCCATGCCCTGCGCGAAGTCCTGGCCCAGCATGCGGGTGCCGGGCAGGCACTCGGGGTACTCGCGCGCCACGAAAGCCAGCAGCGCCTCGCGCACCTTGCAGCGCAGATCGAAAGCCTGGCCCGACGAGGCGGCGGACACCAGGATGCGGACCTGCATGGCCCGCTCGGACGTGTCGGTGACCTGCAGGCCGCAGACCCGGCCATCCCATTCGGGGGCGGCTTCGACCACGCGCTTGACCTCGGCGCGCAGCGGCTCCATCGGGGTGGCGAAATCCAGGTACAGGAACACGGTGCCCAGAAGCTGCGAGCTGCTGCGCGTCCAGTTCTCGAACGGATTTTCGATGAACCACTGCAGCGGGATGATCAGCCGCCGCTCGTCCCAGATCCGCAGCACCACGTAGGTGCCGGTGATGTCCTCGACGCGGCCCCACTCGCCGTTGACGATCAGGACGTCGTCCATGCGGATGGGCTGGGCCAGCGCCAGCTGCAGGCCGGCGATCAGGTTGCTGAACACCGGCCGGGCCGCGATACCGGCCACGATGCCGATCACGCCGGCCGAAGCCAGCAGGCTCGCGCCGACCTGGCGGGCACCCGGGAAGGTCATGAGCGCCATCGCCGTGCCGGCCAGCACCACCACCACCATGGCGCTGCGCGACAGCACGTTGGCCTGGGTATGGATTCGCCTGGCCTGCAGGTTGTTCTCGACGGTGACCGGGTGCCGGGCGACGACGCCCTTGGCGAAGCCCGAGATCACGGAAGTCAGCAGCCAGGTGAACGCGGCGATCAGCAATATGCCGTTCAGGTGGCGCACCGTGCCGATGAAAACCAGATCATCGGGCGCACCGGTCCATACCAACTGCAAGGCCAGCAGGGGAAAGGCAGCGCCCCCCGGCCGCTCTGTCGTCTCCAGTATGGCCTGCAGCACGGTCGCTCCGCGCGTGGCGCGAACCAGCACGGCCCGGATCGCGCGGCGTGCGATGAGTGCGCCGACCACCGCCAGGACAGCCGCCAGGATGGTGGCCGTCCAGGGGTTTTGCTGCACCAGCTGCGCCAGTCGCCAGTCCATCTCCATCACTGTCCCGCGCCGTCCAGTTCGGCCGTGGGGCCGGTTTCCGGTGGAACCAGTTCGGGCGTGACCTGGCGCAGTGCGGCTTTCTCGCCGGCACTCGCGAACTTGCTGTACTTGCCCAACATGGCGACCAGCTGGCCGTAGATCTTGGGGTTGCCGGCCACGCACTCCTTTTGCTCGAGGAATTCGGACTCGCCGGTGAAGTTGCCGATCAGGCCGCCCGCTTCGGTCACCAGCAGCGAGCCGGCCGCCACGTCCCAGGGCGACAGGCCGGTCTCGAAGAAGCCGTCGGTGAAGCCCGCGGCCACGTAGGCCAGGTCCAGCGCGGCGGCGCCGGGGCGGCGCAGGCCCGCGGTGCGCTGCATCACGTCCGACATCATGCGCAGGTAGACGTTGAAGTTGTCGCCGGGGCGGAACGGGAAGCCCGTGGAGATCAGGCACTGGCGCAAGTCGATGCGCTTGGACACGCGGATGCGCCGATCGTTCATGTAGGCGCCGCGGCCCTTGGTTGCGGTGAAGAGGTCGTTGCGGCTGGGGTCGTAGATGACCGCCTGTTCGACCTTGCCCTTGACCGCCAGCGCGATGCTGATGCAGTAGACCGGGAAGCCGTGGATGAAGTTGGTGGTGCCGTCCAGCGGATCGATGATCCAGACGAAATCGGAATTCTTGGCGCCATGCGTCTTGCCCGATTCCTCCGCCCAGATGCCGTGGCTGGGATATGCCGTCAGCAGCGTCTCGATGATGATCGCTTCACTGGCGTGGTCGACTTCGGTCACGAAATCGTTGACCTGCTTTTGCGAAATGCGAACGGATTCGACATCGAGCGCGGCGCGGTTGATGATGGCGCCGGCGGCGCGGGCGGCCTTGACGGCCACATTGAGCATGGGGTGCAGGTTGGGAGACGACATGGATTGTTAAGAGTTCGCGGGGCGGGCCCTTGGACCCTGCCCCGAACTGGCAAGAACGGCCGAGAGCCATCCGGCGATGCGGACAGCGACAATAGCTGCATTTTAACGGACCCGCTGTTTCAGCGCGTTTCGCACGTTATGAAGACCCGTTTCGTCCTGATCAACACCAGCCACGCCGGCAACGTGGGCGCGGCGGCCCGGGCCATGAAGGTCATGGGCTTCGAAGACCTGGTGCTGGTGGCGCCGCGCTGGCCCGACGTGCTGACGCGCGAGGAAGCGATTCAAAGAGCCAGCGGCGCGACCGACGTGCTGGAACGCGCGCGCGTCGTGGCGACCCTGGATGAAGCCCTCGAGGGCATGAGCTATCTGTGCGCCACGGCCATGACGCCGCGCGACTTCGGGCCGCCCACGTTCACGCCGCGCGAGCACCTCGGCGGCCTGGCCGCATCGCCGCAGGACGGCGTGGCCTTCCTGTTCGGGTCGGAGCGCTTCGGCATGAGCAACGATGACGTCTACCGCTGCCACGCCGCGCTGAGGATTCCCACCGACCCGGCATTCGGCTCGCTCAACCTGGCCGCCGCGATCCAGGTGATTGCCTACGAATGGCGCACTGCGCTGGGCGGGTTCCATGCACCGGCGTTTTCTCCCCAGGGGTCGGGGCAGCCCCTGGCCGATGCCCAAGCCGTGGCCGGCATGCTGGCCCACTGGGAGCGGGCCTTGGTCGACATCGGTTTTCTCGATCCCGCGGCGCCCAAGAAGCTGATGCCGCGGCTCAACCAGCTGTTCAACCGGTCGCAGCTCACGCCCGAGGAAATCCACATTCTGCGTGGTGTCGCCAAGGCCATGTCGCAAGCGGCGGCAGGGGTAAAACGATAGACTGCGGCCATGTTCACCCGCTTGCGCTCCGATATCCAGTGCATCCTCGACCGCGACCCTGCCGCGCGCAGCAAGTGGGAGGTGATCACCTGTTATCCGGGGCTGCACGCGCTGGTCCTGCATCGGCTGGCCCACTGGCTGTGGGGCAGCGGCCTGCGCTGGCTGGGCCGATTCGTCTCGCAGCTCTCGCGCTGGTTCACCGGCATCGAAATCCACCCGGGGGCAAAAATCGCCGACAGGGTGTTCATCGACCATGGCATGGGCATCGTCATCGGCGAGACGGCCGAGATCAATGAAGGCTGCACCATCTACCAGGGTGTGACGCTCGGCGGCACGTCGCTCACCAAGGGCGCCAAGCGGCATCCGACGCTCGGCCGCAACGTGGTGGTGGGCGCAGGCGCCAAGGTGCTGGGTGGCTTTACCGTGGGCGACAACGCGAGCGTGGGTTCCAACGCGGTGGTGACCAAGCCGGTCCCCGCCGGAGCCACGGCAGTGGGCATTCCAGCGCGGATCATCCAGGCCGAGGACGGCAAGCGGCGCGAGCAGGTGGCCAACCAGCTCGGCTTCTCGGCCTACGGCATCACCGAAAGCGACGACCCGCTGTCGCAGGCGATGAAGGGCCTGATCGACAATGCTTCATCGCACGAGCACCAGATCGCCCTGCTGTGGCAGGCCATCGAAACGCTGTCGTCGGCGCGCAAGGAGGGCGATTGCGTGCCTGATGACGCGGCGACCCAGGAAAGCTTCGAGGCCGAGAAGCTGACACAGCTGGTGGGCAAGTAGGCGGCCTACCGCCCGGCGGGTTGGTCGGCAAGCGGCCTATCGCCGCGCTGCGTCCAGCTGTTCGCGCAGGGCCTGGTTGGCGGCCGACAGCGATTTCACCTTCTCGTTGGTCGCGCGCAGCCGCTCGGCCACCCGCACGATGATGGCGCCCAGCAACGAACAGGCGACGCTGGGCACGGTGTCGATCAGGCGCGACAGTCCCGGGCGGTCGAGCACGGCGATGTCCATGTCGGTCACCGCCGTCACCGTGGCCGAGCGGGGCTTGCCATCGAGCACCCCGAGTTCGCCGAATACGGCGCCGCAGCCCAGGTGGCTCAGCAGCACGGAGTCGTCGCTGCCCTGCACCGAGTTCACCACCACCGCCTCGCCCTGCAGCACCAGGGCCATGTAGCCCGTGCTGGTGACGCCTTCCTCGATCAGCACGGTGCCGGCGGCGACCTGCTGCGGAACCAGCAGGCGCACGATCTGCAGCGCGTGATCGAGCTTCAGGTCCGTCAGCGCGTTGCGCGAAATCAGCAGCTCCGCCACTTCGGCGCGGGTCCATTTGCGTTTGGCGGTGACGATGGTGTCCATGCGGCTCAGGGAGGCGGCCGGGGCGGCCGGATGGCCGATTTTGGCCGGAACGCCTGGCACACGCCATCATGGGTTTCCAGGTAGGGCCCGCCGATCAGGTCGATGCAGTACGGCACGGCGGCGAAGATGCCGGGCACCACCGTCTCGCCGGCCGGCCCCTTCAGCCCCTCCAGCGTCTCCTGGATCGATTTGGGCTGGCCGGGCAGGTTGATCACCAGGCTGTTGCCGCGAATCACGGCGCACTGGCGCGACAGGATGGCGGTGGGCACGAACCGCAGGCTGATCTGCCGCATCTGCTCGCCGAAGCCGGGCATTTCCTTGTGGGCGATGGCCAGCGTGGCCTCGGGGGTTACGTCGCGCAGCGCGGGCCCCGTGCCGCCGGTGGTGAGCACCAGCGAGCAACCGGCATCCACCAACTCGATCAGCGCCGCGCTGATGCCATCCTTCTCGTCGGGAATCAGCCGCGACTCGAAGGTGACCGGATTCTTCAAGGCCCGCGTCAGCCAGTCTTTGAGAGCCGGCAGCCCTTTGTCCTCGTAGACGCCGGTCGATGCGCGGTCGCTGACCGACACGATGCCGATCCTGACCGGCTCGAAAGTGGGTTCGTTCATGGCATTCACGAGAGGCTGGTGAGGCTGGGGCCGGGCTCGGCTTCGGGGCCGTCCACCTGGGCGAGCTCGTCTCGCACCAGCTGGAATATTTCGCGATAGGCGCGGCCGTGCCGCGGCGCAAGACCCTTGGAGATGGATTCGGCGTCGGGCTGCACGTCCTTGCGTGCCTGGCGGATCAGCGCCCGCAGCTGCTGCGTGTCAGTGCGAGGATGCTCCTTGATCCACTGGTCCAGGGCGCCTTCGCGGGCGATCAAGTCGTCGCGCCACTGCTCGGCCTGGTGCAAAGCCAGCGCGTCCGCCGCCGATCCTTTTTGCTGCGCTTCCAGGGCGTCGCGCACGGCCTGAAGGGTTTCCTCGTCCAGACCCCGCATCAGCTTGCCGATGTACTGCATCTGCCGGCGCTTGCCCTCGAAGTTGGTGATGCGGCGGGCCTCGGCCACGGCGTCGGTCAGCTTTTCGGACAAGGGCAGCCCATCCATGAGATCGGCGCGCAGGGTCAGCAGCGCCTCGCCGATTTTTTGCAGCTCCGTGCTTTCCCGCTTCAGTTCGGTCTTGCTGGATTCGGTGGTGCCGCGAAGCTCTGCCTTGAGCTCCAGGTCGAGCTCGCTGCCCTCGGCGACGAACTGGCCGCGGACGAAGTAGCCTTTTTTGGGTTTGCGTGACATGGGGGTGATTGTCGCTGTGCCGGCCGCCGGGGCCACGCGTGCCAAGTATCATAGCCCCGCTATGACCCAACCCGACTCCCGTGCCGCCACCGGCTTCAGCTACAGCCGCGCTACTTTCGAAGACCTCGTGGACGCCGCCCTGGCCCACGCCCGCAAGCTGGGCGCAACCGACGCCGGCGCCGAAGCCTCCGAAGGTTGCGGCTTGAGCGTGTCGGTGCGCAAGGGCGAAATGGAAAACGTGGAGCGCAACCGCGACAAATCACTGGGCGTGACGGTGTATGTGGGGCAGCGCCGCGGCAATGCCAGCACCTCCGATTTTTCCCGCGCCGCGATCGAGCAGACGGTGCAGGCCGCCTACGACATTGCCCGCTTTACCGCCGAAGACCCGGTGGCCGGCTTGCCAGACGCCGGTGACATCGCTGGGCCCGGCGAGCAGCCGGACCTGGATCTGTTCCATCCCTGGGACATCACCAGCGAAGACGCGGCCCGGCTGGCACTGGTCTGCGAAGGCGCGGCCTTCGCAACCGACAAGCGCATCACCAATAGCGAAGGCGCCGGCGTGTCGGCTCAGCAGAGCCATTTCTTCAGCGCCCACACCCGCGGCTTTCGCGGCGGCTATGCCAGCTCGCGCCATTCCATCTCGGTCGCCCCCATCGCCGGCAAGGGCAGCGACATGCAGCGCGACGCCTGGTACAGCTCGATGCGCAGCGCCGACGAACTGGCGGCGCCCGAAGCCGTGGGCCGGTATGCGGCCGAGCGGGCGCTGGCACGCCTGAAGTCGCGCAAGATCGCCACCCGCGAATGCCCTGTGCTGTTCGAGTCGCCGCTGGCGGCCGGCCTGCTGGGCGGGTTCGTGCAGGCAGTGAGCGGCGGCGCGCTCTATCGCAAGAGCACTTTCCTGCTGGACTCGCTGGGCAAGAAGATCTTCCCCGGCCATGTGGACGTGCTGGAAAATCCGCTCCTCAAGCGTGGCAAGGGCAGCGCCGCCTTCGACGAGGAGGGCGTGCGAACCAGGCCGCGCAAGGTGGTGGAGGCCGGCCAGGTCGAAGGCTATTTCCTCAGCAGCTACTCGGCCCGCAAGCTGGGCATGAAGACCACCGGCAACGCGGGCGGTTCACACAACCTGGTGCTGACCTCGCGCCTGACGCAGCCCGGCGACGATCTGGTGCAGATGCTGCGCAAGCTGGGCACGGGCCTGTTCGTCATCGAGCTGATGGGGCAGGGGGTGAACTACGTCACCGGCGACTATTCGCGTGGCGCCAGCGGGTTCTGGGTGGAAAACGGCGAGATCGCCTACCCGGTGCAGGAGATCACCATCGCCGGCAACCTGAAGGACATGCTGGGGGGCATCCAGGCAGTGGGCGCCGACACCTACAACTACGGCGCCAAGACCGTGGGCTCGGTGCTGATCGACCGGATGAAGATCGCCGGCTCCTGAGGCCGGCTCCGGTCGCCCATCCTGGACTAGGGCGCCAGCGCCGCCTTCACGGCCGCCGACACCTGCCCCATGTCGGCTTTGCCGGCCAGCCGGGCCTTCACGGCGCCCATGACCTTGCCCATGTCGCCGGGGCCCTTTGCCCCAAGCTCGGCGACGATGGCCTGCACCTGCGCGCTGACTTCGTCGGCCGACAGCCGGGCCGGAAGGTAGGCCTGCAGCACGGTCACTTCGGCTTTTTCCTTGTCGGCCAGATCCTGGCGTCCGGCCTTCTCGAAGGCTTCGATGCTGTCCTTGCGCTGCTTGAGCATCTTGTCGACGATCGCGATCACGGCCACGTCGTCAAGCTCGACACGCTCGTCCACCTCCTTTTGCTTCATGGCCGCGGTGAGCAGGCGGATGGTGCCCAGCCGCTCTGCGTCCTTGGCGCGCATGGCGGCCTTCATGTCGTCGGTGATGCGTTCTTTCAGGCTCATGAGGTGCTCCAGGAAGGGTCGGAAAACAGGAAAGCCCGCTTGAGCGTCCCCAAGGCGGGCTTTGTGGCGGCAATGCCGCAGGCAGCGCGGAAGAAGCCTAGTAGAGCTTCTTGGGCAACTGCATGCTGCGCACGCGCTTGTAGTGGCGCTTCACGGCGGCAGCCTTCTTGCGCTTGCGCTCGGCGGTGGGCTTCTCGTAGAACTCGCGCGCGCGCAGTTCGGTCAGCAGGCCCAGCTTCTCGATGGTGCGTTTGAAGCGGCGCAGGGCCACGTCGAACGGCTCGTTTTCTTTAACACGGATCGTCGTCATCAGCTAATGAATTCCAAAATGTGCAGCAAGAGGGTGCTTGGGAAGATCGGGCCCGGGCGCCGTTAACTGCGGGTTCCCCAACTCATGGTGATCAGGCCGTTGGGGGTTTGCCAGCAAAGCCCGTCATTATAGCCCCATCCCTGCCTGCGGCAAGAGCCGACTCTTGGCGGGCATTTCGCTCGGTGCGGGCGGGCAAATGCTCCAGGCGGCTCAGGCTTGCGCCATCGCCTGCGCGCAGGCATAGCCGCTGGCCCACGCCCACTGGAAGTTGTAGCCGCCCAGCCAGCCGGTGACATCGACCGACTCCCCGATGAAGTACAGGCCGGGCTGGCTCGACTCCATGGTCTGTGACGACAGGTCGCGGGTGTCGATGCCGCCGGCCGTGACCTCCGCCTTCTTGTAGCCCTCGGTGCCCGATGGCACCAGCACCCAGCGCGAAAGGCGCTCGGCCAGCGCGGCCAGGGCCTTGTCGCCGGCCTCGCTGATCGGGCGCTGCCAGCCCTCGTCCTGCCCGGCCCAGGCATCGGCCAGCCGGGCCGGCACGTGGGCGGCCAGCTCGTTGGCGATGCGCTTGCGCGACGTGGCTTTGGCCCGCAGCAGCTCGGCGTACAGGTCGGCATCGGGCGCCAGATCGACGCGAATGGGCTGCCCGCCGCGCCAGTAGCTGGAAATCTGCAGCACCGCCGGTCCGCTCAAGCCCCGGTGGGTGAACAGCAGGTCTTCATGGAAGGCAGCGCGTGTTTTCTTGTCGCCGGTTTCCATGATCACCGGCAGCGACAGCCCGGCGAGCTGTGCATAGGGGGTCCAGCTTTCACCGTCGAAGGTCAGCGGCACCAGGGCGGGCCGCGGCTCCACCACCCGAACGCCGAACTGGCGCGCCAGGCGGTAGCCGAAATCGGTGGCACCGATCTTGGGAATCGACAACCCGCCGGTGGCCACCACCACATGCCGTGCGATGGCTCCGCCCCGGTCGGTTTCCAGCTGGTAGCGGGCTCCAGGCGCCTCGGACGGGGCAGCGGACAGGGCACGCACGCCGGCCACCGTGCAGGGCTGCCACCGGGTCACGCCGCCGGCTTCGCACTCTCGCAGCAGCATCTGGATGAAATCCTCGGACGAGCGGTCGCCGAACAGCTGGCCCTTGTGCTTCTCGTGAAACGCGATGCCGTGCCGCTGGACCAGGGCAATGAAGTCCTGGGGCGTGTAGCGCGACAGCGCGGAGCGGCAGAAATTGGGGTTTTCGCCCAAAAAGTGCTTGTGCGGGGCGCGCGGGTCGAGGTCGCGGTTGGTGAAGTTGCAGCGGCCCCCGCCGGAGATGCGGATCTTCTCGGCGACCTTCTCGCTGTGATCGACCAGCAGCACCTTCAGCCCGAGCTGCCCGGCGACACCGGCGCAGAACAGGCCGGCGGCGCCGGCGCCGATCACGGCGACATCGAAGGATTGCATGGGCGAGGAGTGTAGGGGGGAATTGCGCCCTCCCCCTCCGGGGGAGGGCGGGGGTGGGGGCACGCAAGCGAGGCTAGCCCCCACCCTAACCCTCCCCCAAAGGGGGAGGGAAAAGAGAGAACCGCCTCAGGCCACCCGGAACTGCGCCGCGCCGCTGCTCGCCGCCGCCGCGACGCCGCGGATCACGTCGCCGACGACGATGACCGAGGGGCTGGCGAGCTGTTCGCGGGCGATGGTGGCATCGAGCTCTCCCAGCGTCGTCACGGCCTGGCGCTGGTCGGGCAAGCTGGCACGCTGCACGATGGCCACGGGTGTGGAGGCGGGGAGGGCCGTGAGCAGGTCGGCCTGGATTCGAGAGGCGCCGCTCACGCCCATGTAGATCACCAGCGTCAGCCTGGCTTCGCGCGCGGCTGAGGCCAGGGCGCGCCAGTCAGCGCCTTGCGAGCCCGGGTGGGCGTGGCCCGTGACGAAGACCACGCCATGTGCGTGTTCGCGGTGAGTGAGCGGCACGCCCAGTGACGTAACCGCGGCCAGCCCGGAGGTAATTCCATTGACCACCTGCACCTCGATGCCCGCTGCCCGCAGGTGCTCGACCTCTTCGCCGCCGCGCCCGAAGATGAACGGGTCGCCGCCCTTCAGGCGCACCACGTTCTCGCCTTCCCGGGCGGCCATCACCATCAGCTTCTCGATGAAGGCCTGCGGCGTGCTCTTGCAGCCGCCTCGCTTGCCGACCTGGACGATGCGCGCGGTGGGGGACGCGAAAGCGACGATCTCGGCGCCGACCAGGTCGTCCACCAGCAGCACAGTGGCTGCCTGGATCGCCTTGACGGCCTTCAGCGTGAGCAGTTCGGGATCGCCCGGACCGGCGCCGACCAGGGTGACTTTTCCAGTGTTCATAGTGAATCTGCCAGATGCAAGATATGTTCCACCTGCAGGGCCATGGATGATGGCACCGGCTTGTCGCCCGACAGCACCTCCTGGATATAGGCCGCCGTGGTGTCGGCGTCGATATCCCTGGGCAGATCCGGCAGGTCGGTGAGCGTTCCCTTGCGGCCTTCCTGCAGCGTCACCCGCCGGCCCGCGATGAAGCCGTCCATCTGAGGCAGGCGCCGCGCGTCCGCCACCACCTCGCCTTCGGTGCCGCGCAAGAGCAGCGCCGTCGATCCCATCAACTCGAACACCGCCGCCATCGACACCGCGTATTCGGGGTGCGTATAGCTGCTGACCACGACGGCAGGGCCCCCGCAGGGGTTCATCAGCTTGACCAGGCTGTGGCCGGAGTTTCGCAGTCCCACCACGCGCCGCACGTCGAGCAGCCGCTTCAGCCCCGGGCTCAGCAATTCGGTTGGCACATAAGCGGCCTCGCCAGGCGCGATGGCGCGGATCGCCGGCAAGGCATGGATGTCCAGCGCCCGCAGTACATGGTCGACGAAGATGCGGCTGGATTCACTCGCCGTGCCATGGATGAGCACCGGCAAGCCGCGCCGTGCCAGCAGCAAGGCCAGCAGCGGGGTGAGCACCGGCAGCTTGCGGGCGCCGTTGTAGCTGGGCAGCACGATCAACGGCTTGCTGCTGGCAGGGACACGGTCAAGGCGAGCATAGGCAGCGTCGATGAACCCGGCCATCTCCTCCGGGGTCTCGCCCTTGATGCGCATCGCCATGCAGAAGGCGCCGATTTCCAGATCGGTGACAGTGCCGTCCAGCACCTGGCCAAACAGGTCCGCCGCCTGCTCGCGGGTGAGCGGCCGCGCGCCCTGCTTGCCGCGGCCAATCTCCTTGATGTAGTGGCTGATGCCCATGGCGTGGATTGTCCCCGATGCCTCATGACTACGGGCTATTAGGTGAATTGAGCTTTCTGTTGTCAAACGGTGTGCCGGGACGGCGCCGCCACCCTGACCAGGCGTTTGAGTTCCGGCACGCACGAACCGCATTGGGTGCCGCACTTCAAGTCCGTCTGCAGTGCGGCCAGCCATTGCTCGTCCGGGCCTTCGGCGCCCGCCAGGTACTCGCCGATCTGGGTGTCGGTCACATTCCAGCAGGCACACACCTGCTTGCCGCGTGATTGCAGTGCCATCGGCGCCTTCGCGCCCGGCACCAGCAGCTGGCGGCCGTAGGCCTGGGCCGGCAATTCCTCTTGCAGGAGGGTCTTGATCCAGGCTTCGGCACGGGTGTCGCCAGCCAGAACGAAGCCGTCCAGCCGCGCTGTCGCAGCGCCGTCGCGCACCAGCCGCATGGTGCGGCGCTGCCCCTTTTTGCGATCCGCATAGCGCAGCACGTGCGCACCGGACAGCCCCAGCAATTCTTCGATGCGCGCCACCGATTCGTCCGGCGGCGCTTCATGCGCCGCGGCGCGCAGCAGCACGCCCGCCCGCTCGCGGCCGAAGGGCACGCAGGAAGCAAAAGGGAATTGCGCCATCACCTGCCTGAGCTGCTCGCGCGCTTGCAGCGCATCGTCCTCGGCCAGCCAGGCCATCGCGAGCAGTGACCAGGGCAACTCGGCCTTCAGGATCTTCACCGCGGCATGCTTGAGTTCGGGCTGCCTGGAGGTCGGGCAGGAGGCCGAGGTGGTGATGGCGTTGACGCCCGCCAGCGGCGTGCCGGTGCTGGACGAGCCCGAAAGAAACTCGGAACCCCAGTGCATGGCCATGAAAGCCTGGGCCAGCCCCAGTTCGTTGCTGGCCTGCACCGGCACCACGATCGACCCCCGCTTGCTGGTGACATGCACCAGATCGCCTTCGGACAGCCCGCGTCGCGACATGTCCTGCGGGTTCATCTGCACCGAGGGCTCGGCAACATGGCCGAACAGGCGGCCGATCGTGCCGGTACGGCTCATGCCATGCCACTGATCGCGCAGCCGACCGGTCATGAGCGAGAAGGGATAGCGCGATTCGCGTGGCTCGGCGACCGGCTGGTACGAGACGTTGGCGAAGCGCGCCTTGCCATCGGACATGGGAAAGACGCCGTTTTCATACAGGCGAGCCATCCCGTCGGCCTGGCCTTCGGCCATCGGCCACTGCAACGGACGGCAGTCCAGCGCCGCGTAGCTCATGCCGGTGATGTCCAGGTCACGCCCACGCGTGGATTCGCGGTGCTCGTTCCAGATTGATTCGGCGGTGGTGTAGTGAAAGAGTGTCTTGCTCTTTCCCCCTTTGGGGGAAGGTTGGGATGGGGGCTGCGTGGGCGAAGTGCCCCCACCCCCACCCCCGCCCTCCCCCAAGGGGGGAGGGAGCAAGACTTCCAGACGCCGCGCGAACTCGGCCGCTATCTCCCAGTCGTGCCGTGTTTCCGCCGGACCCGCAATCGCCGGGCGCACGCGGCTGATGCGGCGCTCGCTGTTGGTGACGGTGCCGCATTTTTCGCCCCAGGTGGTCGCCGGCAGCAGCAGGTCGGCGTAGTCGCAGGTTGCGGTGGTGGCGAAAGCTTCCTGCACGACCACCAGCTCGGCCCGCTGCAGCGCCCGTCGGACGGTGGCCTGGTCGGGCATCGACTGCGCCGGGTTGGTGCAGGCTATCCACAGCGCCTTGATCTCGCCATCGGCGGCGGCCTGGAACATTTCCACCGCGGCCTTGCCGGGCCTGTCTGGCACGGAGGGCACCCCCCAGAGCGCCGCCACCTCGGCCCGATGCCGCGGATTGCTCATGTCGCGATGGGCCGACAGCAGGTTGGCCAGGCCGCCGACCTCGCGCCCGCCCATGGCGTTGGGCTGGCCGGTCAGCGAGAAGGGCCCGGCGCCGGGCTTGCCGATCTGGCCGCAGGCGAGGTGCAGGTTGATCAGCGCGGCATTCTTGGCGGTGCCGCTGCTGGACTGGTTCAGGCCCTGGCAGTAAAGGCTCAACGTGGCAGGCGAAGTCGCAAACAGCCTGGCTGCCAGCAGCAGATCTTCTTTCGGGATGCCACAGACCTGGGCCACCAGGTCGGGCGTGCAGTCGCGCACCGTCGCCTTCAGCGCGTCGAAGCCGCTGGTGTGGGAGGCGATGTAGTCGCGGCGCTCCCAGCCCTCCCACAGCATGATGTGCAGGAGGCCGTTGAACAGCATCACGTCGGTGCCGGGCTGGATCGGCAGGAACAGGTCGGCGATTTCGGCGGTGTCAGTGCGGCGCGGGTCACAGACGATGATCTTCATCTGCGGATTGGCGGCTTTGGCATCCTCGATGCGGCGAAACAGGATGGGATGGGCCCAGGCGGCGTTGCTGCCGGCGATGAAGATGCACTGCGCATGGTTCACGTCGTCATAGCAGGTCGGCGGCGCGTCGGCGCCGAGCGTCATCTTGTAGCCGGCCACCGCGCTGCTCATGCAAAGGCGCGAGTTGGTGTCGACGTTGTTGGTGCCGATGAGGCCCTTGGCCAGCTTGTTGAAGACGTAATAGTCCTCCGTGAGCAACTGGCCGGAGATGTAGAAGCCCACCGCGTCGGGCCCATGCTCGCGGATGACCTCGTTGAATTTTCCCGCGGCGAAATCGAGCGCCTGGTCCCAGCCGATGCGCACCGGCCGCTCGCCGCGGTGCTCGCGCCGCATGGGGTGCAGCAGCCGCGCTTGCCGGGTGATCGGCGCCGAGGCTGTCAGGTGCAGGGTGGAGCCCTTGGTGCAGAGCCGCCCGAAGTTCGCCGGGTGCTCCGGGTCGCCGCGCACACCGGTGATCTGCCCGCCTTGGCTTTCGATAATGACGCCGCAGCCTACGCCGCAGTACGGGCAGGTGGAGCGCGTGTTGTTGACCGTAGCACTCATGCCCTCACCCCAGCCCTCTCCCAGAGGGAGAGGGGGTAAGTCCGCCTTCGCTCCCGCTTCCTCTGGGAGATGGGGCCAGTCTGCCTTCACTCCCTCTCCCTTTGGGAGAGGGCGGGGGTGAGGGCATCGCGCGCAGGTCCGGCGACCGGCGGCTCGAGGTCGATCGCCAGTGTCGCCAGCTCCACCGGATCCAGCAGCACCCGCCCGGCCTCCACCTTGCACGCGAACTTCGTCGCGCAGCCTTCGTCGGGCGCCTTGGCGCAGCCATCCTGCAGGTCGATGGTCCAGTTGTGCAGCGGGCAGGCGACGCTCTTGCCGAACACGATGCCCTGGGACAGCGGTCCGCCCTTGTGCGGGCAGCGGTCGAGCAGGGCGAACACTTCGTCCTGTCCGGTGCGAAACACCGCCACGTCCATTCCGCTTCGCCGCGCCACGCGCCGCGAGCCCAGCACCGGTATGTCGTCGACCTTGCAGACGACCGTCCATTCGTTCATCTTCATGCTGCCTGCTCCGCCTCGATGCGGCTGAACTGCCGGGTGTCGACCGAGGCCTTGTCGAATTCGAACCAGGGGTCGGGCTCGCCCTGCAAGCTGAACTGCAGGCGATCCCACAGCGCCTTGCGGCCGTCGTGATCTTCCAGGACCTTCTTCTTCACGTAGTCCAGGCCAACCCGGCCGACGTAGTGCACGGTGCGCTCCAGGTACCACCCTTCCTCCCGGTACAGCTGCAGGAACGCGCCGCTGTACTCCAGCACATCGGCGGCGGTCTTGAGCTTGCACAGGAACTGCGCCACCTCGGTCTTGATGCCGCCGTTGCCCGCAATGTAGATCTCCCAGCCGGAATCGACGCCGATCACGCCGACGTCCTTGATCCCGGCCTCGGCACAGTTGCGCGGGCAACCCGACACCGCCAGCTTCACCTTGTGCGGTGCGTACATGCGCCAGAGCGCGCGCTCCAGGTCCTTGCCCATCTGCGTGCTGTCCTGCGTGCCGAAGCGGCACCACTCGCTGCCCACGCAAGTCTTGACCGTGCGCAGGGCCTTCGCGTAAGCATGGCCCGAGGGCATCCCGATGTCCTTCCAGACATCCTGCAGGTCCTCCTTCTTCACCCCCAGCAGGTCGATGCGCTGGCCGCCGGTGACCTTGACCGTCGGGATCTTGTACTTGTCCACGGCGTCGGCAATGCGGCGCAACTCGTCGGCGGTGGTCTCGCCACCCCACATGCGCGGAATGACCGAATAGGTGCCGTCCTTCTGGATGTTGGCGTGGCTGCGTTCGTTGATGTAGCGGCTCTGCGGATCGTCCTTTGCCTCCTTCGGCCAGGTGGACAGCAGGTAGTAGTTGATGGCCGGGCGGCAGGAGGCGCAGCCCGTTGCCGGAAGGCGGCCCTCCGGGTCGGGCGTGCGCCACTCCATGAACCGGAAGGTGTCGGCGATGGTCAGCAGCCGGTTCGTCTTGATCGCGTCGCGCACGTCCTGGTGGCTGTGGTCGGTGCAGCCGCACATCGCCTTCTTCTTGGGCGCGGCGGAGTAGTCGCCGCCGGCGGTGAACATCAGGATCTGCTCGACGAGTCCTGTGCAGGAGCCGCAGCTCGCACTGGCCTTCGTGTGCTTCTTCACTTCGTCGATGGTGAACAGGCCTTTCTCCTTGATGGCCTTGCAGATGGCGCCCTTGGTCACGCCGTTGCAGCCGCAGACCTCGGCGTCATCGGGCATGGTGGCAGCCTTGGTATGGCCTTCGTGGCCCGCATCGCCGATGCTGGATTCGCCGAACATCAGCTTGTCGCGGATGTCGTTGACACTGCGGCCATCGCGCAGCAGCTTGAAGTACCAGCTGCCGTCCACCGTGTCGCCGTACAGGCAGGCGCCGACCAGCTTCTCGCCCTTGATCACGAGCTTCTTGTAGACGCCGGCGAACGGGTCGGACAGGACGATCACTTCCGTTCCCGCGTCCTCGGGCCGCTTCGATGACTCGCCCATGAAATCGCCGCAGGAGAACAGGTCGATGCCGGTGACCTTGAGCTTGGTGGACGTGAGCGAGCCGGTGTAGCGGCCGATGCCGAACTGCGCGAGGTGGTTGGCGGCTACCTTCGCCTGCTCGAAGAGCGGTGCCACCAGTCCGTAGGCGATGCCCCGGTGCGCCGCGCACTCGCCCACCGAGTAGATGCGCGCGTCGGTCACGGTCTGCATGGTGTCGTTGACCACGATGCCGCGGTCGCAGTGCAGGCGCATTTTCTGCGCCAGTTCGGTGTTGGGGCGGATACCGACGGCCATGACCACCAGGTCCGCGTCTACTTCGGTGCCGTCCTTGAACCTGATGGCCTTCACACGGCCACTGTCGCCGGCCATCAGCTCCTGGGTCTGCGCGCCGATCAGGAATTTCAGACCTCGATCCTCCAGCGATTTCTGGAGCAGCTTGCCGGCCACGTCATCCAACTGGCGCTCCATCAGCCAGGGCATGACGTGCACCACGGTGACGTCCATGCCGCGCAGCATCAGGCCGTTGGCCGCCTCGAGCCCGAGCAGGCCTCCACCAATCACCACGGCCTTCCTGTACTTCCGCGACGCCTCGATCATGGCGTTGGTGTCGGCGATGTCGCGGTAGGCAATCACGCCTGCGAGCTGATGGCCGGGCACCGGCAGGATGAAGGGGTTGGATCCGGTGCACATCAGCAGCCGGTCGTATTCCTCCTCGGTGCCGTCCTCTGCGCGCACGACGCGCCGGACGCGATCGATCTCCACGACTTTCTTGCCGGCGTGCAGGCGGATGTGGTTCTCGCGATACCAATCCCAGGAGTTCAGGACGATCTCGTCCACGGTCTGCTCACCCGCGAGCACCGGCGACAGCAGGATGCGGTTGTAGTTGGGGTGCGGTTCGGCGCCGAAGACGCTGATGTCGTAGAGCTCGGGCGCAATCTTCAGGAGCTCTTCGATGGTGCGCACCCCCGCCATGCCATTGCCGACCATCACCAACTTCGATTTCTTCATTGTTACTCCAATGGATACTGCTGCCTTCGAGTGCAAGGCTCATGCCAGTTTCCGGTGCTGCGTTTCCCCGGGGAGGCGCACCAAGGCGCAGCAACCCTCGCGTGTTGCGGCGCACCAAGTTGGGCATCGAACTTGCTTGGCTGGTGCATGGCTTTCGAAATCGACATCGGCTTCACTTCCCTTGCGGGCAGGAAGGACATCAATGAGGACTTCGCCGCGGCCATGCTGCCCGAGCCCGGGCAGGAGGCGATGGGCGCGATCGCGGCGATCGCCGACGGGGTCAGCATGGGCGGAATGGGGCGGGAGGCCGCGCAGACGACGGTGACCAGCCTGGTTCGCGATTACTTCGGCACGCCAGAGACCTGGGATACGACGGTGGCGCTGGATCGCGTCATCATGGCGCAGAACTCGTGGCTGGCGGGGTTGAACCGGCGGCGCCAGCCGACCTGCGGCCTCACCACTCTGACGGCGCTGGTGCTGCGGGGCCAGGGCTACGCGCTGGCCCATGTGGGTGACACCCGCGCGTACCTGCTGCGCGGCGGGGAGGTGACGCAACTCACGCACGATCACGCGGTCGAGCATCCTGACTTCCGGCACCAGTTGCTGCGGGCGGTGGGCGCGGAAGACCGCCTCGTGGTGGACTACAACCAGGGTGACTTGCTGGTGGGCGATGTTTTCGTGCTGCTTTCCGACGGCGTGCACAACGTCGTCCCCGCCAAACGCCTCCGGACCCTCGCGCTGGACAGTGCGCAGGCAATGAGCGAGGTGCTGGTGCATGCGGCGCTGGAGCAGGGCAGCCGCGACAACGCCACCGCCCTGGTAGTGCGGGTGCTCGGCGTGCTGGACGGCCTTTTGCAGGACGCGAACAGGCTGGCGCAGCAACTGCCCATACCGCCGCGGCTGAAGGTGGGCGACACGCTGGACGCGCTGGCGGTGGCCGCGGTCGTCGCCGACAACGGCATCAACGTGATCTACCAGGTCCGCGATCCCGCGACAGGCCGGCTCTACGCCCTGAAAACGCTGCACCCGCAGCGCGCGCATGACGCACAGGAGCGCGCCATGCTCGCGCACGAGGCCTGGCTGGCCACGCGCATGCGTTCCGCGCGGGCGGCCGAGAACCTGGTGGCCGTGGCTGATCCGCTGGTGGAGTCGCCGTCCGCCTTCTATCTGCTGTATGAATGGCACGGCGGGGAAACGCTGCAGCAGATGCTGGACCGCAAACACCGGTTCACCTTGGCGCAAACGCTGGTCGCCGCGATCTGCGTCGCGCGGGTTCTGGGGCGGCTGCACCGTCAGGGCGTGATCCATCGCGACGTGAAGCCGGCCAACCTGCACCAGGGCGAGGACGGCTTGCTGCGCCTGCTCGATCTCGGCGTGGCGCTGAGCGGCCGCGAGCCCGAGGCCACGCGCGCGCTGCACGCTGGCACTCCCAGCTACATCAACCCCGAGCAATGGGGCTACTGCATCCAGGCCGGGCACGTGCCGCAAGAGCCGCCGGATGCGCAGAGCGACCTGTTCGCGCTGGGCGTCACGCTGTACCAATTGCTCACCGGCGGCAAGCTTCCCTACGGGGAGGTGCTGCCTTACCAGGCGGGCCGCTACTTCCGTGATCCTGTGGCGCCGAGCCGCCGCAATCCCGAGGTGCCGATCTGGCTGGACCACGTCGTGCTGAAAGCCGTTGCCCGCGACAAGCGCCGACGCTTCGAAACAGCCGAAGAATTGCTGCTGGCGCTGGAGCGTGGCGCCTCGCGACCGCTCACGGCGCCGCTGCCCACGCCGCTGATCCAACGCGACCCCGCGACATCGTGGAAGATCGCCCTGGGCTTCAGCCTGCTGTTCAACGCACTGCTGGTTTACTGGCTGACGCTCTTGCCGACTTAGCCGCGGTAGCCGCAGCCGGAGCCGCTTCGATGTGCGGCCGGGCCCGGCCGCCTTTCTCGGCCCAGGTGCGCGTCCAGCGGATCTGCATGGCGCGCAGCATCAGCAGCACGGCCACGGCGCAGACGGCAAACCCGGCGAATCCCCAGAAGTAAGTACCGCCATACTGCCTGGACAGGCCCATGGCGTTGGGGATCAGGCCACCGCCCAGCGCGCCGATTTCGCCGATCATGGAGCCGGCCACCGCGGTACTCAGCGGCCAGCGCAGCGGCACCAGCTGAAAGAGCGCGCCGTTGCCGGCGCCCAGTGCGGCGAAGCACAGCATCAACAGCAAGGTGGTGGCCACCAGCGAATTGCCGGCCAGGCCGCATAGCACCAGGGTCACGGCCACCGTGGCGAGCACGGCCGTGAGGGTGTTGACGCCGCCCCAATGGTCGGAGATCCAGCCGCCGAAGATCCGAACCGCCGCGCCCATGAAGGCGGCGAGCATCGACAGCTGCCCGGCCTGCACCTTGCTGACGCCGAACTGGTCGTGGTAGTAGGAGGGCAGGAAGGTGGCCAGGCCGATGAAGCCGCCGAAAGTCACGGCGTAGATGATGCTGAAGGCCCAGCCGTCCCTTTCGAACAGGCAGGCGGCGTGTTCGCGCAGACCCGAGTGCTTGTCCACGTCGGGCGGTTCCCTGCCGAACACGATCATCGCACCCATCGGCAGCAACATCGCCACGGCCGCAATGCCGTAGACAGCCTGCCAGCCGTAGCGCTGCGCCAGCGCCGGTGCGACCAGGACCGACACCGCGGTGCCGACGTTGCCGGCGCCTACCAGACCCATGGCCAGGCCCTTGTAGCGGGGCGGAAACGAGCCTGATCCGAGGCTCAGGGCCACGCCGAAGCTGGCGCCGGCGATGCCGAGCAGGACACCCATCGCGAGCAGGCTGTTGTACGAGGCGACGAAGAAGTAGCCGAACAGCAGGGCCACCATGATCATTCCCATTTCCACCAGCGTCGCGTTCTTGCGGCCGATGTATTGCGCCAGCAACCCCAGTGGAAAGCGCATCAGCGCGCCGGCGAAGATGGGAATGGACAGCATCACGCCCTTCTGGGCGGGCGACAGGTTGTAGCTCTCGGAAATGAAAGGCGCCATTGCGCCGTTCATCACCCAGATGCAGCAGGAGAAGGCGAAATAGAAGAACGCAGCGCCCAGGGTCGGTGGGTGGCCTGACTTCAAGAAGGTGCGGAAACCCGCCATGGTGCAAATCCTCTGTGAATACAACTCGGTGAATTCACGGAATCAGTGCGAGAAGCGTGCCAGCGGGGGGCGCGCTGAAGCAGCCTCGGCTGCTTCAAGGCAGGGCATGGCGCAAGCCAGGTTGGTGCGGCGCACCAACCTGGCGGCGCTCAGTGCTTCGTTTGCGTGGGCCCGCCCGCTCCTCGACGGTGTGCTTGTCCTCAGGCCCGCTGCGCGAGTGCCGCCTTGGGCCCAGCCGCCTTGCCAGCCCGGTTGCTGCTGATCGGCTCGACCTTGCGCTGCTTCTCGTAGAGGAAACTGAGGATTTCCTGCCGGCAGTGGTTGTAGACGGGGTTCCCCGCCAGCGCGATCCGGTTTCTCGGCCGGGGCAAATCGATGGCCAGGACCTGGCCGATCTCGGCGGACGGACCATTGGTCATCATCACCACCCGGTCGGACATCAGCACGGCCTCGTCCACGTCGTGCGTGATCATCATCACCGTGTTGCCCAGTTCCGACTGGATGCGGATCACCTCGTCCTGCAGGTGGGCGCGGGTCAAGGCGTCCAGCGCGCCGAACGGCTCGTCGAGCAGGAGCACCTTGGGCTCCATCGCCAGCGCGCGCGCAATGCCGACGCGTTGCTTCATGCCGCCCGAAATTTCCGAAGGCAGTCGATTCAGCGCGTGGGCCATGTTGACCATGTCCAGGTTGTGCAGAATCCACTCCCGGCGCTCTGCGGCGCTGCGGCTGCCCCTGAATATCTTTTCTACGGCGATTTCCACGTTCTGGTAGACAGTGAGCCAGGGCAACAGCGAATGGTTCTGGAAGACAATAGCCCGGTCAGGCCCGGGCTCGTTGACCTCGCGCCCGTCCACGATCACGCCGCCGGAGGTGGCCTTCAGCAGGCCACCCACGATGTTCAGCACGGTGGACTTGCCGCAGCCGGAGTGGCCGATCAGCGAGATGTATTCCCCCCGTTTGACGTCCAGGTCGATGCCCTTGAGCACCGGGTTGACGCCTCGGGCGCCGCTGAATGTCATGTCGACCCGGGAAATGCAGAGATAGGCTTTGTCGTTGCTCATGGGTTCTCCTGCGCTCAGCTCGCGGCCGTGCCGCGGGTCACTTTCCTGGCGACATAGGCGACGATGCGGTCCAGCGCGAAGCCGATCAGTCCCACGTAGAAGAGGGCCAGGATGATGTCGCTGATGCGCGAAGAGTTCCAGGCGTCCCAGATGAAGAAGCCGATGCCGACGCCGCCGATCAGCATCTCCGCGGCGATGATGGCCAGCCACGACAGGCCGACCCCGATGCGAAGGCCCGAAAAGATGAAGGGCGCGGCGGCGGGGAGCATGATCTTGGCAAAGTACTCGAAGCCGTTGAGCCGTATGACCTTGGACACATTGCGGTAGTCCTCGGGAATGTTGCGGATGCCGATCGAGGTATTGATGATGATCGGCCAGATCGAGGTGATGAAGATCACGAAGATCGCGGACGGATGGCCGTCGCGGAAACCGGCCAGCGAGATGGGCAGCCAGGCCAGGGGCGGCACCGTGCGCAGCACCTGGAACAACGGGTCCAGGCCGCGCAAGGCCCAGGTGGACTGCCCGACCAGCACGCCGAGGCTGACGCCCGCCAGCACCGCCAGCGAGTAGCCATAAGCCACGCGCTTGAGGCTGGCCAGCAGCTGCCAGGCGATGCCGACGTCGTTGCCGCCGTGATCGTAGAAGGGATGGACGATCAGCTCCCAGGTGTCCTGCACCACCTTGGTCGGTGCCGGCAGCGCGGCGCCCGGCCGCGAGCCCAGCATCTGCCAGATGGCGAGCAGGATGCCCATGATCACCAGCGGCGGCAGGATGTGCGTCATGAAGCCGCGCGCCATCGCGGTGAGCCACGCGGCGACGGCGGACGGCCCCTGCGGAGCCGCCCGACGGATCGGCTCGATGGTTTCGGAGTTGTGCATGGAAGAGCCTTGTCGAGAGATGAGAGTGATCGCCGCGACCCTGGATCAGGCGGACTTGAGGTTCTTGATTTCCAGGCTGTCCAGGTACTTCTTCGGGTTTGCCGGGTCGAACACCTTGCCGTCGAAGAACTTCTCGATGCCGCGCGAGGTGGAGGTGGGGATGTCCTTGGCGGATACGCCCAACTCCGTGGCCGCGGCCCTCCACAGGTCTTCGCGATTGACCTTGGCGATCCAGCTCCTGGTGTCGAGGTGGGTGGGCAGATAGCCCCAGCGCTGGTTCTCGGTCAGGAACCACAGGTCGTGGCTTTGGTAGGGGTAGCTGGCGTTGTCCTTCCAGAAGCGCATCTGGTGCGGGCTGTTGGAGACCACGCGCCCGGTGCCGTAGTCGAAGTCCCCCTTCATGCGATCGATCACGTCTTCGAGCGGCGCGTTGATCCAGCGGCGGCGCGAGCAGATCTCGGCGGCCTCGGCCCGGTTCTTCGGGTCCTCACACCACATCTGCGCCTCCATCACGGCTTTGAGCAGCGCCTTGGTGGCGTTGGGATTGGCGGCAACGTAGTCGGCCCGCATCGCAAAAGACTTCTCCGGATGGTTGTTCCACAGCTCGCTCGTCGTAAGCGCCGTATAGCCGATCTTCTGGTTGATCAGCTGGCGGTTCCACGGTTCGCATACGCAGAAGGCGTCCATGCTGCCCACCTTCATGTTGGCCACCATCTGGGCCGGCGGCACCACGATGGTGGAGATGTCCTTGTTGGGGTCGACACCGCCGGCGGCCATCCAGTAGCGGATCCACATGTCATGCGTGCCGCCCGGGAAGGTCATGGCGGCGTTCACTGCCTTGCCCGTCTTCACGCGCTTGGCCAGCAGGGCCTTTCCGAAAGCCTTGTTGTCCAGGCCGACCTTCATGTCCTTGTACTCGCTGGCCACCGAGATGCACTGGCCGCCCAGGTTCAACCGGGCCAGGATGACCATCGGCGTGGGCACGTTGTTGGCGGTCATCGCGCCCGTGGAGATCAGGTAGGGCATCGGCGTGAGGATGTGGGCGCCGTCGATGCCGTTGGCCCTGGAGCCAAGCACCAGGTTGTCGCGCGTGGTGCCCCAGGAGGATTGCTTGAGCACCTCGACCTCGGTCATGCCGTGCTTCTTGAAGAAGCCTTTCTCGTCGGCAACGAACAAGGGCGCCGCATCGGTCAGGGCGATGAAGCCCAGCTTCGCGGCTTTGGTTTCCAGCGCCGTTGCCTGCGCGGCGGCGACGGACGGCCAGATGCCGCCCGCCATGGTGGTGGCGCCAATGGCGGCGCCCTTGATGATCGAACGGCGTGACCACGCCGGGACCCGGTGTGAATTGCTTTGCATCGTCAGTTGCTCCTTGAGTGCCAGAAAAGCCAAAACGGCGTACGTCGCTCCACTCGCAAGCGAGGGGAGGACGGACGCCGTTGTCCATAACTTCCATGATCCGCACCGCCATTGGCGCGGGTTGAGGCAGTACTTAGCAGAGACCGTGCCAATCCCTATGTGGGCGACGAGAGCAGGAGGGGCGCCTGCGCGTCCTGGCCGTGCGCGCAAGTGGTGCGCGCCGGCGGTGGGGGCGTGCTTTTCGCACCGCAACGAAGCACGATCAGCGGGCGCGCGCTGGCAGCACGTCGGCCATGGTGAGCACCGCCTCGGCCACTTCGAGCAACCTGCGGTTCTGGTTCATGGCCATCTGGCGCAGCGCCTTGTGAGCTTCCTCCTCGGTGAGCTGCCGGTGTGCCATGAGAAGGCCCTTGGCGCGCTCGACGACCTTGCGCTCGTTCAAGGTGGCGCGCACCGCATCCAGCTCGTTGCTCATGGCCTGGATTCGGGCCGATTGCTCCTGCACCATGCCAAGTATGGATCGCTCCAGTTGCGGGCCGTACAAGGCCGGCTCGCCGGTACGCGCGGCCTCGGCATGATTCGACAGCGCGCCGAGGAGCTGCTGCTGGTCGCGCAAGTCAGTGCGCGCGCGTTCGATCGTGCGCCGGCACAGGTTTTTCAGATTGGCCGCCAGCAGGTCCTCCAGCTCCTTCATGCGTTCGATACGACGAGTGCAGCAGTCGAACCACGCCTGGCTGAGGCGCGTGTCCTGTCCCGTGACGGTGCAGCCGATGCGGCGCAGCCGCTCCAGTTCGGCCATGGTGCGGGGGTCCTGGCTGGCCTGTTCGGCTGCCAGCACCTGCGGGTCGGTGAAGTCGGTGAAATCGAAGAACACCTGCAGGCAGCGCTGCTGGGAATCCATCAGGTGGCGCCATTGCCGCTGTGTATCTGCGTCGATGCGGCCGGATGCAAATACGGCGGCACCGAAGGCGCGCTCCTGGCCCGCGAATTCCTTGCCTTGCATCAGGTTGAACTGGGCGACCAGGGCCCGGGAGACTTCGAACTCGGTAGCGCTGTCGGCCCACTCGAAGATCACTGCGAGCAGGGCGGCGATCAGCCTGGAGATCGCGCCGGACGCTTCCGGCGGCGTCAGCGCCTGGGCGGCAATGCGCACGCGCAGCGGGCCCAATTGGTCGAGCGCGTGAAGCGCGACGGCGATCCGGCTGAATAGCCGCGCCCCGTGGGGAACGCGGGTGGCGTCCGTGTCCAGCAGGTCGAATCGCCCGCGCACTTCGCCCTCGAGCTGCTCGCATTGCGTGACCTGCTGGAGCCGAAGTTCGCGTGAGTGGCGCCCATCGGACGCCAGAAAGAGGTTGGTGAGGCCGCGCTCGAGCTGCAAGGCGTGCGTCAGCCGGCCGATGACGCCGACCACATCGCTGCTCTGTGCCAATTGCTCCAGTGCGACGATTTCGCACTGGCGCGCGGCAAGTAGGAAGCTGAGACCGGATTTCATCAACCCTTTGCGAGCAACAACCATGCCGCACCGGCTGAAGCCCTGGCATCGTGGCGACTTAAACTAGGCCCATGCTGATCCTGGGTATCGAGTCCTCTTGCGACGAAACCGGCGTCGCGCTGGTGGAAGCGCGGGGCAATGACTTGCCGGTCCTGCGCGCCGACGCGCTTCACAGCCAGATCGAGATGCACCAGGCCTATGGCGGCGTGGTGCCCGAGCTGGCGAGCCGCGACCACATCAGGCGGGTGCTGCCGCTGGCGCAAGCCGTGCTGGCCGATGCCGGTTCGGCCCTGGGCCAGCTGGATGTCATCGCCTACACACGCGGGCCGGGGCTGGCCGGGGCGCTGCTGGTCGGGGCCGGCGTTGCCTGCGCGCTTGGCGCCGCGCTCGACAAACCGGTGCTGGGCGTGCACCACCTGGAGGGCCACCTGCTGTCGCCCTTTCTCAGTGCCGATCCGCCCCAGTTTCCGTTCGTCGCGCTGCTGGTGTCGGGCGGCCACACGCAACTGATGCGAGTGGACGGCGTCGGGCGCTATGCCTTGCTGGGCGAAACCATCGATGACGCGGCGGGAGAGGCTTTCGACAAGTCGGCCAAACTCATGGGACTGGGCTACCCGGGCGGCCCGGCCCTGGCCCGCCTGGCCGAGCAGGGGGACCCGGCGGCGTTCAAGCTACCGCGCCCGCTGATGCACAGCGGCGATCTGGATTTCTCGTTTGCCGGGCTGAAGACGGCGGTCCTGACCCAGGCCAGGAAGCTGGGGCCCGAGCTCGAAGCGCGCAAGGCCGACCTCGCCGCATCCACCCAGGCCGCCATCGTCGAGGTGCTGGTGCGCAAGTCGGTGAGCGCCCTCGAGCGTTCAGGGCTGCAAAGGCTGGTGGTGGCGGGTGGCGTCGGGGCCAACCGGTCGCTTCGCGCCGAACTGGATGCGGCCTGCGCGAAGCGCGGAGTCCGGGTCCACTACCCCGAGCTGCATCTGTGCACCGACAACGGCGCGATGATCGCGATGGCGGCGGCGATGCGCCTGCAAGCGGGCGTGCAGGCCGCCAGCAAGACCTACGCCTTCGACGTGAAGCCGCGTTGGCCGCTGGGCGAGCTGGCGCTCGCCTGAGCGGCGCGCGGCGGGAATTCCGCCTTGCGGCCGCCGCAGCCTCGCCTTACTTCACTTCGATGCTGCGGGCGTTGCTGACCGGCTGCTTCTTGGCCAGCGTCAGCGACAGCACGCCGTTCTCGAGCTTGGCGCCGCTGGCTTCGGCGTCGATGTCCTGCGGCAGCTCGTAGGCCGCCTTGAACTGGCGCTTGGCTTCGGCCTTGGTGTCGATGCGAACGACCGTGCCTTCGATGTTGATCGACAGGTCTTCCCTGGCCACGCCGGGCAGATCCAGCGTGACGGTCCAGGCCTTGTCGTCCTGTTCCACGTTGAAGCCGCGAGTGGCGTTGGTGAAGAAGGCATCGTTGACGAAACGCTCGAAACTGCGGTCAAAAGAGCGGAACGACGGAGATGCTGCGCGGGTGCGAACGACGGGTGCGAAAAACATGATGAACTCCTTGGCGTGAATAGGGAGGCTGGAGGCGGATTTGGTGCCCGCCGGCCCCGTTAAACTGCGCGGCTTTCAACCGTGATCGCCGCATGCCTCACATCTGTGCGCGCAGCGATTGTTTTCAAGTCCTTTCAAAGGAATCTTCAGAGTGAAAAATCAGCGTCGCAGGGTCTTGAAATCGCTCGCTTCATCGCTACTTGCGCCGGCCTTCGCCTGGGCGCAGAGCACGCCCGCACCGGTGCGGATCGCCATGATCGAGGGGCTCTCCGGGGGCAACGCCAACGGTGGCGAGGCGGTGTTTCGCAACCTGGTGTGGGCGGTGGAGCGGGTGAACCAGCGCGGCGGCGTTCGCACGGCGCAGGGCGCGCGCATGTTCCAGCTGGACCGTTACGACAGCAAGGGGCAGATCGAGGAGGCGCTGTCGGCGCTTCGATCGGCCATCGACGATGGCGCTCAGTTCATCGTCCAGGGCAATTCGTCGGCGGTGGCCGCGGCGCTGATCGAGGCGGTGAACAAGCACAACGAGCGCGAGCCGCAGCGGCGCGTGCTGTTCCTGAACTATTCCGCAGTGGACCCGATCCTCACCAACGAGAAGTGCAGCTTCTGGCACTTCCGCTTCGACGCCCACGCCGACATGCGCCTCGCGGCGCTGATGTCGGTGCTGCGGGAAGACAAGGCATTGAAGTCGGTGTACCTGATCGGGCAGGACTACAGCTTCGGCCAGTCGGTGCTGCGCGAGGCGCGGCGCCAGCTGGGCGCGCAAAGGCCCGACATCCGGATCGTCGGCGATGAGCTGCACCCGCTGATGCGCATCAAGGACTTCGCCCCCTATGCCGCCAAGATCAAGGCGAGCGGCGCCGAAGCGGTGATCACCGGCAACTTCAGCAACGACCTCACGCTGCTGGTGAAGGCTGGAAGGGAGGTGGGTTTCGAGGGCAAGTTCTACACCTTCTACGGCAACGCGCTGGGCGCGCCGGCGGCAATCGGCGATGCCGGCCTGGGCAAGGTCATCGCCGTGGCCGACTGGCTGCCCAACGTGCAGACGGCGCAAAGCGAAGCGTTCTACCAGTCGTTCCGCCGGCGTTATCCGCGGCCGGAGGACGACTACGTGCACATGCGCATGCAGCTGATGGTGGAGGCGCTGGCGCAGGCGATTGAAAAGGCCGGCAACACCCAGGCTGTCGCGGTTGCCCATGCGCTGGAGCGCGTGGTGGTGAACCTGCAAGGGCAGGGCGGCGCCATGCGCGCGGCCGACCACCAGTTCCAGCAGCAGTTGGTGGTGGGGGTGATGGACCGGCAGGGCGCCCCCGGTGTCAAGTTCGACGTGGAAGGCTCCGGCTATGGTTTTCGCGTGATCAAGACGCTCCAGCCGGGCCAGGCTGAAATGCCCTCGGCCTGCAAGATGGTTCGCGCTGCCTGATACTGCGTTCCATGCGCCAAGCCATCCAGAACCTCGAAGAATCCCGCATTCGCGAAGTCGCCAACGCCGGCATGGGGCGCAGCGACGTGCTGGCCTTCTGGTTCGGCGAGAGCGACGAGGTGACGCCGGCGTTCATCCGCGAGGCCGCGATCGAGTCTTTGCGTCAAGGCGAGACCTTCTACGCCCACAACCTGGGCCTGCCCGAATTGCGCGAGGCCGTGGCCGGCTACACGAGCCGCCTGCATGGCGCGGTGTCGGCAGAGCGCATTGCGATCACCTCGGGTGGCGTGAATGCGCTGATGCTGGCGGTGCAAGCCCTGGTGGACGCAGGCGACGAGGTGGTGGCCGTCACGCCGGTCTGGCCCAACCTCACCGCGCAGCCGCTCATCATGGGCGCCCGGCTCAGGCGTGTCTCGCTCAAGCCCGAGGGCGGTGCCTGGACGCTCGACCTGCAGGCCTTGCTGGATGCGATCACGCCGGCCACCCGGCTGCTGATCGTCAACGCTCCCAACAATCCCACGGGCTGGACGCTCAGCCGCGACGAGCAGCAGGCCATCCTGGCGCACTGCCGCCGCACCGGCACCTGGATCCTGGCGGACGAGGTGTACGAACGGCTCTACTACGAGGCATCCGGCAATGGCTGTGCTCCCAGCTTCCTGGACGTCGCCGCCCCGGACGACCGCCTGGTGGTGGCGCACAGCTTCTCCAAGAGCTTCCTGATGACGGGATGGCGGCTGGGCTGGCTGGTGATGCCTGCCGCCATGACCCACCACATGGGCAAGCTGATCGAGTTCAACACCTCGTGCGCGAGCGTGTTCACGCAGCGCGCGGCCCTGGCCGCGATCCAGCGCACGGATGAGGTGACGCCGGGAATCGTCGGCCACCTGAAGCACTGCCGCGACACCCTGGTGCCGCTGCTTCAGGCCCTGCCGCAGGTGAAGGTCGAGGCTGCCAAGGGCGGGATGTATGCGTTTTTCCAGCTCGACGGCTACGGCGATTCGCTGGCCCTGGCCAAGCGCCTGGTGGTCGAAGCAGGCCTGGGGCTGGCGCCGGGCGACGCCTTCGCGCCCGAGGCGCAAGGCTGGCTGCGCTGGTGCTTCGCCTCCAAGGATGTGGCCCGGCTGGGGCAGGGGGTCGACCGCCTGGGTGCCTGGCTGTCGGCAAATCAGCGGCCTGGGCTATAATTTCAAGGCTTTGCATCCTGCAAGGCGCACGTTGGGCCGCAGTTCCAGCTCCCAACGCAAGTTACAACATTCAAGGAAACACCAATGACCGCTTTGAACAAGGCCGAAGTCGTGAAGGCCAACGCGCGCGGCGCGAACGACACGGGCAGCCCGGAAGTGCAAGTCGCGCTGCTGACGGCCCGCATCAACGAACTCACCCCCCACTTCAAGACGCACGCCAAGGACCACCATGGCCGCCGCGGCTTGCTGCGCATGGTGAACCGCCGCAAGAGCCTGCTGGCGTACCTGAAGAACAAGGATGCCGAGCGCTACACGGCGCTGATCGGCAAGCTGGGCCTGCGCAAGTAAGCGAAGGCAGGATACGAAGGCGCCTGAGTTAGTTTTTCGCTAGCTCAGGCGCTTTGTACTTCGGAGACGGCAAGACGAATACGCGCTGTGTCATTCCCCAGGGGTTCGGGAGCCCCAGCCCCTCGGGAATGGCATCGTGTTCGCTGCGTCTCTTCACCTCGAAAGCAAAGAGAGCACAACATGAGCATTTTCAACAAAGTCACCAAGACCTTCCAGTGGGGCTCCCACACCGTCACGCTGGAGACCGGCGAGATCGCCCGCCAGTCGGGCGGCGCCGTCATCGTCAACATCGACGACACGGTGGTGCTGGCCACCGTGGTGGCCTCCAAGTCCGCCAAGCCGGGCCAGGATTTCTTTCCCCTGACGGTCGACTACATCGAGAAGACCTACGCCGCGGGCAAGATCCCCGGCAGCTTCTTCAAGCGCGAAGCCAAGCCCAGCGAGCATGAAACCCTGACCAGCCGCCTGATCGACCGCCCGATCCGCCCGCTGTTCCCGGAAGGCTTCTTCAACGAAGTGCACGTGGTCATCCACACGCTGTCGCTCAATCCCGAAGTCGACGCCGACATCGCCGCCATGATCGGCACCAGCGCCGCGCTGGCGGTCTCCGGCATTCCCTTCGCCGGCCCGATCGGCGCCGCCCGCGTGGGCTACGTCAACGGTGAGTACGTGCTCAACCCCGGCCAGACCGCGCGCAAGATGTCCGACCTCGACCTGATCGTCGCCGGCACCGAAGCCGCCGTGCTGATGGTGGAATCCGAGGCCGAGCAGCTGTCCGAGGAAATCATGCTCGGCGCCGTGGTGTTCGGCCACGAGCAGGGCAACATCGCGATCAACGCCATCCATGAGCTGGTGCGCGAGGCCGGCAAGCCGGTGTGGGACTGGCAGCCGCCTGCCAAGGACGAGCCCTTCATCGCCAAGGTGAACGCCCTGGCCGAAGAAAAGCTGCGCGCCGCCTACCAGATCCGCAGCAAACAGGCCCGCACGCAGGCCCTGCGTGAAGCCACCGCCTCCGTGCTCGCTTCGCTGAAAGACTCGGGCGCCGAGTTTGACGCGATCAAGGTCGACGCGCTGCTGTTCGACATCGAAGCCAAGATCGTGCGCAGCCAGATCCTGTCCGGCGAGCCGCGCATCGACGGGCGCGACACGCGCACCGTGCGCCCCATCGAAATCCGCACCGGCGTGCTGCCCCGCACCCATGGCTCGGCGCTGTTCACTCGCGGCGAGACCCAGGCCCTGGTGGTGACGACGCTCGGCACCGAACGCGACGCGCAGCGCATCGACGCGCTGATGGGCGAGTACGAAGACCGCTTCATGTTCCACTACAACATGCCTCCCTTCGCCACCGGCGAAGTCGGCCGCATGGGCTCGACCAAGCGTCGTGAAATCGGCCACGGCCGCCTGGCCAAGCGCGCGCTGATCCCGGTGCTGCCGGCCAAGGACGAGTTCCCCTACACCATGCGCGTGGTCTCGGAAATCACCGAGTCCAACGGCTCTTCGTCGATGGCCTCGGTCTGCGGCGGCTGCCTGTCGCTGATGGACGCCGGCGTTCCGATGAAGGCCCATGTGGCCGGCATCGCCATGGGCCTGATCAAGGAAGGCAACCGCTTCGCGGTGCTGACCGACATCCTGGGCGACGAAGATCACCTGGGCGACATGGACTTCAAGGTAGCCGGCACCACCAACGGCATCACCGCGCTGCAGATGGACATCAAGATCCAGGGCATCACCAAGGAAATCATGCAGGTCGCCCTGGCGCAGGCCAAGGAAGCGCGCATGCACATCCTGGGCAAGATGCAGGAGGCGCTGGGCGAGGCCAAGACCGAAGTGAGCAACTTCGCGCCGCGCCTGTTCACCATGAAGATCAACCCCGAGAAGATCCGCGACGTGATCGGCAAGGGCGGCGCCGTCATTCGCGCGCTGACCGAGGAAACCGGCTGCCAGATCAACATCGAGGAAGACGGCACCATCACCATCGCCTCGACCGATCCCGAGAAGGCCGAGTTCGCCAAGAAGCGCATCGAGCAGATCACCGCTGAAGTCGAGATCGGCAAGGTCTACGAAGGCCCCATCACCAAGCTGCTGGATTTCGGCGCGCTGGTGAACCTGCTGCCCGGCAAGGACGGCCTGCTGCACATCAGCCAGATCGCGCACGAGCGTGTCGAAAAGGTCACCGACTACCTGAGCGAAGGCCAGATCGTGCGCGTGAAGGTGCTCGAGACCGACGAGAAGGGCCGCGTCAAGCTGTCGATGAAGGCGCTGCTGGACCGCCCTGCCGGCATGCCTGAAGGCGGGGGCGAGCGCCGCCCGTACGAGCAACGCGGTGACGACCGCCGTGGCGACGAGCGCCGCGAACGCCGCGAGCCGCGTGGCGACCAGCAGCCGCGTGGCGATCATCAGCCCCGCGAACCGTATCGCGACCAGCAGCCTCGCGGCGACCAGCAGCCGCGCGAACAGCGCGAGCTGCCCCAGCAGTCGCCCGTCGACGATCAGGCCTGACGCTGCCTCAGGGCCTCGCCCCGACGGGCTGGGCCCCTGTAACCGGATCACATCATGAAAGCCGTTGAAATCAGCGCCTATGGCCCGCCGGGCGTGCTGCGCCTGGGCGAGCGGCCCGCACCCGTCGCCGGCGTCGGCGAGTTGCTGATCCGCGTGCGGGCCAGTGGGGTCAACCGTCCCGACGTGCTGCAGCGGACCGGCAACTACCCCGTGCCGCCCGGTGCTTCGGATATTCCCGGGCTCGAGGTAGCGGGTGAAATCGTCGGCGGCGACGAACAGGCGATGAGCCAGGCCGGCTTCAAGCCGGGCGACCGCGTGTGCGCGCTGGTGGCCGGCGGCGGCTACGCCGAACTCTGCGTCGCGCCCGTGGGCCAGTGCCTGCCCGTTCCCGCGGGGTTGACCGATGTCGAGGCGGCATCCCTGCCGGAAACCTTCTTCACGGTGTGGAGCAATGTGTTCGACCGTGCGAAGCTGCAGCCCGGCGAGACCCTGCTGGTGCAGGGCGGCACCAGTGGAATCGGCGTCACCGCCATCCAGCTGGCGAAGGCGCTCGGCAATGGCGTGGATGCGCCTGCGACGCGGGTCATCGCCACTGCCGGCAGCGACGACAAGTGCGAGGCCTGCCTGAAGCTCGGCGCCGACCACGCCATCAACTACAAGACCCACGACTTCGCCGCCGAAGCCAAGAGGCTCACCGGCGGCGCCGGTGTCGACGTGATCCTGGACATGGTCGCCGGCGGCTATGTCGCGCGCGAAGTCGAATGCATGGCCGAAGACGCCCGCCTGGTCATCATCGCGGTGCAGGGCGGGGTGAAAAGCGAATTCAACGCCGGCATGGTGCTGCGCAAGCGGCTGCTGATCACCGGCTCGACGCTGCGGCCCCGGCCGGTGGCGTTCAAGGCGGCCATTGCGCAGTCGCTCAGGGACCGGGTCTGGCCGCTGCTGGAAAGCGGCGCCGTCAAACCAGTGATCCACAGCACCTTCGCCGCGGCCGAGGCGTCCAAGGCCCACGAGCTGATGGAATCCAACCAGCACATCGGCAAGATCGTGCTGATTTGGAATTGAATTCAACCTGACATGAAGAAAAAACTGATTGCCGGCAACTGGAAGATGAACGGCTCCCTGGCCGACAACGACGCGCTGGTGCGCGCGCTGATTGCGGGCATGGGGCAGGCTGCCTGCCAGGTGGCCGTGTGCGTTCCGGCGCCTTATCTGGCCCAGGTCCAGATGTTGCGCTCCGGCTCGGCGCTGGAGTTGGGCTCGCAGGATGTGTCGCAGCACGCGCAGGGCGCCTATACCGGCGAGGTCTCGGCCGCCATGCTCAAGGAATTCGGCGTGCGCTACGCCATCGTCGGGCACTCCGAGCGGCGCCAGTACCACGGCGAATCCGATGCGCTGGTGGCCGACAAGGCCAAGGCCGCGCTGGCCGCCGGCATCACGCCCATCGTTTGCGTGGGTGAGACACTGGCCGAGCGTGAGGCGGGACGCACCGAAGAGGTGGTGAAGCGCCAGCTGGCCGCGGTGATCCACACCAATGGCCATTGCATCAGCGAGATCGCCGTGGCTTATGAGCCGGTCTGGGCCATCGGCACGGGCAAGACGGCAACGCCCGAGCAGGCACAGCAGGTGCATGCCGTGCTGCGCGCCCAGCTCAAGGCGGCGACGGACCACGCCGAGCGCGTCCATATCCTCTATGGCGGCAGCATGAATGCCGCCAACGCGGCCGCCCTGCTGGGCCAGGGCGACATCGATGGCGGGCTCGTGGGCGGCGCATCGCTCAAGGCCGCGGATTTCCTCAAGATCATTGCCGCCGCGCTCGAGGCGCAGCGCGCATCACATAAAACGGAGTAAACAGAATGGACGTTTTCCTCAACCTTCTGCTGGGGGCGCAGATGCTCACGGCCCTGGCGATGATCGGGCTCATCCTCATCCAGCACGGCAAGGGCGCCGACATGGGCGCTGCCTTCGGCAGCGGCGGCTCGGGCAGCCTTTTCGGCGCCAGCGGAAGCGCCAATTTCCTGTCGCGCACGACGGCGGTGCTGGCCGCGGTGTTTTTCGCCTGCACGCTGGCGCTGGCCTACTTCGGCAACCTCCCGGCCTCCGAGACCGGCGGCAGCGTGCTCGATCGCGCCGCACCCACTGCTCCGGCGCCCGCACCCGCCGCTTCGGGCGCGGCGGCACAGATTCCAGCCACGGCGCCGACCGCGCCAGGCACCGCTGGCGCGGCCGCTCCGGCGCCCGCCCCGGCAGCATCGGGCGCCGGGCAAATCCCCACGCGCTGATTGGAAGATAGGGCCGCTTTCGGGGAGAGTCGGCCTGGTTTCAGAGTAAACTCCTAGGCTGTCCGGAAAGCCGAACAATAGACAGTCCTCATGCCTGTCCGGGCAGTAGAAAACCGCCGTCGTGGTGAAATTGGTAGACACGCTATCTTGAGGGGGTAGTGGCGAAAGCTGTGCGAGTTCGAGTCTCGCCGACGGCACCAACAAAAATGAAGCCCGCCGGGGACCCATCGGCGGGCCCAGCGAACTTCCATCAAGATGAACCTTGACCAGTACCTCCCCGTCCTCCTGTTCATTCTGGTGGGCCTGGCAGTCGGTGTGGTCCCCTTGGCTCTGGGCTACATCCTGGGTCCCAACCGGCCGGATGCCGCCAAGAACTCGCCCTACGAGTGCGGCTTCGATGCCTTCGAGGATGCCCGCATGAAGTTCGACGTGCGCTACTACCTGGTGGCCATCCTGTTCATCTTGTTCGACCTCGAGATCGCCTTTCTCTTCCCATGGGCAGTGGCCCTGCAAGAGGTGGGCGTGGTGGGGTTCGCCGGGGTCGCGGTCTTCCTGTCCATCCTGGTGGTGGGCTTTGCCTATGAATGGAAGAAGGGCGCCCTCGACTGGGAATGAGCGGTGAGCTTCTACAAGGATTGACGCAATGATTGAAGGCGTGATGAAGGAAGGCTTCATGACCACGAGCTACGACTCGGTGGTCAACTGGGCCAAGACCGGTTCGCTCTGGCCCATGACTTTCGGGCTGGCGTGCTGCGCCGTGGAAATGATGCACTCGGCCGCCGCCCGCTATGACATCGGCCGGTTCGGCGCGGAGGTCTTTCGCGCCAGCCCGCGCCAGTCCGACCTGATGATCGTGGCGGGCACCTTGTGCAACAAGATGGCGCCGGCGCTGCGCAAGGTGTACGACCAGATGGCCGAGCCGCGCTGGGTGCTCAGCATGGGGTCCTGCGCCAACGGCGGCGGCTACTACCACTACAGCTATTCGGTGGTGCGCGGCTGCGACCGGATCGTTCCAGTCGACGTGTACGTGCCCGGCTGTCCCCCGACGGCCGAGGCCTTGCTGTACGGCATCATCCAGCTGCAGCAGAAGATCCGCCGCACCAACACCATCGCGCGCGCTTGAGGGACCCGACATGAGTTCTGTAGCGATCCGCCCGGAAGACCTGAAAGATGCGCTCGCGGCCGCGCTCGGCGACAAGGCGCGCCAGCTGTCCGTGAGCCTGGACGAAGTGACCGTCACTATCGCGGCGGCCGATTACCGCGCCGCCGCCCTCATCCTGCGCGATGCGCCGGGTTGCGGCTTCGAGCAGTTGATCGACCTGTGCGGCGTGGACTACTCCGAGTACCGGGACGGCGCGTACGACGGCCCGCGCTTTTGCGTGGTGTCCCACTTGCTGTCGATGCGCCTGAACCAGCGTGTCCGCATCAAGGTGTTCGCGCCCGACGATGGATTTCCGGTGGTCGATTCGGTCACTGATATCTGGGCTTCGGCCAACTGGTTCGAACGCGAGGCGTTCGACCTTTTCGGGATCGTCTTCGAAGGCCACAACGACCTGCGCCGCATCCTGACCGACTACGGCTTCATCGGGCACCCGTTCCGCAAGGACTTCCCCATATCCGGCGAAGTCGAGATGCGCTACGACGCCGAGCTCGCGCGCGTGATCTACCAGCCGGTGACCATCGAGCCGCGCGAGATCACGCCGCGGATCATCCGCGAAGAAAACTATGGAGGCCTGAGTCACTAGGGTGGAAGCGCGGCGAGGGCGCCGCGGCCATCCTTATCGACCGCTCCGCCGGCTATGGCAGAAATAAAGAACTACACCCTCAACTTCGGCCCGCAGCACCCGGCAGCGCACGGTGTGCTGCGGCTGGTGCTCGAGCTCGACGGCGAGGTGGTCCAGCGCGCCGACCCGCACATCGGACTGTTGCACCGCGCCACCGAGAAGCTGGCCGAAACCAAGACGTACATCCAGTCGCTGCCCTACATGGACCGGCTGGACTACGTTTCGATGATGTGCAACGAGCACGCCTACTGCCTGGCCATCGAAAAGCTCCTGCAGATCGACGTGCCGCTGCGCGCGCAGTACATCCGCGTCATGTTCTCCGAAATCACGCGCCTGCTCAACCACCTGATGTGGCTGGGCTCGCACGGCAACGACTGCGGCAGCTCCACCATCCTGATCTACACGTTCAGGGAGCGGGAAGACCTGTTCGACATGTACGAAGCCGTTTCCGGCGCGCGCATGCATGCGGCCTACTTCAGGCCCGGCGGCGTCTACCGCGACCTGCCCGGCAGCATGCCGCAGTACAAGGTCAACAAGATCCGCAACGAGCGGGCCATCAAGCGGCTCAACGAGAACCGCTCGGGCACGCTGCTGGACTTCATCGAAGATTTCACCCAGCGCTTTCCGGGCCTGGTGGACGAGTACGAGACCCTCTTCACCGACAACCGCATCTGGAAGCAGCGCACCGTCGGCATCGGCGTGGTGACGCCGGAGCGCGCGATCAACCTGGGCATGACGGGGCCGATGCTGCGCGGCTCCGGCGTCGCCTGGGACCTGCGCAAGAAGCAGCCCTACGATGTCTACGACCAGATGGACTTCGACGTGCCGGTGGGCCGCACCGGCGACACCTATGACCGCTACCTGGTCCGGGTCCACGAGATGCGCCAGTCCAACCGGATCATCAAGCAGTGCGTCGACTGGCTGCGCGCCAACCCCGGCCCGGTGATCACCGACAACCACAAGGTGGCGCCGCCCGACCGCGAATCCATGAAGGCCAACATGGAAGAGCTGATCCACCATTTCAAGCTGTTCAGCGAAGGCTTTCGCGTGCCCGAAGGCGAGGCCTACGCGGCGGTCGAGCATCCCAAGGGCGAGTTCGGCATCTACATCGTCAGCGATGGCGCCAACAAGCCGTACCGCCTCAAGATTCGACCCCCGGGGTTCGTGCACCTGGCTGCGCTCGACGAGATGGCACGAGGCCACATGCTGGCCGACGTCGTCGCCGTCATCGGCACCCTGGACATCGTGTTCGGAGAGATTGACCGATGAACATGGCTCCCACGGAGATGTATATGGCTGAGCAAATGACGGAATCGATGCGGCAGCGCTTCGACAAGGAAGTCGCGAAGTACCCGGCCCACGAGAAGCAGTCGGCGGTCATGGCCTGCCTGGCCATCGTCCAGCAGGAGCTGGGCTTCGTCAGCCTGGCGAGCGAGAAGGAAGTCGCTGATTACCTCGGCATGCCGCCCATTGCGGTGCACGAGGTCACGACCTTCTACAACATGTACAACCAGCGCCCGGTGGGCAAGTACAAGCTCAACGTCTGCACCAACCTGCCGTGCCAGTTGCGTGACGGCGCCAAGGCGCTGCGCCACCTGGAGCACCGACTGGGCATCACCATGGGCCAGACCACGGCCGACGGCCTGTTCACGCTGCAGCAAAGCGAATGCCTGGGCGCGTGCGGGGACTCGCCGGTCATGCTGGTGAACGACCGCACGATGTGCAGTTTCATGACCCCTGACAAGCTCGACCAGATGATCGACGGGCTGAAGGGAGCGGAATAGATGTACCCCCACGCCCACATTCGTTCGCTGCCCCCCAAGGGGGCCCATGCCTGCCTGGCGGCGGCCCGTCGGAGGCATGCATGAACGCGCAACAGGTGCTGTCTCAGTTCCAGGCCACCGGCGTGCAGACCTGCTTCCATGGC
This sequence comes from Ramlibacter sp., assembly GCA_036675435.1. Classification (GTDB taxonomy): domain Bacteria; phylum Pseudomonadota; class Gammaproteobacteria; order Burkholderiales; family Burkholderiaceae_C; genus Ramlibacter. Next base: position 20,359 of record JAKFEZ010000172.1, on the reverse strand, counting down.
CGCCACATCAATCCCCAGATCTGCGCCGGACTCGATGGCACCAACTGGCGCCTGAAGGACTACGAGGCGCGCGACGGCTACAAGGCGCTGCGCAAGATCCTGGGCAAAGGAAGCGACGCAAGCGCCGAAGGCTTGACGCAAGACCAGGTCATCGCCACCGTCAAAGAGTCGGCCTTGCGCGGCCGCGGCGGTGCGGGTTTCCCCACGGGCCTGAAGTGGAGCTTCATGCCGCGCCAGTTTCCGGGCCAGAAGTACCTGGTGTGCAACTCCGACGAGGGCGAGCCGGGTACCTTCAAGGATCGCGACCTGCTGCAGTTCAATCCGCACATCGTGATCGAGGGCATGATCATCGCTGCCTATGCGATGGGCATCACCGTGGGCTACAACTACATCCACGGCGAGATATTCCAGACCTACGACCGCTTCGAGGAAGCGCTGGAAGAGGCCAGGGCGGCGGGCTACCTGGGCAACAACATCCTGGACAGCAGCTTCACTTTCCAGCTGCATGCTGCCCACGGCTTCGGCGCCTATATCTGCGGCGAGGAAACCGCGCTGCTCGAATCGCTGGAGGGCAAGAAGGGCCAGCCGCGCTTCAAGCCGCCGTTCCCGGCGAGCTTCGGCCTGTACGGCAAGCCGACCACCATCAACAACACCGAGACCTTCGCGGCCGTCCCGTGGATCATCCGCAATGGCGGGCAGGCTTACCTGGAGTGCGGCAAGCCCAACAACGGCGGCACCAAGATCTATTCCGTCTCGGGCGATGTCGAGCTTCCCGGCAACTACGAGATTCCGCTGGGCACGCCATTCGCCAAGCTGCTGGAACTGGCCGGCGGCGTGCGCAAGGGGCGCACGCTCAAGGCCGTGATCCCCGGCGGCTCTTCGGCGCCGGTGCTGCCCGCGAACATCATGATGGAATGCACGATGGACTACGACTCCATCGCCAAGGCCGGCTCGATGCTGGGCTCGGGCGCCGTCATCGTGATGGACGACTCGCGCTGCATGGTCGAATCGCTCAAGCGCCTCTCGTATTTTTACATGCACGAGTCCTGCGGCCAGTGCACGCCGTGCCGCGAGGGCACGGGCTGGCTCTGGCGCGTCGTGGACCGCATTCACAACGGCCACGGCAAGCCCAGCGACATGGACCTGCTCAATTCGGTCGCCGACAACATCCAGGGCCGCACCATCTGCGCGCTGGGCGATGCCGCAGCGATGCCGGTGCGGGCCATGATCAAGCATTACAGGCACGAGTTCGAGGCCATGATCGACAAGGCCTCCAAGACCGCAAGCCCTCACCCCAACCCTCTCCCAGAGGGAGAGGGAGCAAAAGCATGATTGAGATAGAACTCGACGGACAGAAGGTGGAGATCACCGAGGGCAGCATGATCATGCATGCGGCCGACAAGGCGGGCACCTACATCCCGCACTTCTGCTATCACAAGAAGCTGTCCATCGCTGCCAATTGCCGCATGTGCCTGGTGGACGTGGAGAAGGCGCCCAAGCCCATGCCCGCCTGCGCTACGCCGGTGACCAACGGCATGATCGTGCGCACCAAGAGCGACAAGGCCCTGAAGGCGCAGCAGTCGGTGATGGAGTTCCTGCTGATCAACCATCCGCTGGATTGCCCGATCTGCGACCAGGGCGGCGAGTGCCAGCTGCAGGACCTGGCCGTGGGCTATGGCGGTTCGGCCTCGCGCTACGAGGAAGAAAAGCGCGTGGTGCTGCACAAGGACGTCGGCCCGCTCATTTCCATGGAAGAGATGAGCCGCTGCATCCACTGCACCCGTTGCGTGCGTTTCGGCCAGGAAGTCGCCGGCGTGATGGAGCTGGGCATGATCCACCGCGGCGAGCACGCCGAGATCACCACGGTGCTGGGCGACACGGTCGACTCCGAAGTCTCCGGCAACATGATCGACCTGTGCCCGGTCGGCGCGCTCACCAGCAAGCCATTCCGCTACCAGGCGCGCAACTGGGAATTGTCCCGCCGCAAGTCGGTGAGCCCCCATGATTCCACCGGCGCCAACCTGATCGTTCAGGTCAAGAACAACGCGGTCCTGCGCGTCCTTCCCCTGGAGAACGAGGAAGTCAACGAGTGCTGGCTGGCTGACCGCGACCGGTTTTCGTACGAAGCACTCAACGAAGACGAGCGCCTGACGGCTCCCATGCTCAAGCAGGGCGGCGAATGGAAGGTGGTCGACTGGCAGACCGCGCTGGAATACGTGGCCAACGGGCTCAAGCACATCAAGGCCGATCACGGTGCGCAGAGCATCGGCGCGCTGGTGAGCCCGCACAGCACGGTGGAAGAGCTGTACCTGGCCGGTGCCCTGGTGCGGGGCCTGGGCAGCGAGAACATCGACTATCGCCTGCGCCACGCCGAGTTTCCGAAGCCCGAAGGCGAGGGCACCAGCGCACCGGCGCGATGGCTAGGCGCCTCGATTGTTTCGTTGCAGCACCTGCAGCGGGTGCTGGTGATCGGCTCCAACCTGCGCAAGGACCATCCGCTGTTTGCCCTGCGCATTCGCGCAGCGGTTCGCAAGGGCGCCGCGGTATCGGTCATCCATGATGTCGACAACGACTGGGCGATGTCCATTGCTTCTTCTGCCATCACGCCGGCGGGCCAGTGGGCGCAAGCGCTCGCCGATATCGCAGCGGCCATCGCGGCCGAAAAGGGCGTGAAGGCGCCGGCGCACGGCAACGCCACCGATGCAGCCAAGGCCATCGCGCAATCGCTGCTGGGCGGCGAACGCAAGGCGATTCTGCTGGGCAACGCGGCGGCTCATCACGCCAAGGCCTCCAGCTTGCTGGCGCTGGCCAACTGGATCGGCGAGCAGACGGGCGCTACCGTCGGCTACCTGACCGAAGCGGCGAACACGGTGGGTGCCCAACTCGCCGGCGCGCTGCCGGGCGCCAATGGCCGCAATGCCGCGCAGATGCTCGATGGCGCGCTGAAGGCGGTCATCCTGCTGAACAACGAGCCGGAGTTCGACTCGGCCGCCGGCGCCAAGGCAGCTGCGGCGCTGGCGCAGGCCGGGATGGTCGTCACCCTGAGCCCGTTCAAGGCCAACATGGCGTTCAGTGACGTGCTGCTGCCGATTGCGCCGTTCACCGAAACGCCGGGCACTTTCGTCAACGCCGAGGGGCGGGTGCAGACTTTCCACGCAGTCGTCAAGCCGCTGCGTGAAACCCGCCCGGCCTGGAAGGTGCTGCGGGTGCTCGCCAATATGCTGGGCCTGCCCGGCTTCGATTACGAGTCGGCCCAGGAGGTCCTGGTCGCCGCGCGCGGGGCGCAGGATGCGCAGTCGGCCCGGGTGCAAGGCGGCAGGCTGAGCAACGCGACCACGGCTTCGATCGACCTCGAGGCGGCCCCTGGCCAACCGGTGACCGCTTCCATTTACCAGCTCGACAGCATCGTGCGCAGGGCGCCGTCCCTGCAGTTGACGGCCGACGGCCGAATGGCGCGAGCAACCGGGGGGACGCTGGCATGATCGACCAGATCTACGGGTTCGGTAACGGCCTCGTCGCGGCCGGCTGGTGGACCGGTGTCGCCTGGCCGGTCACCTGGACGATGATCAAGATCGTGGCGGTGTTGCTGCCGTTGCTGGGCGCGGTGGCTTACCTCACGCTCTGGGAGCGCAAGCTGCTGGGCTTCATGCAGGTCCGGCTCGGCCCGAACCGGGTGGGGCCGTTCGGCTTGCTGCAGCCGATCGCCGACGCGCTGAAGCTGCTCACCAAGGAGTTCATCCAGCCGACGGCGGCCAGCAAGGGCCTGTTCCTGCTGGGCCCGGTGATGGCCATCATGCCGGCGCTGGCGGCCTGGGCGGCCATTCCGTTCGGCCCCGAGACGGTGCTGGCCAACGTCAACGCCGGCTTGCTGCTGATCATGGCGATCACTTCGATCGAAGTCTACGGCGTGATCATCGCCGGCTGGGCTTCCAACTCCAAGTACGCCTTTCTGGGCGCCCTGCGTGCATCGGCGCAGATGGTGAGCTACGAGATCGCCATGGGTTTCTGTTTCGTGGTGGTCATCATGGTGTCGGGCAGCCTGAACCTGATCGACATCGTGAATTCGCAGGCGCGCGGCGGCGCAGCGGCCGGCGGCTTCGGCTTCCTGTCGTGGAACTGGCTGCCCCTGTTGCCGATCTTCATCGTCTATCTGATCTCGGGCGTCGCAGAAACCAACCGCCATCCGTTCGACGTGGTGGAAGGCGAGGCCGAGATCGTGGCCGGCCACATGGTCGAGTACTCGGGCATGGGCTTCGCCATCTTCTTCCTGGCCGAATACGCCAGCATGTGGCTGGTTTCCATTCTCGGCGTGCTGATGTTTCTGGGTGGATGGCTGCCGCCGTTCGCCTTCCTCGATTTCATTCCCGGCTGGATCTGGCTGGGCATCAAGACCTTCGTGGTGGTCTCCATGTTCATCTGGATTCGCGCCACGTTCCCGCGGTTCCGTTACGACCAGATCATGCGCCTGGGCTGGAAGATCTTCATTCCGGTCACCCTGGTGTGGCTGCTCGTGGTGGCCGTGTGGCTGCTGTCGCCCTGGAATATCTGGAAATGAGCGGAGAACGCCCATGTCTGCTGTGACTTCATCCTTTTCCGTCAAGGACTTCTTCAAGAGCTTCATGCTTTTCGAGCTGGCCAAGGGCATGGCCCTGACCGGACGCTACGCCTTCCGCCGCAAGGTCACGGTGCAGTACCCGGAGGAGAAAACGCCTCTGTCGCCGCGCTTTCGCGGCCTGCATGCGCTGCGCCGCTACGAAAACGGCGAAGAGCGCTGCATCGCGTGCAAGCTGTGCGAGGCGATCTGCCCGGCGCTGGCGATCACCATCGAGTCGGACCAGCGCGCCGACGGCACACGCCGCACGACGCGCTATGACATCGACCTGACCAAGTGCATCTTCTGCGGCTTCTGCGAAGAGAGCTGCCCGGTCGACTCCATCGTCGAGACCAATGTGCTGGAGTACCACGGCGAGAAGCGCGGCGACCTGTACTTCACCAAGGACATGCTGCTGGCCGTGGGCGACCGCTACGAAGCCCAGATTGCGGCCGACCGGGCGGCGGACGCGAAGTACCGCTGAAGATATGAGCCCCCACGCTTGTCACTTCGTGTACTGCGCTGCCCCCCGAGGGGGCCTTCGCGCCTTGGGGCGGCCCGGCGGCGCTCATGACCCCCACGCTTGTCACTTCGTGTACTGCGCTGCCCCCCGAGGGGGCCCGCGCGCCTTGGGGCGGCCCGGCGGCGCTCATTCACAAAAGAAAAACTGATATGGACGCCAGAACCGGCTTTTTCTATCTGTTCTCGGCCGTGCTGCTGTTCGCGGCCTTCCGGGTCATCACGGCACGCAACCCCGTGCATGCCGTGCTGTTCCTGATCCTGGCCTTTGCCCAGGCGTCGGGGCTGTGGCTGCTGCTGAGGGCCGAGTTCCTGGCGGTGGTCCTGGTGCTGGTGTACCTGGGCGCGGTGATGGTGCTGTTCCTGTTCGTCGTGATGATGCTGGACATCCGCATCGATGGGGTGCGGCTCGGCTTCTGGCAGCACTTTCCGCTGGCCGCGACGGCCGGTGCGGTGATCGCGCTGGAGATGGTGGCGGTGTTGCTGGGCGGCTTTCGCATGGGCGAGGAACCGCGCGTGGTCGCTGCCGTCGCTGGCCAGCAGTTGTCCAACACCAAGGAACTGGGCACGCTGCTCTACACCCAGTACCTCTTTCCGGTGCAGGTCGCAGCGGCGATTCTTCTGGTGGCGATGATCTCGGCGATCGCGTTGACCCTGCGCCAGCGCAAGGACACCAAGGCGATCGATGCCTCGCGGCAGATTCGCGTGCGGGCCGGCGACCGGGTCGCACTGGTCAAGATGGACCCGACCTTCAAGGCCGCGCCCGCGCCGGCCGATCTCGCGGCTCCTGCGGAGACCAGGCCATGACACTCACACTCGGGCATTTTCTTTCGCTGGGCGCGATTCTTTTTTCGCTGTCGGTGATCGGCATCTTCCTGAACCGCCGCAACCTCATCGTTCTCCTGATGGCGATCGAGCTCATGCTGCTGGCGGTGAACATGAACTTCGTGGCGTTCTCGTACTACCTGAACGACATGCACGGCCAGATCTTCGTGTTTTTCATCCTGACGGTGGCCGCGGCGGAGTCGGCCATCGGCCTTGCCATCCTGGTGCTCTTGTTCCGCAACAAGTCCAGCATCAACGTCGACGAACTCAACACGCTCAAAGGCTGAGCCAGGCCGCCCCAAGAATATGAGCCAAACCCTCAGCGCCTCCACCCTGCTCGTCGTTCCGCTGGCGCCCCTTGCGGGCGCCATCCTGACGGGCATCTTCGGCACCACTTTCGGCGGCAACCTGATCGGACGGCGCGTGTCCCACACGCTGTGCATCCTGGGCGTGCTGGTGGCGTTCATTCTTTCCGCCATGACCCTCAAGAGCGTCGCCATCGACGGCGCGCGCTTCAACCAGACCATCTACGAGTGGATGGTGATCGGTGGGCTCAAGATGGAGGTGGGCTTCCTCGTCGACGGCCTCACGGCCATGATGATGTGCGTGGTGACCTTCGTGTCGCTGATGGTCCACATCTACACCATCGGCTACATGGAGGAGGACGAGGGCTACAACCGCTTCTTCTCGTACATCTCGCTGTTCACGTTCTCCATGTTGATGCTCGTCATGAGCAACAACTTCCTGCAGCTGTTCTTCGGCTGGGAAGCCGTGGGCCTGGTCTCCTACCTGCTGATCGGGTTCTGGTACAACAAGCCCACCGCGATCTTCGCCAACCTGAAGGCCTTCCTGGTCAACCGCGTCGGCGACTTCGGCTTCATCCTGGGCATCGGCCTGATCGTCGCCTTTGCCGGCACCCTCAGCTACGCCGACACCTTTGCCAAGGCGGGTGAGCTGGCGAAGCTCGGCTTCCCCGGCACGGGCTGGCAGCTGATCACCGTGATCTGCATCTGCCTGTTCATCGGCGCCATGGGCAAGAGCGCCCAGTTTCCGCTGCACGTCTGGCTGCCCGACTCGATGGAAGGCCCCACGCCGATCTCGGCGCTGATTCACGCCGCCACCATGGTGACGGCAGGCATCTTCATGGTGGCGCGCATGTCGCCCCTGTTCGAGCTCTCCGACACGGCGCTCTCCTTCGTCATCGTCATCGGCGCCATCACGGCGCTGTTCATGGGGTTCCTGGGGATCATCCAGAACGACATCAAACGGGTGGTCGCGTATTCCACGCTTTCGCAGCTGGGCTACATGACCGTGGCGCTGGGGGCATCGGCGTACTCGGTGGGCGTGTTCCACCTGATGACGCACGCGTTCTTCAAGGCGCTGCTGTTCCTGGGCGCCGGCTCCGTCATCATCGGCATGCACCACAACCAGGACATCCGGTGGATGGGCAACGTGCGAAAGTACATGCCCATCACCTGGATCACGTTCCTGCTGGGCACACTGGCGCTGATCGGCACGCCGCTTTTCTCTGGCTTCTATTCCAAGGACAGCATCGTCGAGGCGGTGCATTTCAGCAAGCTGTGGGGCTCGGGGTTCGCCTACTTCGCGGTGCTGGCAGGCATCTTCGTCACCGCGTTCTATTCGTTCCGCCTGTACTTCCTGGTGTTCCACGGCAAGGAGCGCTACGACCAGAACCCCGACGCGCATCACGGCCATCATTCCGATGAAGAGCCCGACGTCCAGCATCACAAGGATGGCCACGGCAACGGCCATGGCAACGTGCATCAGCAACCGCACGAGTCGCCCTGGGTGGTCACCGTGCCGCTGCTGCTGCTGGCGTTTCCCTCGGTGGTGATCGGCTTCCTCACCATGGAGCCGATGCTGTTCGGTGACCTGTTCAAGGACGCCATTGCCGTTGACAACGACAAGCACCCGGCCATGGCCAACCTGGCCCGGATTTTTCACGGCCCGGCCCAGATGGCGCTGCACGGCCTGGTGACGCCACCGTTCTGGCTGGCGCTGGCCGGCGCCGTATCGGCCTGGTACCTGTACATCGTCAACCCGGCGCTGCCGGCCGCGATCAAGGCGCGCGTGCAGCCGCTGTACACGCTGCTGGACAACAAGTACTACATGGACTGGTTCAACGAGAACGTCGTGGCGCGCGGCGCCCGCCTGCTGGGCGTGGGCCTGTGGAAGGGCGGGGACCAGGCGGTGATCGATGGCGCGATGGTCAACGGCAGCGCGCGCAGCGTGGGCCGGTTCGCCGGCGTGGTCCGTCTAGTCCAGACCGGCTACATCTACCACTACGCTTTCGCGATGATCTTCGGCGTGTTCGTGCTGATGACGTGGTTCGTGTGGTTAAACAAATGATATTGCGGGACAGATCTTTAGCTCTGTCGCCAACTTATTAGAGATATTGCGGGACAGATCTTTAGCTCTGTCCTCAACTTATTAGAGATATTGCGGGACAGATCATTAGCTCTGTTCCCAACTTGCTAGAGAACGCGAAAGAACAAAAATGGGTTTGCTGAGCCTCGCCATCTGGACGCCGATCTTCTTCGGCACCGTGCTCCTGGCCCTGGGCCGGGATGACCAGGCGCGCGCCGTGCGCTGGCTGGCCCTCATCGGCGCGGTGGTCAGCCTGCTCGTCACGCTGCCGCTGTACGGCGGCTTCGACAACGCCACGGCGGCCATGCAGTTCGTCGAAAAGGCGCCATGGATCGATCGCTTCAACGTCAACTACCACCTGGGCGTGGACGGCATCTCGTTCTGGTTCGTCCTGCTCACGGCCTTCATCAACCTGGTGGTGGTCATCTCCGCATGGGAAGTGATCACCGAGCGCGTCAACCAGTACATGGGCGCGTTCCTCATCTTGTCGGGCTTGATGATCGGGGTGTTCTGCGCCCTCGACGGCATCCTGTTCTACACCTTCTTCGAAGCCACGCTGATCCCGATGTACCTGATCATCGGCATCTGGGGCGGCCCCAACAAGATCTACGCGGCGTTCAAGTTCTTCCTGTACACGCTGCTCGGGTCGCTGCTGATGCTGGTGGCGCTGGTGTTTCTCTACGCCAAGTCGGGCGGCAGCTTCGACATCGCCACCTGGCACAAGCTGCCGCTCGGCCTGCCGGCGCAAACGGTGCTGTTCTTCGCGTTCTTCGCGGCGTTCGCGGTCAAGGTGCCGATGTGGCCGGTCCACACCTGGTTGCCCGACGTGCACGTGGAGGCGCCCACCGGCGGCTCGGCCGTGCTGGCGGCCATCATGCTCAAGCTCGGGGCCTATGGCTTCCTGAGGTTCTCGATGCCGATCGCGCCCGACGCTTCGCGCGAATACGCCTGGCTGATGATCGCGTTGTCGCTGATCGCCGTCATCTACGTCGGCCTGGTCGCGATGGTGCAGAAGGACATGAAGAAGCTGGTGGCGTATTCGTCGGTGGCCCACATGGGCTTCGTCACCCTGGGTTTCTTCGTCTTCAACGACCTGGGCGTGGCCGGCGGCATCGTCCAGATGATCGCGCACGGCTTCGTCTCAGGCGCGATGTTCCTTTGCATCGGCGTGCTGTACGACCGGGTCCATTCCCGCGAGATCGCCAGCTACGGCGGCGTGGTCAACACCATGCCTAACTTCACGGCCTTCGCCTTGTTGTTCGTCATGGCCAACTGCGGCCTGCCCGCCACGGCCGGCTTCGTCGGCGAATGGATGGTGATCCTGGCCGCCGTCAAGGCCAATTTCTGGCTAGGGCTGGGTGCCGCAACTGCGCTGATCCTCGGCGCCGCCTACAGCCTGTGGATGTTCAAGCGCGTCTACCTGGGCCCGGTGGCCAACGACGACGTGCGCGGCCTCACCGACATCAACAGCCGCGAGTTCCTGATGCTGGGCATGCTGGCCGTCGCCGTGCTGTACATGGGCATCTACCCGAAGCCCTTCACCGACGTCATGGACGTCTCGGTGGCCGATTTCCTCAGGCACGTGGCCACGTCCAAACTGAACTGAGAGCTAGAGCATGCTGGACAAATCAAGCCTGATCATCGTTTCGCCCGAAATCCTGCTGCTGGTGATGGCCTGCGTCATCGCCCTGGTGGACCTGGGCGTGAAGTCGCGCCTGCGCGTGCTGACCTACTGGCTCAGCATGGGCACGCTGGCCGCGCTGGCCTTCATGACCGGCACGCTGGCGGCCGAGAACCAGACCCTTTCCGCCTTCAGCAACATGGTGGTGAGCGACCCCATGGGCAACTGGCTCAAGTGTTTCGCCTCGCTGGCAATGATGGTGTGCCTGGTCTACGGCAGGCCCTATGCGGCCGACCGCGACATGATGCGTGGCGGTGAGTTGTTCACGCTGGCCTTGTTCTCGCTGCTGGGCATCTTCGTCATGATCTCGGGCAGCAATTTCCTGGTGATCTACCTGGGCCTCGAGTTGCTGACGCTGTCGAGCTACGCGCTGGTCGCGCTGCGCCGGGACAACGCCACCGCCACCGAAGCGGCGATGAAATACTTCGTATTGGGCGCCATGGCCAGCGGCTTCCTGCTCTACGGCCTGTCCATGCTGTACGGCGCCACCGGGTCGCTCGACATCGGCACGGTGTTCAAAGTCGTCAACTCGGGCCAGGTGAAGCACCAGGTGCTGGTGTTCGGCCTGGTATTCATCGTCGCCGGCCTGGCTTTCAAGCTGGGCGCCGCGCCGTTCCACATGTGGATTCCGGACGTCTATCAAGGCGCGCCGACGGCCATCACCATCATCATCGGCAGCGCCCCCGAGCTCGCCGCCTTCGCCATCGCCATCCGCTTGCTGGTGGAAGGCCTGATCCCGCTGGCCATCGACTGGCAGCAGATGCTCATCCTGATGGCCGTCGCCTCGCTGCTGATAGGCAACCTGGCCGGCATTGCCCAGAGCAACCTCAAGCGCATGCTGGCGTATTCGACCATCGGCCAGATGGGTTTCGTCCTGCTGGGCCTGGCCACCGGGGTGGTCAACGGCAACACGCTGAATGCGCAGTACGCCTACAGCTCGGCGATGTTCTACATCGTCACCTATGTGCTGACGACGCTGGGCACCTTCGGCGTCATCCTGCTCCTGGCGCGCGAAGGTTTCGAAAGCGAGGAAATTTCCGATCTGGCAGGCCTCAACCAGCGCAGCCCGCTGTACGCCGGCGTGATGGCGGTGTGCCTGTTCTCGCTGGCCGGCGTGCCCCCGCTGGTGGGCTTCTATGCCAAGCTCGGCATCTTGCAGGCGCTGGTGGCCTCCGGTCAGGCCGTGCACATCGGTCTGGCCGTCTTTGCGGTGATGATGTCTCTGATCGGCTCGTTCTACTACCTGCGGGTTGTCAAGGTGATGTACTTCGACGCCCCGATCACGGCCAGCACCGTGTCGGCACCGGCGGATGTGCGGGTGGTGCTGACCCTCAACGGCGCGCTGGTGCTGATCCTGGGCATTCTGCCCGGCGGCCTGATGACGCTGTGCGCCAACGCGATCATCAAGACGCTCGGCAGCTGAGCCCGGCGGCGCAATGTCCCAAGGCGTTTCCATCTGGGCCGTGATTCTGCTGGCACTGGCGGCAGCGAACCTCCCTTTCCTCAACGAGCGCCTGTTCGCCGTCGTGCCGCTGGCGGGCGGCGGCAAATCGCTGGCGGTACGGCTGGCTGAGCTGGTGCTGCTGTATTTCGTGGTGGGGGGCGTCGGCCTGCTGCTCGAACAGCGCATGGGCCGAATCGCGCCGCAAGGCTGGGAGTTCTACGCGGTGACCGGCTCACTGTTCATCGTGCTGGCTTTCCCCGGTTTCATCTGGCGCTATTTGCGACGCCAGCCTCGGGCTCACTGAGGATTGCATGCCTGACGACAGTCACCTGATCGAGCGCAAGACCGCCAGCCAGGAGCTGCTGCGGGGCCACTTCCTGCATGCGTTCCGGGACACGGTGGAGCTTCCCGACGGCAGCAGCGCGACCCGCGAGTACGTGGTCCATCCGGGCGCGGTGATGATGATCCCGATGCTCGACGACGGCCGGCTCGTGATGGAGCGCCAGTTTCGCTATCCCATGGGCCGCGTCATGATCGAGTTTCCCGCCGGCAAGCTCGATGCGGGCGAGGATCCCCTGGCCTGTGCCCGGCGCGAACTGCTGGAGGAAACCGGCTACACCGCCACCGAATGGGCTCGCGCCGGGGTGCTTCATCCCGTCATCTCGTATTCCACCGAGTTCATCGAGGTCTGGTTCGCCCGCGGCTTGACGCTGAGCGAGCGGCATCTCGACGAAGGCGAGTTCCTCGAGGTTTTCACCGCCACGACAGACGACTTGCTCCAGTGGTGCCGCGACGGCCAAGTGACCGACGCCAAGTCGCTCATCGGCGCGTTCTGGCTGCAGAACGTGCTGTCGGGAGCGTGGGAATTGGACTGGCGGCGATAATCCTGTCAGCGCCATGAAAGTCCTTGATCTCCAGTGTTCCGCCCGCCACAGCTTCGAAGGCTGGTTTGCCTCCGAAGATGATTTTCAGGGCCAGCTCGCGCGCGGCCTGGTCGAATGCCCCCTGTGCGGCGACACCAGCGTCAGCAAGATGCTCAGCGCGCCGCGCCTCAACCTGGGCGCCGCTCAGCCTCAGTCAACGCCGCGCCAGCAGGTCATGACGGCGCCCGACGCAGCGATGCAGGCCGCCTGGCTGAAGATGGTGCGCCACGTGATGGCCAACACGGAAGACGTCGGCGAGCGCTTCCCCGAGGAGGCCCGCCGCATCCACTACGGCGAGAGCGAGGAGCGGGGCATCCGGGGCAGGGCGTCGCCGAAGGATACCGAGGCGCTGCTGGAAGAGGGCATCGGCGTGCTGCCGCTGCCGGTGCCCGACGCGCTGAAAGAGACGCTGCAGTAGCCGGGCGCATCGGCTATGGCGGCATGGCCCGCCACACTCAATCCATGAATTGCAGAGCCGCCAGCCTGGCATACACCCCATTGGCGGCCACCAGCGATTCGTGTGTTCCCTGTTCCACGATCCTTCCATGATCGAGCACGATGATCCGGTCGGCTCGCTGCACCGTGGCCAGCCGGTGCGCGATGACCAGGGTGGTGCGGCCCTGCATCGCGGATTCCAGCGCGGCCTGCACCATCCGCTCACTCTGCGCGTCGAGCGCGCTGGTGGCCTCGTCCAGTAGCAGCAGCGGCGGATTCTTGAGCATGGCGCGGGCGATGGCGATGCGCTGGCGCTGACCGCCCGACAGGCGCACCCCGCGTTCGCCGAGGAACGTGGCGTAGCCCTGCGGCAAGGCCGTGATGAATTCGTGCGCGAAAGCGGCGCCGGCGGCGGCGACCACTTCGGCGTCGCTGGCGCCGGGCCGGCCATAGCGGATGTTTTCCATGGCGCTGCTGGAGAAGATCACCGCGTCCTGCGGCACGATGCCAATGCGCCCGCGCAATGCTTGGAAGGCCACTTCGCGCGTCGAGACGCCGTCCAGAACGATGCGGCCCCGGCCGGGATCGTAGAAGCGCAGCAGCAACTGGAAAACCGTGCTCTTGCCGGCGCCGCTGGGCCCGACCAGGGCGACCGTTTCACCCGGCGCTACTTGCAAGCTGAAGTCCTTCAGCGCCGGCGCCGCCGGCCGCGACGGGTAGTGGAACGTGACGGCGTCGAAAGCAACGGCGCTGCCGCCGCGCGACGGCTGGAACGCAACCGGATCGGCGGGCGAGTAAACCGGCGAGCGGCTGTCCAGCAGTTCCATCAGCCGCTCGGTCGCGCCGGCGGCGCGCAGCAGGTCACCGTAGACCTCGCCCAGCACCGCCACGGCGCCGGCCAGGATGATCACGTACACCACCGTCTCGCCCAGGTGGCCGGCCGTGATGGTGCCGGCCAGCACGCCCTGCGTGCCGCGGTACAGGCCCCAGAGCAGCAGCGCCGCATTGGCGATGATGATGAAGGCCACCAGCACGGCGCGGGCACGGGTGCGGCGGATGCCGGTCGCGAAGGCATTTTCGGTCGCGTGATCGAAGCGGTCGGCCTCGCGCTGTTCCGCCGTGTAGCTTTGCACCACGGGAATGGCATTGAGCACCTCGGCGGCGATCGCGCTGGAATCGGCCACCCGGTCCTGGCTGGCTCGCGACAGGCGCCGCACCCGGCGGCCGAACCACATGGTCGGCACCACCACCAGCACGATGATCAGCAGCACCGGGGTCATCACGTAGGGGTTGGTCCACACCAGCATGCCCGCGGCGCCCAGGCCCATCACCGTGTTGCGCAGCCCCAGGCTCAACTGGGAGCCGACCACTGTCTGCACCAGGGTCGTGTCGGTGGTCAGGCGGGACAGCACCTCGCCCGTCTGGGTGGTCTCGAAGAACTCGGGGCTTTGCAGCAGCACGTGCGCGTAGACCGCGTTGCGCAGGTCCGCCGTGACGCGCTCACCGATCCAGCTCACCATGTAGAAGCGCGCGGCCGAGAACAGCCCCAGCGCCACGGCCACGGCGAACAGCTCGAGGAAGTGGCGGCGCAGCGCGACCAGCTGGGAGCCCTTGTCGGCAGCCGATAGCCCGCCATCGATCAGCCCCCGCAGCGCCACCGGAAACACCAGCGTCGCGGCAGCCGCGAGCACCAGGAACAGGGCCGCCAGAACGACCCGGTTGCGATAGGGGCGCACGAACGGCAGCAGCCCCGAGAGCGAACGGGGTGAAGCCTGGGCGGCCATGCCGGCGCGGGAGACTGAAGCCATGGGGCAGTGTACTGAACCGGTGCGAGTGTCCTGCGGCAAAGGTAGTCCAGGTCCTACAGCGCGCAGGCCCTTCGCTTGATACAGTTCAGAGTTGCAAAGGGCCGCTCCGGGCCGTGAACGAAAAGCCCGCTTGAACACTTTATTGACCTCCAGCCGAGTCTCCAGCCTTGAAGGCAGGCTCCAATTGCTGATCGAGGCGGTCGTCGACTACGGCATCTTCATTCTGGATCCAGAGGGGCACATCGTCTCCTGGAACACCGGTGCCCAGAAACTCAAAGGCTATTCGCGCGAAGAGATCCTGGGCAAGCACTTCAGCGTTTTCTACCCCCCGGACGCGGTGGCGTCGGGATGGCCCCAGGAGGAGCTGCGACGGGCGCGCACCCAGGGGCGCTTCGAGGACGAAGGCTGGCGTGTGCGCAAGGACGGGTCTCGCTTCTGGGCCAATGTCGTCATTACGGCCCTGTACGAGCCGGACGGCGAGCTGGCCGGTTTCGCCAAGATCACGCGGGATTTAAGCGAGCGCCGCCGCCAGGAGGAACAGCTGCGAACCAGCGAAGAGCGCATGCGGTTGCTGGTGGAGAGCGTGCGTGACTACGCGATCTTCATGCTGGACCCCGACGGGATCGTTCGGGGGTGGAACATCGGCGCGCAGGCGATCAAGGGCTACGCGGCCGATGAAATCATCGGACGCCATTTCAGCGTCTTCTACACCCCTGAGGACCGGCAACTGGGCAAACCGGCCTACGAGCTTGTGACGGCTCGCGCGCAAGGCCGGGTGGAGGACGAGGGTTGGCGGGTTCGCAAGGATGGCACGCTGTTCTGGGCGAACGTGGTGATCACCGCCATGCACGCGCCCTCGGGAGAGCTGATCGGCTTTGCGAAAATCACCCGTGACATGACGGAGCGCAGGCGCCTCGAGGAGCTTGAGCGTTCTAGCCGGAGGATGAACGAATTCCTGGCAATGCTGGCGCACGAGTTGCGCAATCCATTGGCTCCCATACGCAACGCCGTCACCATCATGCAGCTGGAACCGCTGGCCAGCCCGGCGATACGCAACTCGCGCGACATCATCGATCGCCAGCTCAGCCATATCACACGGCTTGTCGACGAGTTGCTGGACGTGGGGCGGCTGAATACGGGCAAGGTCGTCTTGCGCAAGGAGTCGGTGGTGCTCCAGGACCTAGTCGCGCGCGGTGTCGAAACCGTCAAGCCTCTGATCGACGGACGACGGCAGCAGCTTTCCGTCGCCCTGCCGGATGGGCCCGTCTGGCTCGAGGCAGACCCGACCCGGGTCTCGCAGATCCTTCAGAACCTGCTGGTCAACGCCTCCAAATACACGCCCGATGGCGGCCATATCCATGTAGAGGTGGAGCGGGCCGAAAGTTTCGCCACGACCTCGATCACGGACAACGGCCGTGGGATCGAGCGCGCCCAGTTGGAAAACATCTTCGAGCTGTTCGTGCAAGGCGATACCTCCGGCTCGCCGCACGAGAGCGGCTTGGGCATCGGGCTGACGCTGGCGAGATCCCTGGCCGAAATGCATGGCGGCAGCATCGATGCGCACAGCCGTGGGCCTGGCCTCGGCAGCACGTTCTCGGTGCGCCTTCCGCTCGGCCAGGCCGGGCGGGAGCCCGAGCAGCATTCGAGCCGTGGCGAGTCGTTGCCCAAGGGATACCGGGTGATGGTGGTCGACGACAACCGGGACGCCGCCGACAGCGTCACCGGCGTGCTGCGGCTGCTCGGGCATGAGGTCCAGTCGGCCTACGACGGAGCGGCCTCGCTGGAGCTGGCGCGGCGCTTCCAGCCCGAAGTGGTCCTGCTCGATCTGGCCATGCCACAGATCAGCGGCTTGGAGACCCTGCGCCTGCTGCGGGTGCAGCCGGGCATGGACCAGGTCTTTGCCGTGGCCGTTACCGGCTACGGTTCCGAAGAAGACAAACACCGTACCTCGCAAGCGGGTTTCGACGCCCACCTCGTCAAGCCGCTCGAACTGAGCAACCTGGTCGAGATCCTGCAGCGGGCGCGCGCTCGCGACGCGACGCAAAGGTGATCCTGAGTCGTCGCCCACCGCAAGTCCAGGTGAACCGGGGCCGAGCTATCGGCTGAAGTTACCGGCCTGGCCAGAATTTGCCGCTTCACAGCCGCAGCCGCAAGCGCTGCGAGTAGCCCGTCATCTCCAGGTAGCCGCGACCCACCAGGCGCCGGTTGCTGTCCCGAAGCTCGCTCAATCCCTCCCAGTAGATGGCGCCGGTGGAGGCGCGGCTGTCCAGCTCCTGGTTGTCGATGACGGCCTTCACGGTGTAGAAATCGGCGGGCGTGCGAACCAGCCATTCCACAGGATAGCGGGCTTGCGACAACGGGCTGGTCCAGTGCCGCTGCGCGCTGAAGACAGCTTCGCCCGGGCTGAACGTGTACGGTGCCCCGCCGCTCGCACGGAACGAGCCGCCGTCCCACAACGCGGTGCCGTCCTGCCGCCGCAGCTGGAACGCGGTGAGGGCGCTGCCGTCATCCAGGTTCATGCCGATCCAGTCCCAACCCACGGCTTGCGGGTGCAGCAGCTCCTGGCTCCATTCGTGGTCGAGCCAGGCCTTGCCGGCGACCTGGAAGCGCTGTCCCTGCAAGGTCAGCGAGCCGGCCACCGCCAGCTGCGGCTGGCTGTAATAGTAGCTGGCCTGCTCGGGCTCGGGGCCCTTGCGCGACAGGCCGGCGCGGCCTTGCAGCAGCACCGGCTGGGCCGCCCGGCACTGCAGGTCCAGGGCAAACTCACCGCCGGCGATGCGCGCGCGATAACCGCCGTCCCCCCGCTCGAGCGACCAGTCGCGCAGGCGGACCTGGGTGTCATCCTGCGACGCCGCCGCCAGTCCAAAGCCCTCACGCGCGATGCGCTGGTCGTGCCAGAGCTTGCGGCCGGTTACGTCGGTCAGTGCGGCATGGGCAAAAATCAGCTGCTTGGCGGCAAAACGCGAGGCCATGCCCTGCGTGCCATCGACGCGAGAGCGAAAGAACGTCACCTGAAAGCCGAACTCGCGCCCGGCCGCGCGCGCATTGCCCGTGACGTACCACCATTCCGTGCGGAACTCGGGATGGGCGCCATGGTCTCGGGGAAAACGCAGCTGCGCTGCCGGCAGCGCCCCGGCGAGGCCGCCCAGCCCAAAAGCGGGCGGCGCCAGCAGCAGTGCCCGCCTGCGCATCACCAATCCTCCTTGACCGCGAGCACGGCATCTCGCCCGGCGGCCGCGCGGCCGGCGAGCCACGCCGTCGCGGTGCCTGCGGCCACCACGGCCAGGCACAGCACGAGCAGGCGGCCCCAGGGAACCAGCAGGTCCATGGTCCAGTGGAAGCTCTGCGGATTGACCACATGGACCAGGATCACCGACACGGCCAGACCGAGCGCGAGGCCGGCCACGGACCCGATGGCGGTCCAGGCAGCGCCTTCGCCCGCCACCACCGCCAGGATCTGCCGGCGCGTCAGGCCCAGGTGGGCCAGCAGCCCGAACTCCTTGCGCCGCGCCAGCACCTGGGCGCTGAAGCTGGCGGCGACGCCGAACAGGCCGATGCCGATGGCCACCGCCTGCAGCCAGTAGGTGACGGCGAAGCTGCGGTCGAAGATGCGCAGCGAGGTGGCCCGCAGCTCCTGCGCCGATGCGAACTCGATCGCACCCGCCGCGCCGGCTTCTCGCTGCGCCAGCTCGCGGATGGCTTGCTGCAGCCGGCCCGCGTCGGCGCCGGGCGCGAGCCACAGTTGCAGGTCATTGGCGCGGCGGTCGCCGGTCAGCCGCTCGAAATCGGCGCGCTCCATCGCCACGGCGCCGCTTTGCCGCACATAGTCGCGCCAGACCCCCGCAACGAAAAATACCGGCGCGCCCGCCGAAGCGAAGGCGGGAGTCAACTGCGCCAGCACCGAGCCGGGTCGCGCGCCGTACAGATCGACCATCGCCTCGCTGACGTACACCGGAATCTGGCCGGCAGGCGCGGCCAGCGTGCCGCCGACCAGCGGCAGCGAGCGCGCCGGGTCGCCGATCTGGCGGGCGAGCAAAGACACCGGCGGCAGGCGCGAGTCGAGCAGCAGCGAGCGCGTTCGTTGCGCCGTGAGTCGGCGCACGCCCGGCAACTCCCCGACCTGCTGCACGAACTCGGGCGAGAACCAGGCCGTGTCGCTGGCCGCGGCGGACGTCGCCGTGCGCACATAGAGGTCAGCCGGCAGGACGACGTCAAGCCACTGCGACACCGACTGGCGAAAGCTCGCCACCATCACGGTGAGCGCCACCGCCAGGCTCAGCGACGCGACCACGCCGCTCACGGCCACGGCAGCGGTTTCGCGCACGCGACGAGCCCGCTCCACGGCCAGCAGCGCCAGCAGGTGGCCGCGCACCGCTGGCGCCAGCCGGTCATAGGCCAGCGCGACGGCCCAGGGCAGGGCGCTGATGCCGCCCACCAGCAGCAAGCCGATCGACACATAGGCGCCCAGGGGAATACCCCCTATCGGCGGCAGCAGGGCCAGCAGCACGCCCGCTGCCACAAGGGCCAGCCCGGCGAGATGACGGCGCGGCCGTGCGGCGCCGGTTCCGAGGCCCTTCAGGGTCTGCGCCAGTGGCAGCCGTTCGGCAGCGCGCGCCGGCAGCCAGGCGCCGCCGGCCGCCGCCAGGGTCCCCAGCAGGCCGTACACCAGCGCCGCGGCGCCGTCCCAGTGCAGCTGCGGCGCGACGCCGGCGAAATAGCCGCCCCCCAGGTCGCCGCCCAGCATGGCCAGGCCGAGGCCCGCCAGCGCGGTGCCCAGCGCGATGCCGGCGAGGCTGCCCACCAGCCCCAGCACCACCGACTCCGCCAGCACCAGGCCGCGTCGCTGCCCCGCTGTCATTCCCAGCACGCCAAGCAGCGCGAATTGCTGCGAGCGGCGGGTGACGCTGAGCGCAAGCACCGAGTAGACGAGAAAAGCGCCGGTGAAGAGCGCCACCAGGGCCAGCACGGTGAGGTTGACCCGGTAAGCGCGCGACAGGTTGCTGACCCGAAGCGCCGCATCGCCGGGCTCACTGGCCAGCACGTTCGGCGGCAGTTGCAGCGATTGCACGAAGTCGGCGCGGCGAACGCCGTCGCGCAATCGCAGGTCGATCCGGGTGAGCTGGCCCTGGCGGCCGAAGAATTCCTGGGCCGCGCCGATGTCCATCACCGCCAGCGCGCCGCCGCCGGCGCTGACGGTGCCGCCGACAGCCACCTCGCGCAGGCGCAGGCCAGTCTGCAGGCGCAACGCCCCCGCTTCGCCGCCGCCCATTTCATGGCGCGCCGTGGGATTGAGAAAGACGGTGTCGGGCGCGAACAGCGCCAGTCGGCCGCCTTCCGACGCAGGGACGGGTGCGAGGGCCGGCGCGACCGAACCGACGACCAGTGCATCGACACCTGCCACTCGCAGCGGCCGGCGCCGGCCGTCCGCGCCCAGGGCCAAAGTGGCAACCTCCAGCACCGGACTGGCCGATGCGACCTGCTCATGCGCCGCCACGCGCGCATATAACGTCTCGTCGAAGCTGCCCTGGACCGCCCGAAGTTCCAGGTCGGGCTGGCCGCCCGCCGATCGGACGGCGCTTGAAAATTCGCTGAGCGCCGAGGCGTTGATCAGGTGAACCGAGAAAGCCAACGCAACGCCCAGCATCACCGCCAGCACGGCCGCGGCGCTGCGCCAGGGATGCTGGCGCAACTCCTGCCAGGAGAAGGTGCGAAGGAGGGCGAGCATCGCGCCATTGTGCGCGCCGC
>JAKFEZ010000278.1:0-3456 GCA_036675435.1 Ramlibacter sp. | reverse complement strand
AGCACTTCCTGCATCTTCTTCACGCCCACGCCCACCGGGTGGTCCTCGTTCACGCCGTTGGTGAACTTGATGGTGCGCTCCTGGAACTGCGCGAAGGCAGGGGCTGCCGCCAGCATGGCGCCGACGACGAGGGTGACGAGGGTGCGTCGCTTGAACATGGTTTGTCTCCTATGGGTCTGACGGGGAACGGGATCTAGCGCATCAGCCACTGCAGTGGCACGAGCACGACTTCGGGGAACAGGACCAGCCCGAACAGAACGGCAAGCTGGGCCAGGAAGAAGGGCATGACGCCCTTGAAGGCGTCGTCCATGCTGATGCGGGCCACGCCGCAGACCACGTTCAGCACGGTGCCCACGGGCGGCGTGATCAGGCCGATGGCGTTGTTCATGATGAACATGACGCCGAAGTACACGGGATCGATGCCCGCCTTGATCACGACCGGCATCAGCACCGGCGTGAGGATCAGCACGGTGGGCGTGAAGTCCAGCGCCGTGCCGACCAGGATGATGATCACCATGATCACCAGCATGAGCAGCGTCTGGTTGTGGGCGACGGGCGCCAGCATGTTCGCGACTTCGGTGGGGATGTTGGCGACGGTGATCAGCCAGGCGCTCACCATTGCGGCGGCGACCAGGAACATCACCACGGCGGTCGTCTTGCCGGCCGACAGCACCAGCCGGTACAGGTCCTTCACCTTCAATTCGCGGTAGATGAAGAGGCCGACGACGAAGCTGTAGACCGCCGCCACCACGGCCGCCTCAGTGGGCGTGAACACGCCGAACTTCATGCCGCCGAGGATCACCACGGGCAGCAGCAGGGCGAGCGAACCCTCGCTGGTGATGCGCAGGCGCTCGCGCATCGCCACCTTGGGCGCGGCCTGCACGTTCTCCTTGCGGGCAAGGAAGAACCAGGTGAGGCCGATGGCCGCGCCCATCAGGATGCCCGGCACGATGCCGGCCAGGAACAGCTTGGTGATGGACACGTTGCCGGCGACGCCGAAGATGATCATGCCGATCGACGGCGGGATCACCGGCGCGATGATGCCGCCCGCGGCGATCAGGCCGGCGGAGCGGTTCACCTGGTAGCCCGCCTGCCGCATCATCGGGATCAGCAGCGTCGACAGGGCGGCCGTGTCCGCCACGGCGGAGCCTGACAGCGACGCCATGATCACCGCGGCGAGCACCGCCACGTACCCCATGCCGCCCCGGAAGTGGCCGACCCACGCCATCGCCAGGTTGACGATGCGCCGGGACAGGCCGCCCGCGTTCATGAATTCGCCGGCCAGCAGGAAGAAGGGCACCGCCAGCAGCGGGAAGTTGTCGGCGCCGTCGACGAAGCGCTGCGCGAGGATCTGCGAGTCGAACGCCGGCAGCATGCCGGTGGCCGCCATGAAGCCCATCAGCGCGAGGCCGCAGACCAGCAGCGCGTAGGCAATGGGCATGCCCAGCGCCATCGCGCCGAGCAGGCTGGCGACGAAGACGGTGACGGTCATCGCGGCGCTCCCTCGGGCCGCGGCCCGGCGGGCAGCACGACATGCGACAGGTCTTCGGACTCGACGACCTGCACCAGTTCCTCCTCGGCCAGCCGGCCGGTGAGCAGGCGGTACAGCACGCCGATGTTGAACAGTCCCATCACCGCGGCCACCACGTAGCCGATGCCGTAGACCCAGATCATGGAGATGCCCACCACCGGCGAGACGTTGGTCACCTGCAACTCGTGCATCTTCCAGGTGCCGATGAAGAACAGCACGTTGACCGCCAGCATGAGCGCCTCCGATACGAACAGGCAGGCCTTCTTGCCGGCGCGCGGCAGCCGCCGCACCAGCGTGTCCACCCCCAGGTGGCCGCGCTCGCGCATGGCGATCATTGCCCCGATGTAGGTGAGCCAGATGAAGAAGTAGCGCGAGAGCTCCTCCGACACCAGGATGCCGGAGTTGAAGGCGTAGCGCAGCACCACGTTGCCGAACACCATGATGACCATCGCCACCAGGGCGACCACCACCAGCAGTTCCAGCAACTTGAAGAAGAGGTCGACGGCCTTTTGCATGATCCTTGCCTGCGCCCTCAGGCGCGCAGCAGCCGCGCCGGGGTGTCCAGCTTCGGCAGGCGGCGGCGCGAGGCGAGCACCGCCTCGATGTCCTCGCGGGCACTGTCGATCAGCACCAGGATGGCGCGCTCCGCCTTGGCCGGCTGGCGCGCGACGACCGCGTCCACCACGGCGCGGTGCATCGGCAGCGAGTTGCGCGGCCCGTCCTTGCGGCTGGTGGAGATCTCGAAGCTGGTGCGCAGCAGGGCGGACAGGGCCTTGCTCATCTGGACGATCATCCGGTTGTGGCAGGCGCGCAGGAGGCCCTGGTGGAAGCGCAGGTCGTAGGCCACGTAGTCGCCACCCTCCTCCACCGCGCTGCGCATGCCCTCGTAGGCCAGCTCGATCTCGGCGATGTCCTGCGCGGTGGCGCGCTCGGCGGCCATGCGCACGGCGGCGGGCTCCACCACGCGCCGCAGGTCCTGCAGGTCGCGCAGGAACTCGCGCGTGAGGCCGGCCTTGGACTGCCAGATCACGACGTCGGGGTCGAACCAGTTCCAGTGGTCGGAGGCGAGCACCCGGGTGCCGACCTTGGGCCCGGTGGTGAGCAGGCCCTTGGCGACGAGCGACTTGACCGCCTCGCGCACGACGGTGCGGCTGACGCCCAGCTCCTCGCCCAGCAGCGGCTCCGGCGGGATGGAAGCGCCCGCGGCATAGCGGCCGGCCACGATGGCCTCGCCCAAATGGTCGACGGTGTTGCCGTGGACGTTCTTGATCATGCGCTGCCCGCCATCGGCCAATGGTATGACGATATGACGTTCAACCCTCTTGGGTCTTTCCCTAGTCGGGCCGCTTGTCCGTTGCGATGCTGATGACGCGCAATTTCTTTCATGCTACAAGGGCCGACGCCAGCCCAGCCTGGCCCCGAGAGGAACGATGGCCACAGTCCAGATCAGGGGCGTGCAGAAGTACTTCGGCACCGCGCACATCATCCGCGGCGTGGACATCGACATCGACGACGGGCAGTTCGCGGTGCTGGTGGGGCCGTCGGGCTGCGGCAAGTCCACCCTGCTGCGCATGATCGCGGGGCTGGAACAGATCAGCGGGGGCGAGGTTCTCATCGGCGGGCGCGTCGTCAACGACATGATGCCCAAGGAGCGGGACATCGCGATGGTGTTCCAGAACTACGCGCTGTATCCCCACATGACGGTGCGCGACAACATGGCCTTCAGCCTGATGCTCGCCAAGCAGCCCAAGGCCGTGGCCGACGAACGCGTGCGCAAGGCCGCGGACATCCTGGGCCTGGGGGACCTGCTCGATCGCTATCCGCGCCAGCTGTCGGGCGGCCAGCGCCAGCGCGTGGCCATGGGGCGCTGCATCGTGCGCGACCCGCAGGTCTTCCTGTTCGACGAGCCGCTGTCCAACCTGGAC
>JAKFEZ010000256.1:0-18060 GCA_036675435.1 Ramlibacter sp. | reverse complement strand
GGCCGGGTTGTGGGAGTTCCTGCGCACCGCAGCCGACTCCAAGCAGCTGCACACCGCGCACGCTGCCGCGGCGGGGCTGATGTCAGCCTACCTGGCGCAGGATGGCTTTACCGGCGCGGCGCAGATCTTCGAAGGCCCGCAGGGCATGGCGGCCGGCATGTCGAGCGATGCCGATCCCGCCCGGCTCACCGACGGCCTGGGCACCCGCTGGGCCACGGCCGAAACCTCGTTCAAGTACCATGCCTCCTGCCGCCACACGCACCCGGCCGCCGACGCACTGCTGCAGGTGATGCAGAGCCACCACCTCCAAGCCGACGACCTGGCCGACGTGGTCACCCATGTGCACCAGGGCGCGCTGGACGTGCTCGGGCCGGTGACGCATCCCGCCACCGTGCACCAGAGCAAGTTTTCCATGGGCACGGTGCTGGCGCTGGTGGCGCGCTTCAGCCACGCCGGCCTGGCCGAGTTCGACCAGCACTTCGACGATGCCGCCACGCAAAGCCTGCGCGACCGTGTGAGCATGGTGCTGGACGCCGAAGTGGATAGCGCCTACCCGCAGCGCTGGATTGGCAAGGTCACGGTGACCACCACCGATGGCCGGGTGCTGCAGGGCCGCGTCGATGAGCCCAAGGGCGACCCCGGCAACACCCTCAGCCGCGAAGAAATCACCGCCAAGGCCCTGCGGCTGGCGGCTTACGGCGGCGGCGCCGCGCCCGCCGACATGCAGGCAGCCATCGATGGCCTGTGGGCCGTGGCGCAGTGCCCGCGGCTGGGGCCGCTGCTCGGGGGTGTGGCATGACGACCGGCCCGACGCCCGCCCTCGCACCCACTATCGCCATAGCACCCGCAGTGGCCCGCGCCCACTCCCTGCTTTTTGTGCCCGCCAACCGGCCCGAGCGCATTGCCAAGGCGCTGGCCAGCGGCGCCGGCGCGGTGATCGTCGACCTGGAAGACGCCGTGCCGCCGGACGCCAAGGCTGCCGCGCGCGATCAGCTGGCGCAGGTGTTCACCGGCTTGGGCGCAGCGGAGCGCGCGCGCCTGCTGGTGCGCATCAACGCCAACGGCACGCCCTGGCATGCCGGCGACCTGGCGCAGGTGGGCCGGCTGGCCGCGCAGGGCCTGGCCGCCGTGATGGTGCCCAAGGCCGAATCCGCCGCCGATCTCGCGCAGGTAGCCGCCGCGGTCGGCCCGGCGTGCGGCCTGCTGCCGATCGTGGAGTCGGCCGCCGGGCTGGCGGCCGCGGATGCGCTGGCGCACAGCCCGCAAGTCGTCCGGCTGGCGTTTGGCAACCTCGACTTTCAGGCTGACCTGGGGCTGGCCTGCGAACCGGACGAGGCCGAGCTGGTATCCGTGCGCCTGGCCCTGGTGCTGGCGTCGCGCCGCGCCGGGCTGGCGGTGCCGGTCGATGGCGTCACCCCCGACATCGGCGACCTCGCAGCGCTGCAGGCCACCGCAGCCCGCAGCCGGCGCGGCGGCTTTGGCGCCAAGCTGTGCATTCATCCTGCCCAGGTAGCCCCGGTCAATGCGGCGCTGGCGCCCAGCGCGGCCGAACTGGACTGGGCGCGCCGCGTCGTTGAAGGCAACGACAGCGAGCGCGGCGGGGTGTTCGTGCTGGACGGCCGGATGGTCGACGCGCCGGTGGTGCGGCGGGCCCGCCAGCTGCTGGCGCAGGCACCCGGTAATCCATGAACCGCATGAACCAGTGAACCGGCGGGCCGTCTCAAGCAAGGGATCAATCAAGGGGTTTTTCCGATTGCGCTGCCTGGCCTCAGCGCCCAAGATGAAGTCACAAAGGTGAAAGCCCCCGCTCCCGCCGGCCGGCCCGGCAGCAACCATTTACAGCATTTACAGCAAGGAAGACAACACCATGATCAAACTCAACACTGTCAAAACCGCGCTGGCGGCTTGTACGGCAGCGCTCGCACTGTCGGCCAGCCTGCCGGCTTTCAGCCAGGCCTTCCCCGACAAACCCGTCACCCTGGTGGTGCCGTTCGCCGCCGGAGGCCCCACCGACGTGCTGGCCCGCATGATCGCCATTCCCATGGGCAAGTCCCTGGGCCAGACGGTGATCGTTGAAAACACGGTCGGCGCCGGCGGCACGATTGCGGCCACCAGGGTGGCGCGCGCCACCCCCAACGGCTACACCCTCTTTATCCACCACATGGGCATGGCGACCGCGCCGGCGCTGTACAAAAAGCTCAGCTTCGATCCGCTGAAAGACTTCGAGTACATCGGCCAGGTGGCGGACGTGCCGATGACGCTGCTGGCGCGCAAGGACTTTCCCGCCAACAACTTCAAAGAGCTGCTGGCCTACGTCAAGACCAACAAGGAAAAGGTGTCGCTGGCCAATGCCGGGCTGGGCGCGGTGTCGCACCTGTGCGGCCTGCTGTTCATGAGCCAGATCGGCGTGGAACTCAACACCATTCCCTACAAGGGCACCGGCCCCGCCATCAACGACCTGCTCGGCGGCCAGGTGGACCTGCTGTGCGACCAGACCACGCAAACCGTGCCGATGATCAAGGATGGCCGCGTCAAGGTGTTCGGCGTGACCTCGCTCAAGCGCCTGTCGGCTTTGCCCAATGTACCCACGCTGGACGAGCAGGGCCTCAAGGGCTTTGAGGTCAAGGTGTGGCACGGCATGTATGCCCCCAAGGGCACGCCGGCACCGGTGCTTGACAAGATCAACGCCTCTCTGCGCGTCGCCATGCGGGACCCGGCGGTCAAGCAGCGCCTGGCCGACCTGAGCTCGGACATCGTGCCCGAAGACAAGATGACCCCGGCCGCCCTGAAGAACCACCTGGAGGCCGAGATCAACAAATGGAGCCCGGTGATCAAGAAGGCTGGCGTGTACGCCGATTGAGCCGGATTTGAACCCAATTTGAACCCAATGGCATCCTCCTTCACCACCACGGCTGAATGATGAAATTGGGGTGATAAAAACTGGCTGCGGCCCCTGACGGATGGCCGTAGCCAGCTATAAATTTCATACCGCTTCCAGGTCGCAGCCCCCTGGCACGCTACCCGGCCGGAGCGATACCCTCCTCCCACCGAACAGCCCCGGTTTGTGCCGGGCGGCTCCGGACGGGGTTCCGCCTTGCCCCCGGAAAAATCCAGGAACTGCCGCACATGGCCCCGCCTTGCGGCCTGACACGTATTGTTCCAATTTGAGAATTTCACCAGGACCTGGCACGCATGCTAGGGTTTAACCTAGGGATGTCTGTCGTCAGTGATCCAACAATGAGCCTGCAACATCCTCAGCCAAAACCAATAGCAGACAGGAGACTCGCCCATGCAAGTTCAACTCACAGTCAACGGGAAATCGTCCAGCATTGAGGCCCCGCCCAACACCCTGTTGGTGCAGGTATTGCGGGAGCATCTCAAGCTCACCGGAACCCACGTGGGCTGCGATACTGCCCAATGTGGCGCCTGCACGGTCATCATGAACGGGCGAGCCGTCAAGTCATGCAACATCCTGGCGGCTCAGGCGGCGGGCGCCGAGATCACCACGATCGAAGGCCTGGCCAAGGCAGACGGCACGATGCACCCGATGCAGGCCGCTTTCAAGGAGTGCCACGGCCTGCAATGCGGTTTTTGCACGACCGGCATGGTGATGAATGCCGTCGACCTGTGCACGCACCACCCCCAGGCCACGGAAGCCGAAATCCGCGAACTGCTGGAAGGCAATATCTGCCGCTGCACCGGCTACCAGAACATCGTCAAGGCCGTGCGGCAAGGCGCGGTGGCGATGGCTGCCTGAAGACCTGACGCGGCGGCATGGCCCGTTCACGCCGCCGGGATTTTTGCAACGTTGAAACGCCCCACCCGCGCGGGCCAACGCCACACCAAGTTAGCCATCTTTCCCAGGGAGTACACGACATGGGTGCATCCGACTTCATCAACCTGCCGACGATCGGCACGTCCGTTCGCCGCAAGGAAGACTACCGCTTTCTCACCGGCGGCGGCCAATACACCGATGACATCACGCTGGCCAACCAGAGCTACGCGGTGTTTGTGCGCTCCCCGCATGCGCATGCCCGGATCAACAGCATCAGCACCGCGCAGGCCAAGGCCGCGCCGGGCGTCCTCGGCGTGTTTGTCGGCGAGGACGTCGCGGCGGACAAGATCAACGGCCTGCCCTGCGGCTGGCTGATCACCAGCACTGACGGCGCCCCGATGAAGGAGCCGCCGCACCCCATCCTGGCGCAGGGCAAGGTGCGCTATGTCGGCGACCATGTCGCGATGGTGGTGGCCGAGACGCTGGAGCAGGCCAAAAATGCCGCCGAGCTGGTCGAGGTGGACTACGAGGTGCTGAGCGCCGTCGTCAAAGTCACCGATGCCGCCAAGGCGGCGGCCCTGCACGACGCCGCACCCGACAACCACTGCTACAAATGGGCGATAGGCGACAAGGCGCAGGTTGATGCGGCGTTTGCCGGGGCCGCGCATGTGAGCAAAATTGATCTGACCAACAACCGCCT
The DNA here is from genome assembly GCA_036675435.1 of Ramlibacter sp. Lineage (GTDB taxonomy): Bacteria > Pseudomonadota > Gammaproteobacteria > Burkholderiales > Burkholderiaceae_C > Ramlibacter. Next base: position 13,585 of record JAKFEZ010000256.1, on the reverse strand, counting down.
GGTGCCCAACGCGATGGAGCCGCGCGCCGTGATCGGTTCCTACAGCCGGGCGACGGATGAATACACGCTGTACGTGGCCAACCAGAACCCGCACGTCGAGCGCCTGCTGCTCACCGCGTTCGTGATGGGCCTGCCGGAACACAAGGTGCGCGTGATTGCACCCGATGTCGGCGGCGGCTTCGGCTCCAAGATTTACCTGTACGCCGAAGACGTGTGCCTGACCTGGGCCTCGAAAAAACTCAACCGCAACATCAAGTGGACGGCCGACCGCAGCGAAGCCTTTGTCAGCGACGCCCACGGCCGGGACCATTCCAGCCATGCCGAATTGGCGCTCGACAAAGACGGCAGGTTCCTCGCGCTGCGCGTGCACACCGACGCCAACATGGGCGCCTACCTGTCGACCTTTGCACCGGCCATCCCGACCATTCTGTATGCCACGCTGCTGGCCGGCCAGTACACCACGCCGCAGATTTATGTCGAGGTCGACGCCTGGTTCACCAATACGACACCGGTGGACGCCTACCGCGGCGCCGGTCGCCCTGAAGCGACCTACCTGCTGGAACGGCTGGTCACGCGCGCCGGCTGGGAGCTGGGCCTGGCGCAGGATGAAATCCGCCGGCGCAACATGGTGACGCAGTTCCCCTACCAGACGCCGGTGGCACTGCAGTACGACGTGGGCGACTTCCGCGCCTTGCTGGAGCGCGCCAACGAGCTGGCCGACGTGGCCGGTTTTGCCCAGCGCAGGGCGGCGACCGAAGCGAAGGGCAAGCTGCGCGGCATGGGCTACTCCAGCTACATCGAAGCCTGCGGCCTGGCGCCCAGCAACATCGCCGGCGCGCTGGGTGCCCGCGCCGGCCTGTTCGAGTGCGGCGAGGTGCGGGTGCACCCCACCGGCAGTGTGACGGTGTTCACCGGCTCGCACAGCCACGGGCAGGGGCACGAAACCACGTTTGCCCAGGTCGTGGCCGCGCGTCTGGGCGTCTCGGTTGATCAGGTAGACATCGTTCATGGCGACACCGGACGTGTGCCTTTCGGCATGGGAACCTACGGGTCGCGCTCGATGTCGGTAGGCGGCACGGCCATCATGAAAGCGCTGGACAAGATCGAGGCCAAGGCCAAGAAAATCGCCGCCCACCTGATGGAGGCCAGCGACGCCGATGTGGAGTTCGCCAACGGTGAATTCACCATCAAGGGCACCGACAAGAAGGTGACCTTCGGCCAGGTGGCGCTGACGGCTTATGTGCCGCACAACTACCCGCTCGACAAGCTGGAGCCCGGCCTCAACGAGACGGCGTTTTACGACCCGACCAACTTCACCTTCCCGGCCGGCACCTACATCTGCGAAGTCGAGGTCGACCCCGCCACCGGCGAAGTGCGGGTGGACCGCTTCACCGCGGTGGACGACTTCGGCAACATCATCAACCCGATGATCGTCGAAGGCCAGGTGCAGGGAGGCCTGGTGCAGGGCATTGGCCAGGCGCTGATGGAAAACTGCGTGTACGACCAGGAATCCGGCCAGCTGCTGACCGGCTCCCTGATGGACTACGCGATGCCGCGTGCCGACGACATGCCCAACTTCACCCTGGCCACGCTGTGCACACCATGCAGCCACAACCCGCTCGGCGCCAAGGGCTGCGGCGAGGCGGGTGCCATCGGGTCGCCGCCGGCGGTGATCAACGCCGTGCTGGATGCGCTCAAGCCACTGGGCGTGACCGACTTCGACATGCCCGCATCGCCCGGCCGCGTCTGGGAAGCGATCCAGGCCGCCAAACACTGAAACCCTTCCAAGGAGCAACCACCATGTATGCATTCACCCTGGAACGCCCTGCCACCCTGGCCGACGCCGTGAAACTGGCCGCCGCTGGCGCCAAGCCGCTGGCCGGTGGCCAGACCCTGCTGGCGTCGATGAAGATGCGCCTGTCCAGCCCGGAACAACTGGCCGACCTGAGCGGCATCAAGGAACTTGCCGGCATCAAGCGCGACGGCAATGCTTTTGTGATTGGTGCAATGACGCGCCACGCCGATGTGGCCGACAACGCCGAGCTGAAAGCGGCCTTGCCCGCGCTGGCCGACATGGCGGCGCACATCGGTGACCGCCAGGTGCGCGCGATGGGCACGCTGGGCGGCTCGGTGGCCAACAACGACCCGGCCGCCTGCTACCCCAGCGCGGTGCTGGCGCTGGGCGCGACCATTCACACCACCGCGCGCAAAATTGCCGCCGACGATTTCTTCCTCGGCATGTTTGCGACCGCGCTCAACGAGGGCGAGCTGATCACCGCGATCAGCTTTCCGATCCCGAAGCGTGCGGCCTACATGAAGTTCAAGCAGCCGGCCTCGCGTTTTGCGCTGGTCGGCGTGTTCATTGCGCAGTTTGACGCCGGTGTGCGCGTGGCCATCACCGGGGCGGCCAACGGCGTGTTCCGCCATGCCGGCCTGGAAGCGGCCTTGAGCAAAAGCTTTACGCCCGAAGCAGCCGCCGCCGTGAAGATTGACGCGACAGACCTGAACAGCGACATCCATGCCACAGCGGCGTACCGCGCCAACCTGATCAGTGTGCAGGCGCAGCGCGGGGTCGCGAAGGCGCTGGGCTAACCAAAAAACCAAGCAAGCAAGGCGGGGAATTTCTGCACAATCCGTTTAAATCCGTTCGGGCTGAGCCTGTCGAAGCCTTTCCCCAGATGCTGATTGGTATGGAGAGCGTTTCGACAAGCTCAGCGCGAACGGAAGAAAACCGGCAGGCCGATTTCTATGACACCTTTCCCAAGCATTGATGCGCTGATGCAGGCGCTGCAGGGCGCCGGCTACTTTGCCGACCGCCGGCTGGCGACGGCGGTCTTTCTGGCCCTCAGGCTGCAGCGGCCGCTGCTGCTGGAAGGCGAGCCCGGCGTGGGCAAGACCGAGCTGGCCAAGGCGCTGGCCGTGGCGCTGCAGCGGCAACTGATACGCCTGCAGTGCTACGACGGGCTGGAGCAGCGCGAAGCCCTGTATGAATGGAACTATGCGGCCCAGCTGCTGCACATGCGGGCCGTGGAGGGCCACGGCAACGCCGCCGACGTGGAGCGCGAGGTCTACCAGGACCGCTACCTGATCCGGCGCCCGCTGCTGCAGGCGCTGCAAACGTCCCCGCCAGGCGCGGTGCTGCTGATCGACGAAGTGGACCGGGCCGATGAGCCCTTCGAAGCCTTTTTGCTGGAATACCTGGGCGAATACCAGGTCAGCATTCCGGAGATCGGCACGGTGCGCGCCGAGGTGACGCCCGTCACCATCCTCACCAGCAACCGCACGCGCGAACTCAACGACGCCGTCAAGCGGCGCTGCCTGTACCACTGGCTCGACTACCCGGACCGCGAACGCGAGCTCGCGATTGTGCGGGCCCAGGTACCCGAGGCCGGTGAGCAGCTGTCAGCCCAGGTGGCCGGCTTTGTCGACCGGCTGCGCCGCTCGCCGTTCGGCAATGCCTTCCAGCGGGCGCCGGGCATCGCCGAGAGCGTCGAATGGGCCAGGGCGCTGGTCGCGCTCGACACACTGGTGGTCGACCCCGAAGTGGTGGCCGATACGGCAGGCATTCTATTCAAGCAGCGTGAAGATGTGGCGGCGCTGACGCATGAGATGGCGGTTGAGCTGCTCAAGCCCGAGGAGGTGGCGGGATGATGCGCACTCGCCCTCACCCCAACCCTCTCCCAGGGGGAGGGGGAGAGGGAGCAAGTCCGCTTTTCATCCTCTATGCCGGAGTATGTCCCGGAGGCGAGGGAGCAAGTCCGCACGACCCTCTCTCTTTCACCGGGTTCACTCCCTCTCCCTCCGGGAGAGGGCTGGGGTGAGGGCTCCCCCGTGCTGTTAGGCGACGCCAGGGCCGGCAAGCTGGCCGACAACATCACCGGTTTTGGCCGTGCGTTGCGCCGGGCCGGCGTGAAAATTGACAGCCAGCGTATCGCGCTGGCCAAAGAGGCCGCGCTGGCAGTCGGTGTTGCCGACAGGGAAGACCTCAGCGCCGCCTTTGAAGCGGTCATGATCAGCCGCGAACAGGACCGTCTGGTCTTTCGCGAACTGTTCGATGTGTACTTCCAGGACCCGAAAGTCGCCAACAAGCTGCTGGCGCAGTTGCTGCCCAGTGCCGAAGGCAAGGCCGAACCCAGCAAGCGCCGGCCCCGCGTGCGCGAGGCGCTGTCGCCACAAAAGACCTTTGGCCAGCAGACCCAGCCCAGCGCCGAAGACCAGAAGGTGGAGTTCGATGCGGCCATGACGGCCAGCGACATTGAGCGCCTGCAGCATGCCGACTTCAACGCGCTGTCGGCCACCGAGTACCGCCTGGTCGAGCGGCTGGCGCGCGACATCAAACTGCCCTTGCCCATGTTTGCCTCGCGCCGCAGCCGCCCCGCCACCTCGGGCGCGCGCATTCACTGGCCGGGCGTGATGCACCAGGCCGCGCGCACGGGCGGCGAGCTGATGCATTTGCCGCGGCGGCAGCGGCGCGAGCAGGCCCTGCCGCTGCTGGTGCTGGTCGATGTGTCGGGCTCGATGGAGCGTTATGCGCGTTTGCTGCTGGCCTTTTTGCACGCGGCCACGCGCCGCCATCCGCACCGCGACGTGTTTGCCTTCGGCATGCACCTGACCGACTTGACGCCGGCCTTTCGCCAGGCCGACACCGACGAGATGCTGGCGCATGCCAGTCTGGCGATTGAAGACTTTGCCGGCGGCACCCAGTTGGGCGCGTCGCTGGCCAGCCTGCGCGAGCACCATGCGCGCCGCCTGGTGGGCCGGCGAACCATTGTGCTGATCATCACCGACGGGCTGGACACCGGCGAGCCGGCCGATCTGGCCAAAGAGCTCGCCTGGCTGCGCCGGCGCAGCCGCCGCCTGCTCTGGCTCAACCCCTTGCTGCGCTTTGAAGGCTACGCGCCACTGGCACGCGGCGCGGCCGTGCTGCATGCCCATGCGCATGGCATGCTGGCCGTGCACAATTTAGCCAAGCTCGAAGAGCTGGCGGCCAGCCTGGCCGCCCTGATGAAAACCTGAATAATCCGAAGCAACTGAAAGAACCCACCCATGGACATGCAAGCAAGCCGTCAACTGGCCATCACCCAGCAACAGGCGTGGGATGCGCTGAACGACCCGGCCGTGCTCAAAACCTGCATACCCGGTTGCGACAAGGTCGAAGCCGCTGGCGAGAACCAGTACGCCATCGGCATGGCGCTGAAGATCGGCCCGGTATCGGCCAAATTCACCGGCAAGATCACGCTGAGCGACATCAACCCGCCGGCCAGCTACCGGCTGTCGTTTGAAGGACAAGGCGGCCCGGCCGGTTTTGGCAAGGGCAGCGCGGCGGTCACGCTGACGCCGGACGCGGACGGCTGCGAGCTGTCCTACACGGTCAATGCCACCGTAGGCGGCAAGATTGCGCAGCTGGGGCAGCGGCTGATCGACGGCGCGGCCAAATCGATGGCAGAAGACTTCTTCAAGCGTTTTGACGAAGAAATGCAACGCCAGCACCCTGAAAGTTATGCGGCCAAAATGGTGATGGGCGATGTGGATGCGGAGCCGGCGGGCGGCGCGCACAATGCGGGCGTGCCTATGTGGGTCTGGGTCGGCGGTGCGGTGGTGGTCGTGCTGCTTGCGCTCGTGGCATTGTGGCCCCGTTGAAAATTCGGCAATGTCGGTCAAGGAAAGTGAATGGAAAATCTCGATGTGATGGTGCTGCGGACCTTGCGCGATTGGCGCACGGCGGGCAAACGCGCCTTGCTGGCCACCGTGGTACGCACCTGGGGCTCGTCGCCGCGACCGGTGGGCTCGATCATGGCGTTGTGCGAAGACGGCTCGGTGGTTGGCTCGGTCTCCGGCGGCTGCATTGAAGACGACCTGATTTACCAGTACACACGCGCCTACGCGTCGGCGGCCGCTCAGCCCGACGGCGCTGGCAGCCAGCAGATCCCGTCGGGACCGCCCGCTTTCATCAAATACGGCATCACCGCCGACGAGGCGCACCGCTTTGGCCTGCCCTGCGGCGGCACGCTGGAGCTGGTGCTGGAGTACGACCCCGATGTCGGCCACCTGGCGCAGCTGGTCGAGGCGCTGGAAGCCGGGCAGCTGATGCAGCGCAGCGTGCGCCTGGCCGATGGCTCGGTGACGCTGGCGCAGGCCACGGCACCTGCAGCGCTCAGCGTCTCGGCCACGGAACTCGTCAACACCTTCGGCCCCGAGTACCGCATGCTGCTGATTGGCGCCGGCCAATTGACCGAATACCTCGCCACCATGGCCCTGTTCAGCGGCTTTGCCGTCACCGTCTGCGACCCGCGCGAAGAATACCGCAGCGCGTGGCAGGTAGCGGGCGCCAAGGTGCTCAGCGACATGCCGGACGATGTGGTCGTGGCCTTCAAGCCCGACCGGCGCAGCTGCGTGATTGCGCTCACGCACGACCCCAAGCTCGATGACCTGGCCTTGCTCGAGGCTTTGGGCACCGATGCGTTCTATGTAGGCGCCATCGGCTCGCGGCGCAACAACGAGGCACGGCACCAACGCATGATCGAGCACTTCGGCCAGACCGAAGCCACGCTGTCGCGCCTGCGCGGGCCCATCGGCATTTACATCGGCAGCAAAACGCCGCCGGAGATTGCCGTCAGTGTGATGGCGGAGGTTCTGGCCGTGAAAAATGGCGTGATGCTGCCGCGCGACATGGAAGTGGCCCGGGCCAAGAACGAGCGCGCCGTAGCGGCTAATCCGGAAGGCGACCTGGTGTGCGGCACAGGGAGCACCACCTCCTGATCGGTGAGGCCGGCCCTTGCGCCCGCCCCTTTTTCTGCTCCCTGCCCCCTACTTTCCACTTTCCACTTTCCACTTTCCAGGCTCCCCCTTAACCGCCAGCCTTCATCGCGGCAGGCGCAATGCTCTGGACGCGCCTGACCTCGTCGCGGATCCGCTGCGTCAGCGCCTGCGGCGTGCCGCCCTGGGTTTCAACGCCGGCCTTCTGGAGCTTTTGCCAGACCGCCGGCTCGCGCAACACTTCGTTCAGCTCGCGGTTCAGTCGGGCCGTGATGGCCGGCGGCATTTTGGCCGGACCGAACAGGCCGTTCCACAGGCTGATGTCAAAGCCCTTGAGCGCCGGCGTTTCCGATAGCGACGGAATTTGCGGCGCAGCACGCGAACGGCCCTGCGTCGTGACGCCCAGCGCCACCATCTTGCCGGCCTCGATGTGGGGCAAGGCCGTGGGGGTCATGAAAAAAGCCAGCTCGATGTTGCCGCCCGCCACATCGATGGCCATCTGGGCCGCACCACGATAAGGCACATGGGTGATTTTCGTTCCCGCCTTCTGGTTCAGCAGTTCACCGGCCACATGCAGCACCGTGCCCACGCCGGAGGAGGCGTAACTCAGCGCACCCGGCTCCCGCTGGGCCTTGAGCAAGGCTTCCGGCGCGCTCTTGAGCCCGGATTTGGGGCTGGCCACCAGCACCATCGGCACGTCACCGACCAGCCCGATAGGGGTGAAGTCGGTCTCCCCGTTGTATTTGACCGCCGGGTTGAACAGCCGGGCAATCGATATCTCGCTGCCCGAGGCCATGAACAGGGTGTAACCGTCGGGTGCGGCATTGACCACCTTCTGGCCGGCGATGGTGCCGCCCGCGCCGCTGACGTTTTCAATGATGACCGGCGTGCCCAGGCGCTTGCCCAGCGGCTCGGCCACGGTGCGCGCAATCATGTCGGCGCTGCCGCCGGCGGGGAAACCCACCACCAGGGTGATGGGCCGCTTGCCCGGCCATTCCTGCGCGTGGGACAGGCCGCTCAGGGCCGGAATGACGGCCAGGGTTGCCAGCATGCTGGCGCGGCTCAGCACGTGGCGCAGGGCGCGGCGTCTGGAAGTAAAAAGATCGGACACGGAAAACCTTTCAGGAAATTTCAGGGAATATGGAGAGAACGCAGGTCGTCACCTGATGCAAGTTCACGCAACTTCAGGCAACTTCAGGCAGCAGGGACCGCCCGTCACGGGCAACCACGCGGCCGCGCTTGAGCACCAGCCGGCGCGCCGGATGAAAGGCGACGGCCTCGGCGGCAGTTTCGGCCTCAACCAGCACCAGGTCGGCGGCCGAGCCTACGGCCAGGCCATAGTGTTCGACGCCCATCACCTGCGCGCCGCCGTAGGTCGCCATCCGCAGCGCGATCTCGATGCCTGGATCGTCCCGAAAGCCGCTGCGGTAGGCCAGCAGGTAGGCGCGCTCCAGCATGTCGCCGTTGTTCAGCGGACTCCAGGTATCGCGAATGCCGTCCGACCCGGTGAACAGCCGCACACCGCGCTCATGCAGCAGGCGTATCGGCGGGAAGGGTGTCGGGCCCGAAGGTGCGTGCGTCATGATCGCGATGTCGTTGTCCAGCAGCAGCGCGATGAGGGACTCCAGGCGCGCAGGCTCGACCCCGCCCAGGCAGAACGCGTGGCTGATTGCCACCTTGCCGGCCAGGCCCAGGCTGCGGGTGCGCTCGGCAATCATCTCGATCGTCACCGCGCCCAGATCGCCGCGGTCGTGCAGGTGGATGTCGACACCGCAGCCATGCCGGCCGGCAATGGCGAATATCCCGTCCAGCTGGCCCTTGGGGTCGCGGTCGACGCCCACGGGATCGAGCCCGCCTATCACTTGCGCGCCATCGCGCACGGCCTGCTCCAGCAGTTCGAGCGTGCCCGGCCGGATCATCACGCCGGTTTGCGGGAAGGCCACAAAGTCAATGTCGATCCAGTCGCGATGCCGGTCGCGCATCGCCTGCACGCCATGCAGGTGCGCCAGCCCGACGTCGGGACCTACGTCGACGTGGGTGCGCACATGGGTGGTGCCGCAGGCGATCAGGCGCCGCAGCAGCCGGGCGCTCTGGACTTCGGGCGCCAAGCCGAGGGAGCCCAGCACCCGCCGCTCATTCTGAATCTTGTCCATCAGCGTGGGGCCCGCCTGGTGCGGATGCCAGGGCGTGCCCCAGAGGGTCTTGTCGATATGGGCATGCGCATCGACCAGGCCCGGAATGACCAGGCAGCCGCGCGCGTCAATCACTTCATCCCCCGGCGCCGCGGGAAGATCGGAGCCTATGGCGGCGATGTGGCCATCCCGCACGGCGATGTCCGCGGTCTGGGTGCCCCAGGGGCGGCCGCCTCTTATCATCAAATTTTGCATGGATAGTCCTTCACAGGTCATGGCTGGCAACGCTGGCGATGGTCGCCCCGCTGCGCTGCTGCTGCGTTCAATAATGGCTGACACCCCACAGCCGCGCCGGGGCCTGCGTCAGGTGCCGCAGGCCGCTGCGGTCCAGCATGCGCTCGGCGGCTTCATTCACCTCTTCCAGTATCTCGCTTTCGTTGACGGTCTGCACCTGGCGGTCTTCCATCAGGATGCGGCCGTTGACAATGGTGGTGCTCACATCGGCGGCGTTGGCAAAGCAGGTGACGCGGTAGACCGGCATGTTCAGCGGCAGCATGTGGGGCTTGAACAGGTCCACCAGGATGATGTCGGCTTTCTTGCCGGCCTCCAGCGAACCGATCTCGTGCTCCATGCCCAGCGCGCGGGCCGCGTCAATCGTCACCATTTCCAGCACCTTGCCGTGGGGCAGCACACCCGCATCGCGGAAATGCCGGCGGTGGTAGTGCATGCACTGGGACATGTGGCGGAACATGTCGTAGCCGCGGTCCGGCGCGGCGCCGTCCGAACCCATCGCCACCGTGACACCGGCATCAATCAGCTCGGGCACCGGGCAGCGGCCGCGAATCGACATGATGGCGCTGGGGTTGTGCACGATGCGGGTGTCGGTCTCGCGGGTCACGGCAATGTCTTCGTCGGTCAGGTCAATGCTGTGCGACATGAAGGAGGTCGGGCCCAGCAGGCCCAGCTCGCGGTGCGCCAGGGCCAGCGTGCCGGTGCGGTGGCCATCCTGCGTGAAGGTCAGGCCGCGCGACTTCGCGAGACCGAAGTAATCCCTCGCCTGGCGGTGGAACTCATCGCGCAGCAGCACGTGGTCGGGCTCGTGCATGGGCGCAAACACCGCCAGCGTGATGGCGATGCTCAAGCGGCCGTCGGCCCGGCCGTGGTTCTCGTCAATGATCTGGTTGCAGACCTGCAGCACGGTCGCGGCATCGATGTCGCGCGAGGTCGGCGGCTCAGTGGCCCAGTCCACATAGCGCGTGGGCCCCGCAGGGCGCGAAGGGCCCACCGCCACCACCGAGCGGGTGCCGGCACGCGCCACCGCATCGCAGTGCGCCCTGGCGTACTTGGGGTCGTCCACCCGCATGATGGAGTCGCCGCCGCCAAACAGCGACACGCCCGTCGTCACACCGGCCTTCAGGCGCTCCAGCGAGGTCATGGCCGACTCGGCGCGCCAGAACTGCTCGTCCGATGCCGTGGTGTAGATCACGGCGCAGGCGTCCATCCAGGCGCCGGGGTCCCCCGCGCCCATGGTGCGCAGCATGCCGTGGCCGGCATGGGCATGGCTGTCGATCAGGCCCGGCAACACCGCCTTGCGGTAGGCGTTGAGGGTCTTGGTGGCGGTGAAGCGGGCGCGCAATTCTGCGGTCGTGCCGACGGCCACAATGCGGTCGGCCCTGACCGCCACAGCGCCGTCTTCGATGACGCGGCGTTGCACGTCCATGCTGATGACGGTGCCGTGCTCTATCAGAAGATCTATGTGGTCTGTGTTTTCAGTCATGAGCAGTTCAGGCAGGTGAAAAGGAAGAAGCGGAAGACTCAAAAGACTCGGGATGCGCAGCGCCCGGCATGAAGCGCACGGGCTGGCCACCGCTGCCGACGGCATGGCAGGCCACCGAGACACCGTTGTCCAGCGTGCGCAGCGCCGGCGCTTCGCGGCGACAAATGTCCATGGCCGCCGGGCAGCGCGGATGGAAGGTGCAGCCCGGCGGCGGCGCCAGCGGGCTGGGCAGCTCGCCGGCCGGAAGGCTCACCGGACGGCGGCCCTGGCCGATGCGCGGAATGGCGGCCAGCAAGAGCTGCGTGTACGGATGGCGGGGCGCCGAGAACAGCTCGGCCGTCGGCGCCACCTCGACCAGGCGGCCCAGGTACATGACGCCTATCATGGACGAGACAAAACGCACCACGGCCAGGTTGTGGCTGATGAACAGGCTGGTCAGGCCCTCCTCTTTTTCCAGGCGCTTGAGCAGGTTCAGGATTTGCGCCTGCACCGACACATCCAGCGCCGAGGTGGGCTCGTCGCACACCAGGAAGCTGGGCTCGCCGGCCAGCGCGCGGGCGATCGACACGCGCTGGCGCTGGCCGCCTGAAAATTCGTGCGGAAACTTGGCGGTATCGGCCGGCGACAGGCCCACGCGGGCCAGCAGGTCTTCCACACGCTGCTTCACATCCGCGCGCAGGCGCAGATTCTGGAAGGTGATCGGCTCGGCGATGGCATCCCCGATACGCCAGCGCGGGTTCAGCGAGGCATAAGGGTCCTGAAAAATCATCTGGGTGCGGTGCACGCGGCCGTCCACCGGCGCGCTGAACTGCATGGAGCCCGCACTGGGCTTGTCCAGCCCGGCTATCACGCGGGCCAGCGTGGTCTTGCCGCAGCCCGACTCGCCCACCAGGCTGAAGGTGGAGCCCACGGGAATCTCAAAGCTCACGTTGTCCACGGCGCGCACCGTGCGGCCCTGCGCCTTGAATTCGCGCGACAGGTTTTTGACGCTCAAGTAAGGCATGTTCACTGGTGCTCCCTTGGCGCTATGCGCCGTCCCTCCGAGAGGGAATTCGCCCTTGGGGCGGCCCTGCGCGCTCATGCTGCCACCCCCGCGACGCCTGCCACGGCCAGGCCTTGCTGCGGATGCCAGCAGGCCACCAGCGCCACGCCTTCCGGATGCGGCATGGGCCGCGTGGTGACGCACTGCTCGGTCGCATGCTTGCAGCGCGGATGAAAGGGGCAGCCGGTGGGCCGGGCGGACAGCCGGGGCATCGCGCCGTCGATCTGCTGCAGCCAGAGGGTGTCCTGGTCGACCGGCGGGATCGAGCCCATCAGCCCGCGCGTGTAGGGGTGGCGCGGCTGGTTGACGATCTGGTCCACCGGGCCGGTTTCGGCAATATGGCCGGCGTACATGACGGCCACGCGATCGGCGTTTTCGGAAATCACGCCCATGTCGTGCGTCACCAGCAGCACGGCCGTGCCGCGCTCACGGCACTGCGTGCGCAGCAGTTCCAGCACCTGCGCCTGCACCGAGACATCGAGTGCCGTCGTCGGTTCGTCGGCAATCACCAGATCAGGCTCGGCGCACAGCGCCAGTGCAATCACGATGCGCTGGCGCATGCCGCCCGAGAACTGGTGCGGGTAGGCGTCCACACGTTCGGTCGGCGAGGGAATGCCGACCTGGCGCAGCCACTCGATGGCCCGCTCGCGGGCTTCATCGCGGCTCATGGGCAGGTGCGTCCGCATGGTTTCCGTGAGCTGGTCGCCCACCGTCAGCAAGGGGTTGAGGCTGAGCAGCGGGTCCTGGAAGATCGCGCCGATGCGCCGGCCGCGCAGCCTGCGCATCTGGGCGGCGGGCAGGCCGTGGATGGGCTGGCCGTCAAAAATGATCTCGCCGGCGGTGACATGGGCAGGCGGATCGAGCAGGCCCAGCACAGCCATGCCGGTGATGGATTTGCCGGCGCCGGATTCACCGACAAAGCCGAGGATCTCGCCGCGCGCAATGTCGAAGCTCACGTCGTCGAGTGCCGTCAACGGGCCGTGGCGGGTGGGAATCTGCACGCGCAGGTGGCGCACCGACAGCAGGGGCGCGGCGGGTGACGCAATGTTGGAAGTGGTCATGATGATTATTTCAACCGTGGATTGAGCGCGTCGCGCAACCAGTCGCCAAACAGGTTGACACTGAGCACCAGGCCAATGAGCAGCAGCCCCGGCAACACCGTGATCCACCACTCCCCGGAAAACAGCACCTCGTTGCCCAGCCGGATCAGGGTGCCCAGCGACGGCGACGTGGCTGGCACACCCAGCCCCAGAAAGCTCAGGGTGGCCTCGGTCAGCACCGCCAGCCCGATGGACAAGGTGGCAATGACCAGCACCGGGCTCAGGATGTTGGGCAGCACGTGGCGAAACAGGATGCGCGCCCGGCCCATGCCGATCAGCCGCACCGCGTTGACGTAGTCCTTGTCCTTTTCGATCATGGTGACGCTGCGCACCGTCCGGGCGTACTGCACCCAGTTGGCCAGCGCAATCGCCACCACCACGATCAGCAGCGACAGCTGCTCGTGCACGGCGCGCGGCAGCACGGTGCGCGACAGGCCGTCAATCAGCAGCGCCACCAGGATGGCCGGAAAGCTCAGCTGGACGTCGGCCGCACGCATGATGACGTTGTCCAGCCGGCCGCCGGCATAACCGGCGATCAGGCCCAGCGTCACGCCAACCACCAGCGAGAGCAGCGTGGACGCAATGCCGACCAGCAGCGACATGCGCAGGCCATACAGCATCACCGACACCATGTCGCGCCCCTGGCCGTCGGTGCCCAGCAGGTATCTCAGCTGGCCCCCTTCGCTCCAGGCCGGCGGCAGGCGCGCGTCCATCAGGTCCAGCGTCGTCAGGTCAAAGGGGTTTTGCGGCGCCAGCACCGGCGCCAGCAGCGCCATGC